>JAHILY010000114.1 GCA_018896815.1 Candidatus Omnitrophota bacterium | reverse complement strand
TCTTTGCTTCATCTGGTGAAATATCCAAAGCGTCTCTCTTGCCTAAAGCAATATCAATAATTTCCTGTAAGGCAGGTGCGTGCCATATATCACCACCAGGACCGACTTGAGTTAACTCTGAAATAAATCTCCTGAGTTCTTCCGCCGCCGTAACTGGTGGAGGTAACGAGCCTAAAATTCTTCCGTAATAAATATTCTTGTCATTTTTATTCACACTGGACATATCTACTCCATCAATATAACCTGAGTCATCAGGCCAATCATAGATACATTCAAAATAAAAAGAAATTAAAAGCCCTTTTTCTGGATTATCAATATATACAGCCGAAGCTGCATTCCATATATCGTTTAATGCAGGTCTTCCAAGACGTTGACGATGAGGTTCATCTCTTACAGAAAAAGCTGTTGATGCATCCCTAATACCACTTCCTCCATCTATAGAGACTATCTTAAATCCAAGAAGTGTATCCTGTTCTCTACCAAAGACTGGCACACATATAATATATCCTTGGTCATCTTCTATATTTGCATGATAGTGGAAATTATCGTGTAACTCTCCTATAACAAAACGTAAATATCTAATATCAAGTGAACTCTGATGTAGTGAGTCATAAACCCATCTTTCAAATTGGTTCGGCCGCCCGTCATATATTCCATCTAATCCAAAATATCCTTCTTTGTACGGAATCACCAGAATATCATTCCGTGCCTCTAATGCTTGGGCAACCTGCATAGCTTTCTCAAACTCATTATGCTTAAATAAGCTCCATAGTTCCCTAATAAGCGCATTAGCTTGATCCAGTGCCGATAGATCAAAATCTATTACCTTTTCTAAATCGTCTTTATCTGGAATCTCAAATTTGAATAACTCGAGCTGGGCTTGTTTTGCTCTAACTAACACTTCGGCAAGGTCAACTTCAGGCAGGGCATTGTGGATGGGGGTTTGGCCGCTAGATTTTTGGCCTCCACCGCCTACGCTGACTGGCGGGCTGGGTGGGTTGGCTTGAACATACGTATTATGCGCAAATATGCCATTCCCGATAAAGTTATGTGTGCCTTCTACCTCGATATCGTAGACGTGTTCTTCGCCTATATATTCAATTGAAACAATTTTATCCCAGAGGATGTCGGTATAATTGCCTTCGGCAATTGGGTCATTATTGCCAGTTTCACTGGCAAGGTCATTGGTCATTGATGTTTGGTCATTAGATCTATGTATAAGCTTTGAGCTACAAACCAGCGGCGAAACCGGTATTGTGTCTGCATAGGCATTCTTCTTATTAAGGATAGGGCTTGACGCATCTCTAAGCTTGTGGTATAGTATTTTTTGGAGGTGGAAATAATGGCTAATGACTTTCTGGAAAATAGAATCTCTATTGACCCTAAAATCTGCTTCGGTAAACCTTGTATCAAAGGGACCAGAATCCCTGTTTATATGATTCTGGAACTCATCGAGGCAGGTTATACTATTGAACGAATCCTCACTGATTGCTATCCCCAACTTACTCGTGAAGATATCCAAGCAGCTGTTCATTATGCTGTAGATATTATTAAAAACGAGGATGTCTTTATCCAAGAGACTGCCTAAATGAAATTCCTTGCTGATGAGTGCTTCTTCATTGCTACAATAAAAGCCATCAGAGATGTTGGCTACCAAATAGATTCTATCTTGGAGAGAAATCTCTCTGGAACCTCTGATGAAGAGATTATCAATCTTTGCATTAAAGAAAATCGTATCCTGCTCACCTTTGACAACGATTTTAGCAACATCTTCCGTTTTCCCATTGGCTCTAATCCAGGTATTATCCTCATAAAAATCAAGCCCACAACTATTGAATCCACTACTCCTGCAATCCTCTCTTTCCTTAATAGAAACAAACCTGAGGTCTTCAGTAAGGGGCTTACTATAATTGCCAAAACCAAGATACGCATCTGCAAAAAAGGACGACCCACTGTAACTATCGGAAAATAGTCTTGTCTTATCCTTCGGCGCCCCAATCTCATCACCTACCTTTAAGTCACTTACCTTAATCCATTTTGAGCTTGTTGAGTTATTGAGTTGGTAAGTTGATGTTTTTACAAGATACGGGTGATTTGCGGTTGTCTTTATGGACCTGCCAGATGCTGTAGTAAGGCGATACACTGGCTTTATACCCATATCAAGTAGGGCGTTTATCCTGTGAGGTTCTATTCTTTTGGTTTCTTCGTTAAGGGATAATACATAGTCACCGACTTGGACATCTACAATAGGTTGAACCTTGAACTTGGTAGTACGAAGTACTGGAAGAAGGGTATCGGCAGTGACGCAGAGACCTAAATCTTTTTTAGTTAGCTCGGCGGCTTTGGTTTGCGGCGCGGCGGCTTCGGCTGGCTGGGCAAGTGGAAGGGTGATAGCAAACGTAGTGCCTTCGCCGACTTGGCTTTCTACGCTGATTGTGCCGTTGTGACCATCACAAATAATCTTACGGGCAATATATAATCCCTTGCCACGGCCTATTCCTTCTTTAGTGGAAAGGTCTTTTATCATCTCACCTGTTCTAAATAATTCTCCAATCCTTTCGAGCTTCTCCTCTGGTATTCCCTCAGCAGTATCAGTTATCTTAATGATAGCTTTATCGCCAATTACCTCAGTTTTTATGGTTATTATACCTATGCCGCCTTTTTCGGATATTGCATCTCCTGCGTTGAGTAAAAGATTATAAATAGCTCTTTGACTCATCTGTAATTTATCGAGCATCATTAATGGCATGTTCTCTTCGAAACCTCTAACTATTTCTATATTTTCAAATGTCACTGGGAAGTGGCGACTCACAAGCCCAGCAGTTTCTGTTAACATTTCATTCAGGTCGATTTTGCTTCTCTCAAATGTCCATTGGCCACTTATAATTTCGCTTGATGCCCTATTAAATGTATCTATGTTACTTTTAATACCTTCAAAATACATTTTGGCCTTTTTATCCTCTAAAAGGACGTCTGATGTTACCCCTGATATAGATTTGTCTATCTCGTCTATCAATCTTTTCAGCTTTTGCAAAAAGACGATAATTTGAACCGCCATCTCACGGGAATCATAGTCTTCATCTTGTATCTCTGCTCTCAATACATCCATTTCTTTTAATGTTTCTTGCGGTTCTTTTATAATTATTATCTCACGAATTTCCTTCCAACCCACTTTGTGAATTATGCCAGCTTGTTCTCTCTCAGCTAATACATCTAAACTTTGTAGTATTTGCCAAACAGGTATAATACAGTCATGTCGTCCTACAATAACAAAATCCATTGCTAAGCTGAGAGGATTACGATGCTTAAGAATCTGAAGTGCAATTGCTCTATCTACTGCTGCTTCTAATTCTGGTTTTCCTTCAAATAACTCTGGCTGGGCTTGTTTTGCTTTAGCGAGCACTTTGGCAAGGTCAACTTCAGGCAGGGCATTGTGGATGGACTGGATCAAGGTATTTAGCGGTGGTGATGAGTCAGTGACATGGAGGATGAGCTTTTTATTATCCTCGATTTCTGCTCCTGTCTCTTGTGCCCCAAACCTTACCTCTAACTCCTCCAATCCCTCAAATGCCCCACCAGAAGCAAAGAAGGCGAGGGCAAGGGATATGGTTGGATCTGCTAATTGTGCTTGAATCTTTTCAACTGTAATTGGGCCTTGGATGCGGATGGGGTCTTGGCTGCTAGAGTCGCTGTCTCTACCACCTACTCTAGCTCCATGTTCAGTAAGAAGATGGTATAACTCTCTGTCCTCAAGTAGTAGTCTATCTATAACCCGGCGTGCTGCATCTATCTGTGCAGAGGAAGGTTGTTCTTCCTTAGTGAGGCGACGACATTTCAGCATTTTTCTCTTCCAAGATTTAGATCCTTCCCTCAACTTAGATGGTGAACACGTTCTTGTTTCTATCAGAGAGATGATAGATGATAAATCTTTACTCCACTGCTCAGACCTTGATAGGATAGTTTGTATCATGTCATTCCAATCTTGGAAGGCACCACTCATTAATATTTTACCTGAATCACTAATCTCTATAATAAAGTTTTTTCTGCCACTTTGATATAAAACATCCTTTTCTACTCTCTCCCATGCCTGTAAAACTCTCTTGATAGAATCCGATAAGGCTTTTAAACGAGCTTCTGCTTGAGGACTAAGTTCAGCCATTCTATCAAGGATGTCAAAACAGGCGTTATAAGCATCTTCGTATTGGACAAGTACTTTATCCATCTCCTCCTCAAGAACCAATGCCAAACGCTCGATTTCTTGTCTTTCCATTTCTCTCATTAAAATATCAATATGATGTTGTATCTCTATAATCTCAGTTGGTATCTCTTCTCTGGACATTTCTGTATATGGTGACCTTGCAAGACTCCTCAACTGCCCAATAAGCTCCTCTTTGGAAGGGTTAACTCCAACGCTGGATTTCTCGCCTGTGGGGCTTAGTCTTTCTGCAGTGATAACCATTAATTTAAGTTGGTGCTCCAAGATAGTACCTGCTATCATTTCTTTAATATCTTCGGGTAGTTCATTATTTGAAATAAATTCTAACTTTGTTTGCAGTCCGATTTTCTCTAATTCAGTATGAATGGTTACACTTTCCTTATTTTCTTCTTTTAGTTCCGAGAGTATAAGCAATTCTCCCCCTTCAGCAAGTAGTCGCTCAATATTTTCTACCCAATCTGGAACTTCTTTACCATAGTCTGCTGTATCCTCATACCTTGACTTAGAAAATTTTCCAATATTATATGGAAAAGTATGAATTATGCAAATCTTATCAAAAAGAACTCCTTTGGGTATATCTTGGAATCTACCTTGGATCAAGATAACGTCTGTAAATTCTGCAACTTTGGCTCTTGCATTCATAAGAATGTCTATGACTGTGAGGGAATATAAAGGATCAATTCCCACAATGAGTGCTTTTTCTTCCTTCTTCTGTCTTAAAATCGCGGCATTCCTCAACTCAGGAGAGTCAGATGGCCCAATATATAAAATCAAAGATACAGGTTCACCTTCTTCTAAAGCCATCCTTGTTTCCTCTGAAACTTCTCCACCGACAAAAACCAACTGTTGTTCCCTTAAGTGCGTATGTTCTCTCAAGTTTTTAAACCAATCCGCGACGGCTCTGTCTGGCTGGCTTGGGGTGGATTGCTGAGCAGGCAATCTGACGAGGGTAGCCTGGATGCGTTCTTTGGTTTCCTCAAAGGCCTTACCAACCTCAACAGGTAGGACACCATAAGTGCGTCCGTAGGCAGCCACTATGGCATCGAAACAGTCCATAACCTTTCTCAACATATTGAGATGATACTCGTAAAACCGTTCAAGCCCATGTTCTCTGACTGCCTCTGTAATCGCCTGATCTAATGCCTGATCATTTAATTCTAAAATTTCTCCCGGAATTTCCAGTCTGCTCAGGATTTTAATTAGGACATCCAGAGAGACGTGACTGATTCTGCGAATCTTCTTGAATTCTGAATCCAAAGACCTCTCTTGACCACGCAGCTTCATTACAGTCTGCCACTGGAGACGTTCGGTCTTAGGCTTACTGCTTTGTTGCTCCAAAGATGAAATATAATCGTCTAGAGCTATAGCAGAACTATCCTGTATTACCCACTCTGTTCCAAATCTCTGATAATATGATATTAAACTTTCTGGTGTTCCAAAGATACCCAATTCTCTCTCTAAAGATTCAGCGCGGGTCAACATTTCTGCGTAATATGTCTCCAAGGTTGGAAGTACAGCGCTATGATATCGCTGAAATAACTCATCAATTGTAAGTAAACCATCTCGTTCCAAAGCACAGATGAATCTGAACAATCCATCTTCTTGCTTTTGGATCTCTTCTATAGTCATCCCGGCTATTGCCCGAATAAGATCTGCGTGATAGGCTATCTTTAACGGTTCATAGCGTTCTTGAATTACTGCAATTTCTTGCTGAGAGACACCTGCCTTGGCAAGATCTTCTCGTATTAAATAGCTGCCGAGGGTATGGGTAACCTCTGTCCCGAATAAGGCATTTTTTATCTCTTTATCTATTAACCCTGGCGATATCAAGACCTCTATGTGCTCAATTGTTCTGGGAATCGATTGGATTACCTGCTCTATCTTCTGAAGCAGCCAGATTCTATGTGTTTCAGCTGTTATTTCACTGCCACTATAGTCGTCGCCTCTACTGCCTAAGTCGTCCACTGGTGGGCTGGGGGGAGTAGGTGGCGCGTCGGATAGGGTTGGTTCGGAAGATTCCAATAAGACATCAAACTCGTTAGGACTGAATATCCCCAGCTCATCAGCCATCTCTTCGCGAAGCTCTCGAAGCGGATCCGTCTCACGTCCCTCTCGTTGATTAAACCACCCTTCAAACATTTCCAAGTGCTCTCGGGGTAACATAAACCGCAAGTCATTTTCAGGTGGAGCCTTCTTATCTCCCTCAAACTCTGTAGCGCCCATGGCTTCCAAGGCCTTACGGGTTTCATCTAAATAAGCTAAAGCACCCCCAATCGGAACATACTGCCACGACCCATCCGGATTATCCTTCTTGTACCTCATAAGGAGATATCTGTCCCCCGCCTTGATTCTCGTTAAACCTGCTGCACTAATTCGGACCTGCTCAACATCATCGACCTGTCCTCTCCAGTCCCCATAGAAAACTCCCTCGTTCAATCGGGATGCAATCTGCTTCTGCTCAGCCTCTGGTAAATTGTCAAATCCTTCCAAAATGGCTGGAGCATTCTCTCCAGCACCGATCTCCACTACTTGACCATCTATCTCTTTTGATAATCGCCGCTGGATGATCTCCTCGCGGGTGAGTAGAATCAATCGTCCTCGGCTGGCAGCGATTGCTTGTTCGATCTTTGCTTGAGCCTCCGGGCTAAACTGCACATCAAAGATTTCGAAGAATTTGACACTGAGCTTACCCTCTTGTCCTGGTCGTATCGTCTTGCCCACATAAGTCACCACATCCTCGCGATAGACCTTCATACCTTGCCCGTTGATAACCTGCTTAGTCTTGTCATCGCCTTTGTCGCCTACGTCGACTGGCGGGATGGGTGGCTCGGCTGGCGATCCGGCTTCGGTTTGTGCTCCGGTTAAATCTAATTGAGAAAGTACTTCTTTAACTCGAGCTATTTGGCCAGGGGAGAGCCATTGACTTGCAATTGCTAATCCATAACTTTTTGCTTCTAGATTTGGATCAGGAGATAATGTGTAAAGGGCTTTTACTTTGCCTCTTGAAGCATCATATTCCACATCTGTCTGCCAAAAATCAAGCCCTACTTGCTGATCTACGATTTTCAGACCATCTCTAATATGTGTATTAAATATTACTGTGCAATTCATGGATCTAAGATAATGAAGGACTGCAACCTGAATAGCAGCTAGTTCAAAATTATCTGTCCCATGTAATTCATCAAGTATAACCAAACTATTAGGCGTTACTCGATTTATTATATCAGCGTATCTTCCAACAATATTAAGAAAATAACTCTCCCCCGCTGTAACTTCATTTCTTCCACCAAAAAAGGCATATATATTATCAAATTTGCTTATTTCTAAGTCTCCTGATACATAAAAGCCATTTAGGGCAAATAAGGCATTCATTCTGCTATTAAACATCATAACTGTTTTTCCGCTAGAATTTGGACCTGTAAGAACCATGACAGGGTTATCTGGATTAGTTTCAAAAGACTGCTCTACTGCGTTTTCTATAAAAGGACTTTGACTAGATCTCCAGAAGCTTGTGTTTGGGAAAAATGGTCTACTATTTTTTAAGTTAAAGACATTTTGTTTGTTAGAATATCTTACTGGCTTTAAACCCCATTTTATAATACCCCTGGCTATACCCGCATATTCATCTAGAAACATGAGACCTGGAGATAGCGATGGCCTAACTCCTCTAATAATTCTACCGTTAAGAAGCGTCTCCCATCTACCTTCCCATCCTGATTGTAGTGTATCAAGATTTTCTTTCTCAAGTCCGGATATATCATTTTCTACAAATCTTTCCCTTAAGTCTGGTATGTCTTTTTCAAGAACTTCTTCAAGATCTCTTATCATTTTAGCTATAGGATCTTCTTTTTTCAGAGGTTCAAGATAGGATACAAGCTCTCTTAAAGCTAGTTCCAAACCTTCAATTCTTTCCAAATTTTCAGCTTGATCAAATTCAACTCTTTCCCATCGTCTTTTTCTTTTAGTCATCTCTCTAAAAATACTGAGGATTTTTGTCATGCCAGCTAAGTATTCTTCTCCTTGAACAAGAAAAAATTCTGTATAATGCAACCGCCTATCTATTATCTCTATCCCGCTTTCCCGGCTTAAATCAGCTTTTTCCTCTCCTTTTAATGCCCGAGTAACTTTATCTAACAATAAAGACGCTACAGGATTAAGGAAAATATTAACAATGCGTTTCTGCGTATCTTTAAAAGCGAAATTTTCTTCAGGATAGATATTTTTTACAACAGCCTCTATAGAAGCGCCATCGGCAGGCACATCTTGTCCATCAGACAAAACTCTTCCTTCTTTTACATCTAAAACCATAGGTATACTTGATGGATCTTCTTTTTGTGTAATTACATCATAGTATCTTCTTGCAAGTTGAACAACTTCATCTGGAAAGCCAGCTTGGCTTAATAATTCAATAGCATGGCTATGTTTGGCTATTCCAGGAGCTAAGCCATAATCAGGAACGATTTTTCCATCTCTTTCAGTTACAGTATGCATATAAGGGGTTTGATTTGTCCTCTGGGCTATAAACTCAAAGGCCTTCTTTAAATGTCCTGTTACAATTACAGTAGCGCCTGTATTGATTAAGTCTTCAATTAAAACTGTGGCTATTGCCACGAGTTCGTTATAATCTGTTCCTATTGGAACCTCATCTAGAATAACTAAATCTCCTGGCCCTACTTTTTTAGCTAAATCAGTGATTTCTTTAACTAACATGCCAAAATATCCATAGCCAGCTTGTAATTGTTCTGGTCTAGGAAACACAGTGTAAATGTTTCTAAAAACAGCTATTTCAGGATTATCGTCGGGTATAGGAAATCCCATCTGAGTTAGAACAACTGCTAATCCTATCCCACGAGCCGTCATAGTCTTCCCACCCATATTGGGCCCACTCAAAAGAAGGGCTGAATTATCTCCTCCCAGATTAATTTCTGTAGCTGTAATTTTACTATGCTCTCTGGCAATCTCAGGTTCATCTATCAACAGTGGGTTTCTATAGGAAGCTAGGTTTATTGTTCCAGTAGGTTGTAGTATATTAGGTAACTTATATCCATCTTCAAGTATCATCAAGGCAATGCGGCAGTAGTAATCGATTTCTGCCAAGGGGCTCTGCATTTGACCGTCAGGGAATTGGCGTAGGAACGGGCGCTTGGCAATATGGTCTAGTCTGCCGTCAACCTCCTCTAATGCCCATAAATCACCAAATTGGCCGAGGAGCTGTTCAAATTCCCCTCGAGCAGCTTCGAAAAAGCCGGTTTCTTGTGTAAACTCCTTCGCAAATTGGACAGCTCCTTTTCGGGATAGTTTAAAGTCAACATATCTAAATTGTTCTGAATAATCTAGCCTTTTTATTCTTGCTGCAAGTTCTTCTGGAGGAGTTGTGGACAGATACCCCCTCTGGCCAAAGAGATAAGGATTCATCGTTTGTGCTATAATACTCATAAAATTCTCACATCCCAAAAATGCCTTAATCTCCTGGCGGTTAAGGAAGTCTTCAATTTTTCTCTTCCACCGTTGCACATACGGAGATTCACCTTCCGGCAATAAATCATCTATCTCTTGCATAATAAGGACCATTCTACCAAGTAAAATCAAACACTTAGTAACGTCAGGATATGGATCGTCATGTTCAAAAATTCCACAATCTATTCCTTGAAATATAACAGGATAATGCTTATATCCTAAAAGCTTTAATTCTCGATAATATACCCTACTTAAGTTATCAAACTCATTTATTAATAACATTGTTTTTCCTATCCTCGATATTCTTTCCTTATCTTCTATACTCTCTAAAGCCTCAAGAAGCCCGTTAATAGCCGCATGAGACTTCAATATCTCTCGATGGGTAGACTTTGGCTTTGTCATTCTTCTTTTCAGGATTTCCATAACTCTTGGGGGAGCATCTTTAAAGCGCGGTAAATAGCGTTCTGTAATCATCCCAGGTAGCCATTTTTCCATTAATCCTAAATTTATTAGGCCGTCTGCGTCGATTCCCAATACACCAGGCCAAAAATCAGACTCCCCATACTGTGGGATTGATGTTTCACCATGACCTGGGTTGCCTGGCTGCTCGGCAGAACCTTTGTCCACCTCGTAGATGGACACGGGAAGGGTGATGGTGAACGTAGTGCCTTTGCCGACTTCGCTTTCTACAGTGATTGTGCCGTTGTGGGATTCGATTATCCTCTTGCAAATATGTAGGCCTACACCTATGCCGGTTTCTTTGGTAGTAACGAGACGCTCAAATATGAGCTGGCAGGCCTCATCATGGGACATTCGTTCTGCCTCGGATGAACTGATGATGCCTCGTTCTAAGGCCACCTGTTTTACCTCTTCAGCATTTATACCTGGGCCATTATCAGCAATAGTAATTACAACAACCTGCTTGGCTTCATCTAAATCCAAGGTTACCTTTATTATATCGCCCTTTCCGGAATCATACATTGCTTCACCTGCATTTTTTAGTACGTTTGAAACAACTTCTTCTATCTCAGGCTCAATAGCCATTATATGTGGTTCAGATTTATATTCTGTTTCGATTGATATGTTACCCGCTACAAATGAGCTAAATGACTTTACAAAATCTACCTCGCTCTCAATTAAAGCTTTCAAACCGCATTCTTCCATCACTCTCAATTCAGGACTGATATAGCCCGCAAGGATATTTTTAATCGCCCTTATTCCCCTTCTAACATCAGTGATATCGGAATCTACGCCAGCTGTTCTCTGGTCCGGCCTAATTCCAGCCTCTATATCAAGAAGTAAATCCTCAACAGTTTTAACTAATTCTTTAATACGAGCCATCAAATCCGAGATTTCTCTAAAAGTAGTCTCTTCAAGCTCATACTCACCTTCCAAAATACGAACGGCCAACTCTTCTCCGATACCATCCAACTGCTTCAACATCTCCAATGCACTCTCTGTATCGTTTCTACGTGACGTTACTATCTCACCTAATAATTCAAGAGACCCGAGTGAGCCCCAGGGCTTACAGATTTCATGATATACATCAACCCAAGCCTCAACCTTGCTACGCACTAGTTGCGCCTGAATTTTTTCAACTGTGATTGGGCCTTGGATGCGGATGGGGGTTTTGCCTGTTGAGTCATCGCCTCTGCCGCCTATGTTGACTGGTGGGCTGGGCAAACCTGTTTCCTGCCAAGGGTTAAGGGGTAAACTATGTAAATATGCCCTTAATTCCTCTACGGCTTCATGTCTCTCGGGATCCCAGCCATAATCTATGCCAACACCACCAAGAAGAGCTCTTCCTTCCACAATCCTTCTAATTATCTCTTGCTTAGCCACATCTTCTTCTTCTCGTAATATCTCTTCGTATCTTTCTCTATTAGTAACCCCTTTAAAGAAAACCTTCAGGCAACCTTTAGAAACAGTGGGTATTGAAAAATAGGGCTTATTTTTATTTACCCCTCCATCACCAATAGAAACTTTAGACCAATCACAAGAGGAGATAGCCTCGATTATGGTATCTATATCTAATACCTTCATGCCAACCCTCTCAAGTAGATGAATAAGACTGGGCGTTGACTCTGAAAACTGGGCTGCTCCTACTCCAATGAGATTGGAAAGCCCAAGCTCTCTATCTATATCTCTAAGGGCCATCATGGCCAATACACCGGCTAACTTTATTCTCTTTATGCCATCTGGATATTCATGGTCTATGATAAAGTTGTTTATAGTGAATTCTGCATCATCCAAAACCAAGTAAAACTGAGCAATCGGCTCTACTCCTTCCTTCTCTATGGATTCTCTATCCTCATATAAGAAGTAGAAAAGTCCACGTGTTTGTTCATCCTTCTGGATTACCTCTACCGTCCATACCCCATATGGTGTACCATCTATATTTACTGTTCCTTTATAATGTCGAAAGACTCTCTCGTCTTCTTCTATTTCGCTTACTTCGCCCGGCCCAAATTCATACGGTGCAGTAATTCGTAACAACATCCTACGAATCTTTGCCTTTGTTTCTTCCAGCAATCCCTCATCCTGCGCAGCCTCAACCTTCTCAGAACCAAGTGCCTCATCAATTCCTTTTACTCCCAAACGCTCTACTTCAGATTCAATTCTTTGTATTGCCTGGATCAGATGCTTAAATTTCTCTATTGCCATCAGCATAAGATAGTGTATTGCTTCAAACTCTGCAAGGGGCTGAAGCTCATGCTGCCACTCATAGGTAAACCCTCCATCCTTCAAGCCCTCATATAATATCTTACCTAATTCACCTCGTCCTTTCTTATTTAGTATCTCTATAACTCGAGGATCATCCATTTCCAAAAATACGCTCACCATCAACTTATGCAAGACATCTTTATACTCCTCTTCACTAAAGAATAAATAGGATTTTGCCTTGGTAGGAAATACAGGGTTTCTGGTCTTAGGAATTGAGTGCAATTCTTTAACCATTTCTCGAGACTGATTTATTGTATAATCTAAAATACCCTGCCATCTTATATAAAGTGCCTCATCCATAGAGGCAATCTCTTGAGCTATTACTGTGCGCAATTTATCTACTTGTTCTCTATCGAATGAAAATCCAAAATTGGGGTAATGTCCTGTCTGCCAGTCTCCTAGAGCACTGATGTGCGAGAGTAACCAAATAATGCCTTCTTTTGGACCTAAAAATGAGGCTGTCCAGAAAATATTCCTTTTCTCTATAGCAGGTAATTCAGCTAGTGACTTACCAAGCATACCATATCCTTGCATCTTTACTGTCAAAAGCGCTGCCTCAGGAGACATCTGGAGAAACACTGTTTTTGCAAATTCTCTCTCACCCTGACCTCGGTTAAAAAGCTCTATGACCCACTGTCTAGTTACATCTTCAGGCAAGAATGCAAAAACCCACTGAACAAGTTTTTCTCGTTCTTTGGAATCTCCCATATAACTTGAAACCGAACTGATTAATCTTTGGATAAATAAATCAAAATGTTCTTCTGTTATGGTAAGATCTGTCGCAGGCGATCCATATATATCCATAACCTGTCTTAAACCCCAACCTAAAATCTGTGCAGCGTCATCTATCTCAAGCTTGAATAATGCCTCCATCACTTTAGTGGCAGCATCTTCATCAGGAGAGAGCATCATGGCTGCCATAACTAAATCAGCCAGAAAATCCTTAATAGCAAATTCTGCCCATTTTTCAAACCGTCCTACATCTCGTCTCTCTCTATACCAATTAATAGCGCCAGCAACACGACGACTAAAGGCGCCACGCAAAATGCCGTGGATAAAACTTGTCATAAATGCCAGAGAGCCAGCAAAAATAGGTTTGGTAAACACCTGTATAAGAGCAGAGATAATCCTAAATACAGAGGGCTCTCCCCCTCGTTGTTGCCTCTGACTCTCGTACTGCAATGTTCGAACAGCTGCTGATCCAGCTCCATCTACTGCCTTTTTACCTACTGTCATAGCTAAGGAAGGTTCATCATGGCCATGAGTTTCATAAATCCTTCGCAGTTTAGCCAGGGCCGAAGCAGAAACTTCACCTCTGGAAAGTCTGAGTAGGGCCCTGAACACCCTTCCCATGCCTTCAGTTCCCAGTCCATGCTCAATAAATTCATACATTGTTTCGACTGTATGTGGATCAACACTAACTGTCTGGCCTGGCTTATGAGAAGCAAAGGCCTCAGACATGCTTGAGAGGAAAGTAGTAATTTTAAGAAGCTGATAATACGAAAAATCTTGACCTTCTTGAGTGCGAGATATGCCATTAAACCATTCAGGAATATATATGTGCATCCATTTCCATAAAAGCTCTTGTTTAACTACAATATCAGATATAGTTGTATCCAATACCTCTATAAAGAAGTCATGATATGGAATCCCAAGGAGTATTGCTCTACCAAACAACCATCTTGATTTAGCTAGAGCTATTCTCTGCAGGCCTATTGGATCTACTTTTCTATAGTCCTCTAACATTTGCAGCCAGTCACGGTTGGAAGCCCCTGAGCTTTTGATTAGCTCTCTAAGAAGGATCTTCATTTCTCGTTTTCCTCTAAACATTTCGTATCCTGAAGCTAATACTGATTTTCTCTTTGTTTCTCTTTGTTCTGCAATCCACAGAAAAATACGGGCTATTAAAGGTGAACTTAGAAATGCAATAGTTCCCACGCCAGCTGCTGAAGCGACCAAAACCACGTTACCTGTAAATGTGGTTTCCAAAAAGGCTGCAAGAGCTGCTGATGCAACAGGGAAGACATAATGTTTGGATAGTCCAAGCCCTAACATGAGAAGCCCAACCTTCAAAGATACACTGCGAATCACTATTCCGATTGGCTGTCCATTTATCAACTGACGCTTTATGAGCTTAGCTATAATCTGATATGTAGTTACCAATCCTATGAGAAGAGTAGCTAAAGAAATAACCTCTGCTGGATAAGCTGCAATTATTCCCCAGATGCTTGAAGCTAATACATGGAGAAGATTTGTACCTGCACCAGCCAAAAACTCAGCCTTTAACCAGGGAATTAAGATAAATCCATTAGCAGATAGCAGTGCAATAATACCAAGCAGCAAAATCAGTCCGAGCTGGCCTCTTCCTTCTTGACGAGCCAATCCTGATAAAAGGATTTCTCGAGCATGCGGTGTCAGGGTTTCGTCATTACCAATAGCGCTAACTAACCACTCTGTATCCATAAGGCGCTCGACTCCTATAGCTATATCGAGTGGTTCGGCGCCGGATCCTCTGATTATATTATTAAGCGCCCTTTCGGTTACACCAACCTTAAATGCCAGGCTCAAGATATCTCCGAGCGCCTCTACCTCTAATCCTCTTACTATGGTCCCAATAGCTAATAACCTCGTTGCTGTCTCATGTGTCTTCCTCGCTGAATCAGGAGGGATATTGTCTCTTACAAATATCTGTATCTTGGCGCATTCTCTCGACAAGGCCTCTATCTCAGCATCTAACCATGTCTGAGGAAAATCTTCTACGGTTCCCTTTCCATGCAATATATTCGTAAGTTCGGCAAACCCTATTCTCCCTGACCTAACATTCCTAACCAGACGATCTATAACAAGATGATATGGTATCTTATAAAAACTCGCATCTCTCAGTATGTTATCCAATACCCGGCCAGATCTTGGAAGGGATCCTTTTTTATTCATATCTCCATTCACTAATGGAAGGACATTGTGCATTAAATCCCTATCTGACCTTAAGCCAATACCGGCTGGAGTTTCCCCTCTAAGAATTTCTCTTCTTCTTCTAACTACATGATCCCTTAATCTATCGCTGTCTCTCAATACAAGAGGCCCATTTCTTCTATCCTCATAAAGCTCTTTCCCGACCTCATGCCCAAACCGTTCTATAGAAAATCTATTCCACATCCCTACATCAGAAATAGCCCTGCTTACAACCTTTATATAATCTGGGCCCATGATTGAAATCTGCGCAATATCTTCTAAGCTATCCTCAAATTCCACAAACTCGGCCAGGATATCCGCCCTTCTATCAACTTCATTTAGCCACAGAATGTCCAGGGGTAAATCACCAGAGAGTTCTTCTTTATCGGGTATCAATAAAGACATTGCCTCACTATCAGTATAGCCTTTGGCCTTAAGATACCTTATGGCCTGCAGGAAGTTTCCTTGATCTGCCTCGTAACGAGTTTTTCTTAATAATCTTCCGCCAAAATCAGTAGTTACAGTCGTCCTTGGTAAATATACATTGCAGTGCTCTAAAATCTCTCCTTCTTCAATCTCATCTCTCATATACCCTTTGATTAACTCTTCTACATTTTCCCTCCAAATCATAAGCCTTCCCGATGAGCCGCCTTTACCAACATAGCCTATAATTGCTTTGCCTATTCCAACCCTAAGGCCTACTGCCCTTAAAATATCCTCTGAATGTTTTACCCAGAGTGAACACGCAGTATTTACAGGAAGTCCCGAACAAGCAGCGCTGCAGACAACCCGGGCAAGCTCTATGCCTGTGGACCACATCAATACCGTATCCTTATCCCTGGCAACCTGTTCAAATTCCTTATCAACATCCGTCAAATCAAGGTCAGGCTTCCTGGAACCATTGGATATTACGCTGATCCTGTCAGGCCATCTGCCTAAATATCTCTCTACATTAGCGCTATTAACATTATCAGGATCAAAAAGGTCTCTTAAGTCTCTTATGTCGTAGTTGTCATCCACAGGCCTGGCATTGGCAGACAGGGCAACATTGTAGCCTGACTTAAGCAGCTCCCTTGCAAACACAAGGGTATAAACTGCCTCTCCAGCGTTGTTGAAATTAAGGAGGACTGTTTTCTTTTCCCTCTCATGCCGAGGGATTTCAAGCAGTAAATCTATAACCTGTCCTGAGTGATCTGTGCGCAAAAATTCTTTTGCAGCGCTCACGATCTCATAATCAGAAACGGCTCTATTTTTTACCATATCCACAATAGAGTCAAATCTGCCACAAATACTATCGCTGCGAATTCTATCAAATACACTAATATTAGCCATAGTAGCCATTAGCATGCTCATCCTCAAGCGCATCTTTTCATCTTCAAGCTCATCCACTCTCTCTATTAATGGTATAGCGCCTTGCCATGCCTCCAGATCCTGCCTTCTTTTATATGATTGAAACGGAGACTTGGCAAATACCCAGAGCATATCATAAACTAAAGACTTTGCCTCACCCCAGGTAAGATTATCAACAATAGCGCTATCTAAAAGTTCATCAACTGCTTTAAGTACTCCTCTTTTCTGTTCTTTAGATATAGTCCGCTCTTTCCCTAACTCATGCATAAGAATTTGGGCAGCATTAAGACTTTCTATAGCATGTTGCATAAGCTCATGCCTGACTGATTCAATAGTCCCCGCGGCTGATACCATTGCGTCCAACACACTATGACGCACAGCATCCTCTCTCTTTACTCTTGCGGCTGCTATCCTTAACTCTACTGGGTCAAATATCAAGCCTGAGACCTTTTTACCTCTTAAGGCATCCTCATCAAAAGCATATACATTCTCATCTTCTAAGGTTGCTCCTGAAATAATAAGCCCAGGCGCTATATTGACCTTGCCCAATACTCTACAATGTCTAAGTACAACGCCTCTTCCTACAGTGATTTCACCTTTAAATAATGCCTCTGGACCAATTACACATCCCTCACCAATAGAAACACCTTCACCTATCACTACATTCGGACAGATTCTTGTGCCTCTACCCATGCGGGCTGCTGTTTTTTCATCACTCTCGCCTGCGCCCTTTTGTATAAATATATCAGTATAACCCTCCAGCGCTACGCCTCCTCTTCCAAGCGCCTGTAAAAGCGAACGGTCAGTTGATACAGCAGAAATGCCAAGGCCATTTAAACGAGCAATAGTATCATATTCACCAGCCCTTGGCTCCCTGTACCATCTGCCCTTAATAACACGCTGCCTTTTAACCGTTCCTGTTTCAATCCTGGTTTCTTCAACTACTGCTCCCTCTATGGCGCATCCTGGGCCTATGCTTGCGCCATTCTTGACTATGGCAGGGCCTTTTATTGTAACCCCCTCTTCTATAGGCACATTACCGATCTTGATCGGGCCTTGTGTTGTATCAAGCACAACCCCTTTACTTATATTTTTGCACAATTGCATGGCTATTGCTGTTTCATCTCCATGGTCAGCGAATTCGCCCATAAATATAAATACCCTATAAGGATCAACAGCAGGTATGTGCCTGAGAAACTGTGCCTGAACCTCTTCAAGCATATACAAAGGCACAGCGCCTTCAGAGGAAAGCATAAGGGCCCTCTCCCACGCCTCTATTGCTTCTGGATCTACTGGTGGATTGACCATAAGAATAAGTGAATACTCATCTAAATGTCCAAAGAGATCTACCCTGTCAGGCTGTTTCAACATCAGTTCAAACACTATAGGAATGGTACTCTCTAAGGACGTCAGGGATTCAGCGTTTGCCTGGCCCTTGGAATGAATGCATATCACCCATCTACCCTCCATCAGACTCTCTATCTTTATCCCTAATTCTGACGCTGGAGTAAACATACCTGCCCCGCTTGACACAATCTCAACGCGGCCAGGCGGATATTCACTGAAATAACCCTGCTGAGTTAAGAATTCAAAATCCCGCCTGGTATCTGCCACAGTGGTGTCATTTAGGGCCGGCGCGTCTCTACTCACAATAACCACATTAAATCCCATATTCAGCCATGCCTTTACCTTTAGAAAATCCACATCTACCTCGCCGCAATTATCAGTGAGGAGAAAAATGGTTGGCCTCTCATCATCCCTTATCTCTCTTTGTTCATACCTGTTTAATTCTAATATCCTTGCCTCTAATTCCAGTTTTGCCCTAACAATGATCTCAAAGTATTCATCCGTATCATCTATATCGAATCCCCTCTCTACCGCCTCGCCTATCTTGGATAAAACCCACTCCTCTGGCCTAAAACCTGTCTCAGTTGAAAGCGCAACAAACGAGGCATCAGAAAAATCAGTGCCATTACCAGCCGCGCCTATTAAGCTCAATGCCTCCTGCTGGACCCTTAAGAGCTGCAGCTCTTCCAAATATTCCTGTTCTGGCTTTGTTTGTAAATCCAGCCTGTCTTTATACTCATCCCATACCTCTCTAATCCGGGGGCTTAATACTGCCTGCCCTATCATACCTGCAACACGGTCCTCTATCCCCTGCAATGCCGGACCTATCTTATGGTCGTCTTTGAGCGCTGTAACCATTTCAGCTATTCCTGCTATATCCTTCTTTTCGTGAGACCAGCCAAATCTCCGCTCACACATATCATACAGCCCGGGAACAACTGACAGGTATGCCTCGGAAAACATATCCTTTTCATCCTTATAGAAATCCTGGCCCTCTTCCTGAAAGGTCCTTATCCTCAAGTCTTCAGTGGCCCAATATAATGCCAGCGTAGGCCTGTATCTATATGTTGGATCATGGATCATGGTAAAAATCCTTGCCCAGAAAGGTATTGCCTTGCCCCAGAAAGGACTTCTTTTTAAAGATTCAACCTCGACCTTGCCGGGTATCCTTCTGGCAGCCAGTTCATACATTGCTTCTTCAAACTCACTGACTATCCCGTCTCTTTCTTTTTTAGTCTTGGCCTCATGAAGCCTTGTTGCAGCTTCTCTTGCAGGTTCATATAATGCCATACCAAATACAGACCCCAATACAACAGGCCCTCTTTCTGGCAAAGATGCCTCCAATACTGCCCGTGTCCCATTCAAAAACGCATCTAATGTTGACTGCGCTGCTTTTTGCTCAAAACCAGAAGGCAAGGCCTCGTATTCAGCCCTTAGAAATCTCCTAATCACATTCGGTAAAAACGTCAGGTGACCGCCATTCAATATATCCCGTATCCCCTCAGGTGTAGCAACAATGCGTCTTCTCTGTCCCCAGATACGCGCTGCATCCCCACGGCCATCTATCGCAAAAGCGCTTCCTGAACGCAACACGCCTAAGTCACATGTCCTATAGCCTCCATTGACCTTTGCCAATACGCCTTCAATACACAACCTCTCAAGTATTGGCTCCATATCCTCTTCATAAATTAATATCCTGAGAACTCCATTCATCTCCCTGCGAATCTCTTCTACAGTCAGCGTAACCCCTTCCAGGAATGTCCTCTTAAAGAAATCCAACATTGCCTGCGCTTGTCTTTCGTTAATAACACGCTCTTCTGCTTCTGGATCCCCTCTATGCATAATCCATATAACTATACGTACACCCCACTCTATAATGATGTGAACAAAGGCAAAACCAAATGCCAGGAGCGCAAGATTCGGCCACACATCGCCAATTTTATCAAACGTGAACATACGGGGGCCTTGTACGCTAACTGGAAATGGGACCATTCTTCTTGACAAATACAATAGATGTGATATATTAAAGTTGAATATGATTAAACGAATTCTCTTTAGTTCAGGAAGACGAAACGGCATTTTTAGAATGTCGCTTAATTTCTCCAGCATTATTTTGGCAACAATGCTGGCGTCAGAATTCTTTATTAAATTTAGGCCTTTCATTAGGGTAAGCTTCGCATTAGCACTAATCTCTTTAATTACTATTGGAATTGTAGCTTGCCCCAACGAAGATAAGGAGATTAAATAAAATGGCTTTGGAGGCTTCTCTAATCCTTTTAGGTCTTGCGCTAATCGGGCTCTTTCTGTTTGGGATAGAACGTTATCGCTTGAAACATCAAAAACACTAATCCCTCGCTTAGCAGCATTAAGCAAGACTTCTCTTGCTCTATTCCGAACAGATAAGGAGAGTTGAAGTGTTTGCTCTAATAACTGCCTTAGCCATATTGATAATAGTTGCTTTCTGGATTGGTATTGAGCGCTATCACCTAAAGCATCAAAAGCACTAATCCCTACACCAGATATTACTCTCTCTTGAACATCTACAAACACAGTGCCTGGCACGAATGCAGGTATCCGATAACCGTCATTGCGAGCCCCAAAAGGACGAAGCAATCTCTTTACGGTGGCCAAGGCTCTGGTGCCTGAAAACGTTTTCACAAATGACCAAACAAAAAGATTTTTTCTATTCTGTAACTCATCCCTCCCCCTCCATAAACTTCCAAGCTTCAAAGACTCTTCCTGTCTTCTTATTCTATCAAACATCGATGGTACACCTAAATCCATCCCTGGAGATTCTGGCGAATATTTCAAATAATGATTCCATAATGGCCACGTAACTAAAACAGTAGCCGCAATAACGACATATCGCAGGTAGATGAATATGTCCTTTGCTGCATTGAGAACCTGTGGCTGCGTAAGAACCGGAATCATAATCACAAGCGCACCGAAGATGCCTAAAGAAAGTAATACTTGTAATCCAACATTGCCTCTCTCTTCTCTCAAAGAAGACAGTGCAACTTCGCCTTGTTGCAACTCGGCTCGGGCGCCTGGTGTAGACACTACCTTCCAATCCTCATTAGAAATGTCAATTAAATAATCTACCTGATTTTCAGGTCTGGCTATATAGGTTTCATAACTTGGAACAAGTCCCAAATTGTAGAATGTTATTAATCGATCCGCATCCTTCGGATTCCGTAATATCCTTGTTCTTATCTCAAAGTATGCCTGGGAGCGGTCAGGATGGTCTTTTAAACGATAACGAATATCATAGTAAGGCCGAAGCTCTTCACGATTTGCATATTTGCCTTCGCATATTATAACCATAGGTTTAGCAAGTCTAAATTCACTATCTTCCCTTTCCTTTGTCTTATCTTTTCTCTCTTCTGGCTCTCGAATATAGGCATCGGGTATAGATAAAACATGTGTTTGATGCTGAGAAAGGCAAAATTCGTGAATCTCTTGCAGCATTCTCAAAATGTCTGCCTGGTCAAAAAATATCTCTTCATCGTAGTAATGTTCATTTGGTTCAATCTGTTGTGCTATTTCGGTAACAAGCTCTCTTTCAACCTCACTCAAAGGCTGCCTTCCTTCCACTAACTTCTCAATTGCGTGACGCCAAGTACTATTTTTTAATCGCATATCTAAAGGTATGATTACAGTTTTATATCCTTTCTTTTCCAAGAAATTAGCAACCTCTTCGGCAATCGTAGTTTTACCTGTGCCAGAGCCGCCATCTATGGAAACTCTTACAATATCTTTGTCTTCTCCAAACATCTCTTCTATCTGACTTCCCATAGTTTCAGCAACTGGCTGTAATTTCTGCCTGAACCATTCTTCCTCAGAGTCTGCAAGAGGTCGTCCAGTTCGCGGATCTATTGGAGGATGTCCATAGTAAGCATGTGTTTTTGCCCATTCATGAACTACTGCTGGCACAAATGCAGGATCACGACTAACCCTATAGTAACTAGAGGAAACATTGAGATCTATGTCGGGATCGTAAACTAACCTAACATCTAAAACTTGTTCATGGCCAAGTTCTCTACCTATCTCTTCTGCAATTGCTTGAATTCTTTCTTGGCTAATTGCTTCTCCTCTATGTATTAATCCAACTGTTAATCTGTGATTAGGATTAGTTCCAAAATTATATTTCTCTATAGCCTCGTATTGCTGTTTGATATATTTTCTTACCCGTTCTTCATTTTCTACACCAAATAGATAATAAATATGAATCTTGCGATCCTTATTCATTTCAAGGAAACGATGCATGTCTTCTGAACCTTCCCGTTCATTTCCTGGTTCGCTTCCAAGGTCAGTATAACGTATAAGTGGAAAGACATTTTCTATAACTTCTCTCGTTATCCTATGACGTTCCTCTACTGTCACATCTTCTGAAGATGCAAGATGTTTATAACGAATCTCACCTTGCACACGGTATACCACTGAATCTAGTCCTAAAATATTCTGAGCCATAAAGGCAATCAAAATATGTCCCCAGGTTAGAGGATTTCCTGCTATAGGAAGGAAACCAATATTAATCTCGCGTTCTGCATCATAAAGCTCGACAGCATGCTTTTCTTCACCATATTTCATTAAATTTAAATTCACAAAAGGATATATTTCGCCTCTTCTAATCTTTCCCTCAATCCCGTCTTCATGCAATAGAGTTCTATTAATAGCATGGTAAAGCCTTGAGATGAAAGGTTTTTGCTTTTTTTGCACTTGGGGATCTATGGATCTGATATCATGCTCGAGGTAACCCCACGCCTTTCTTGCAAAGGATGTCTTGGTTTCTCTTAAAGTAGCTAATAAACTATTAAACTGTGCAGCTCTTGCACCATTGCCGAATAAACTGAGTCTATCAGAAATATCTGCTATGCCAGCTTGAGCGCCTTGTTCATCCTCAGGATAAAGATAACTCATTCTATCCAAAACCGCCTGGACTATCTCTTTTGTGATTTCTGTAACTACCAGGATATTGGCAAGGTCATCTACATCCTGGGATTGAGAAATTCTATCTATTGCCTCTCTTTCCATGTCCTGGCGATATCCACTGGCTAGCGCAGCCTCTTCTTCTGTATTTACACCTTGAAACTCTTCCCTGCGAGCCATAGGAAGCGCAACTACTTCTCTACCTTCTTCTTGGGCAAACATAGCTATAACCTGAACGAGGTTCATCTCGCCTTTCTTATTCGGTGTTCCATCTATAGGATTGATATACCATCTCTGACCATCTCGCAATTCGTAGGGGTATGCATTTAACGCCTTAAATATATCCTTAGCATTACCAACAAATACACCAACATCATCCTCTCCGATTTGTCCAATCTCTAACTCTAATCCCTTCTCACTGCCAATAGGCATTCCTTCTGAATCTCGAATTATAGGCGCATAAATCTTTTCTTCTGCAGTTACCCTTGTTACGTTCGTCCCTACAATAAACGGCACATCCATGCCTAATTTATCTGCTGCCTCTTTGAACATAAGCATAGTAAGGACTGTCTCTGGATTCAGGACTGCCATGTCACCCAACGCAACAATCACATGACCGTCAAAACCTTCTGCCTCTAAAAGCTCCTCTGCCTGTAATACTGCGTGTCCGTCACCCATGGGCACATCCTGTGCCACGAATCTAACATCTATGTCTAAACCTGCACTGGCTATAGCATCCCTGATCTTTTCATATGTGCCGTCATCATGCGCACCTTCATCTACTACCTCCCATTCACCTGGCCTGTCTTCTATTTCTCTATATCTCTGGCCAGGCCTGGCAATTACCACTGGCTTATTATCATATGCAGAAAGAACTCCAAGGACATGGAAAAGTATCGGCTCGCCTGCAACATGATACAATACCTTTGGCCCTGAATACGCCTCAGCCATCCTTGAACTCATGCCAGCAGCCGGGACTATGGCCCTGACAGGCTTGGTAGGCCTGAATTGACTCAAATGCTCGATCTCCAATATCTCCATAAGCAGGGCCTGGAGCTCTCTCAGCTTATCCTTCCTCGCCTCACCCTGAAAACCCTGCCAATCCCTTGCCAGCTCAATGAGCCCCTGCTGCATAATACCCTTCTGTTCTTCTCTCTTATCAAGCACCAAGTCCTCTTTGCTGTATATAATATAGAGCAAGGGTAAGTCTATTTCTTCTTGTACTTTCCTTGCCCTTGCCATCCATCCAGTAAACGGAAGATGTTCTAATTGTCCCTCTCTAAATGCATATCTATACCTAAAACCAACTTCGCTAAGATATTCCTCGAATGGCAGAAGTGCTTCTGGCCTTGTCTGTATAGCTAAAACCAAAACTCCATTATCTGCAGAATGTTTATCTATAGTTTCAATCAAGGACTCTGGAGAACCTACTCCATGCTCCTCTACTATTACATCGCAAGGAGGCGGCATTAGTAGAGTAATAGTTCCGAATCTACGTCTTAAATCAATACCTTTAACGTTATTAACATGGGCTTTTATTCCATCGCCCCATTTACCTCTCAAAGCATTTAAATCGATATCTAATCCTACTCCAACTACTTCTCCATCCTCTATTAGTCTACGTAATTGTACCAATTCACCATCAGTAGAATATAAAGCTAAAACATCCTTATGGGCATTCAGAATCTCTCGAAAATCAACATTTGTAAGGACAACCTTGTTGAGCATGCTTACCCTGCCAATCGGCAAGCTCGGGCCAAAGGTGAGTAATGTAGATTCTGTTGCATCTTCTAAAGATGTCGGAAGGATAATGCCGAAAGTTGGGAGGTCTTCAAATCTTGTTATAGATCCTGCGCTATCTTCCAAATACTCGACAAATCCTGCTTCTTTTAAAGCTATCTCTATAGAATCAACGATGTAATGACCTTGGTTACCCTGGATTAAATCATGCGCT
>JAHILY010000113.1 GCA_018896815.1 Candidatus Omnitrophota bacterium | reverse complement strand
GGCTATCCTGTATTCGGTAAAGATTATGCAAGAGATATAATGGAATACGTGGCACAGAATTATATTTTATATAGACAGTTTGGGCCGTTTCCTTTTACGACAGAGGAATATGGCATAGCGCTTTTTAAGAGGAAGATATGAGAAAGCACGAATTCTATATGCAAGAGGCATTGCGGGAGGCAAAAAAGGCATCTGATATGGATGAAGTGCCTGTAGGGGCTGTGATTGTGCATAATGGTTCGATTATAGCAAGGGCGCATAATCAGATAAAACTCCTCAAGGACCCTACTGCGCATGCAGAGATGATAGCTATTACGCAGGCGGCGAATCACCTGCAAAATGAACGGTTGATAGGGGCCTCGATCTATGTTACAATTGAACCTTGCAGCATGTGCGCAGGAGCTATGGTACTGGCTCGCATAAAAGAACTCTTTTATGCAGCAGACGACCCAAAAGCAGGCGCATGCGGATCAGTAGTAGACATAGCTAATAATAAGAAACTAAATCATAGAGTTAAGGTAAAAAAAGGTGTTTTGGCTGAAGAGTCAAGCGCCCTTATGAAGGAATTTTTTAGGAAGAAGAGAAAATAATACAAACCCGCATTGCAATTTAATTACAATGTGGGTTTGTAAACACGGAGAGGTCGCCTAGTGGCTAGGGCAGCAGTTTGCTAAACTGCCATACGGGTGAAAACTCGTATCCAGGGTTCGAATCCCTGCCTCTCCGCCATCAGGCTTCGCTGAATACTTAACGTATTCAGCTTCGCCTGATTCATTCAGCGAAGCCTGATGAGTCCGGCGAAGTTGAGCACGATAAGTGCTCAACGAAGACGGACCAGAACCACTGATTATTTATGTCATACTTACCCTTTGCACGAAAATGGAGACCGCAGGATTTTGATGAGGTAGTGGGCCAGGAACACATTACCACTACACTCAAGAATGCTATCTCTCTAAAGCGCGTGCACCATGCGTATTTATTTACTGGCCCGCGCGGAATAGGAAAGACCTCGACTGCCCGCATATTTTCAAAGGCCTTAAATTGTGAAAAAGGCCCTTCAATAAAGCCATGCAATAAATGCGCATCATGCCAGGAGATAACTTTAGGCTCAAGCATGGATGTCATAGAGATAGATGGCGCATCAAATCGCGGCATTGATGAGATACGCAGCCTCAGGGAAACAGTAAAATACGCGCCGTCAAAAGGCAGTTACAAGATCTATATAATCGACGAGGTCCACCAGATAACAACAGATGGCTTTAACGCGCTTTTAAAGACACTGGAAGAGCCGCCTCAGCACGTAAAATTTATATTTGCCACCACAGAACCGCACAAGGTTCTTGCGACAATACTTTCCAGGTGTCAGAGGTTTGATTTCAGGCGCATACCCGTCAAAGATATCGTGGCCAAACTAAGACAAATAGTCAAAGAAGAGCGGCTTAATGTTGATGAAGATGTATTTTTATATATAGCAAAATCAGCTGACGGCAGCATGCGCGATGCAGAGAGCACACTTGATCAGGTCTCGTCTTTTTCCAAAGGCAAGGTGCATTTAAAGGATGTGGTGGAATCCCTTGGATTAATAGAAGAGGAAATAGTATTCAGGTGCGCTGATTTGATTATAGCCAGGGACCCAAAGTCTGCGATTCATTTGGTAAACGATCTGTTGAACGCTGGAAAGGATGCAAAACAGTTTTTGTTTGAGCTCCTGGAGCATTTCAGGAATGTGATGATCGCAAAGACAGGCGCATCCTCAGAAGATTTGATCGATCTTTCAAAAGAGTCAATAGAAAAGGTCAAGAAACAGTCACAGTCGCTTTCGCAGGGTGATGTATTTTATATTATAAATATAATTTCAAATAATCTGAAGATGATTAAAAGGCTTCTTCCTGAGAGGATAGTTCTTGAGCTCTGTATAATAAGGCTCACGACAAGGGATTCTGTCGCCTCGATAGAAGAATTGATTGCAAAATTACCTGATATAAATAAAGGAGAGCCTCTTAAGTCACAGCCGACGATGCGCGAGGATATTTCCAAAAAGATACACCAGAGCGTTAAGCCTATTGCAAAGCCAAATAAGACAGAAAATGTGCAGCCGGTTAATGCAGATAGTTCTATTGATATAAAAAGGGTAAAGGACGCCTGGCCTATCCTTGTAAAGGCAATGGCAGTCAAGAAGATGTCGATTTCCTCATATCTTTCAGAGGGTGAGCCAGATTATGTAAAGGGCGGCATTATCTTTATAGCCTTTCCCAGGGAGCTTAATTTTCACAGAGAGGTCCTGGAGGAAAAGCGCAACAAGGATTCTATAGAGGCAGTGTTTTCGCAAATACTCGATGTATCTGCGAAATTAGAATTTATTGCTACAGATAGGGTTTTTGAAAAAAACACGCCAGAACCAGAGACCCTTCCGATTACAAAAGAAGAATTAAAAAAGAAAGAGCCAGTGATAGACGCCGCATTAAATATATTCGGCGGCAAGATCCTTCGCTCCACAAGGAACGCATAAATGTCTGCTTACACAAAATCAATGCAAGACTTAATAGACCATTTTAAAAAAATGTCAGGGATCGGTGCAAAGACTGCTGAGAGGATGGCATTCCATGTACTGCAGTCTCCTAAGGAAGAGATGGAGAAATTTTCCAGGGCAATAAGCAATGTAAAGGAGCAGGTAAAATTCTGCAAGGTCTGCGGGAATTTGAGCGAGCAAGATTTGTGCGGGATTTGTAATGACCCGCGCAGAGATAAAAGTATTGTATGTGTCATAGAAGAGCCAAAGGATTTGATCTTAATAGAGAAATCAGGACATTACAGAGGTACCTATCATGTGCTTTTTGGTGCGATCTCGCCTTTGGACGGCATAGGGCCAGAGGACTTGAGGATAGAAGAATTTTTGAAACGCGTTAAAGAAAATAAGGTAAAAGAAGTAATACTTGCCACTGATTCCAATGCAGAGGGCGAAACCACGGCATTGTATCTTTCAAAAGAGCTAAAGCCTTTTAAGATCAAGATAAGCCGTATAGCATATGGCATACCAGTAGGCGAGAATTTTGACTACATAAACCAGGCAACCCTTATAAGGGCCATGGAAGGCCGGCGGCCAATGTAACTGCAAGGCGTAACTGCAAGGCGATTTTCTTGACAAATAGAGGTCGGGATTATACAATATAAAGACCTTTTGCTTATAAAAAGAGGATATTATGGCAATGATAGAGGTTAGATGGCATGGCAGGGGTGGGCAGGGAGCAAAGACAGCGTCGCAGTTTCTCGGAGAGGCAGCCCTTGATACAGGCAAATACATACAGGCATTTCCAGAGTATGGGCCTGAGAGGGCAGGCGCTCCTATGAAGGCCTTTACCCGCATAAGCGATAAGCCTATGACTATCCACAGTTCTGTAACAAGCCCTGATATCGTGGTTGTGATAGATCCTACGCTTGTAAGCGCTATTGATGTTACAGAGGGCCTGGGTGATAATGGCGTGCTTCTGGTCAATACAGATAAGTCGCCTGCTGATGTGAGGAAAGAGGTAAATTTTACAAAGGGCAAAGTAGGCACAGTAGATGCTACAAGGATCGCGCTTGAGACATTAAACCTGCCAATGCCGAACATGCCAATGCTGGGCGCGCTTTTAAAAGTAAACCAGCTAGTTTCGATAGAGGAACTTTCTGAGAGGGTAAAGGCAAAATTCTTGAAGAAGATAGGCAAAGAAAAGACAAATGCAAACCTTGAAGGCATAAAACAGGCGTATGACGAGGTAAAGATAGGTTAGATATTACACCGCGTAGGCGGCCATACAGACACCTACGCGGTGGACAAAGGTAAAACATGGCAGAAAAGAAGAAATCCTGGAAAGAAATTCCAATAGGCGGAAAGATTACAGAGGCAGGCAATGCTGAGCAGTATAAGACTGGCAGCTGGCGCACATTCAGGCCTGAAAAGAACGAAAAGAAGTGTATAAATTGCCTTTTCTGCTGGATATATTGTCCTGATTCTTCAATAAAGGTAAAAGACAGCAAGATGGATGGTTTTGATTATGAGCACTGCAAGGGTTGTGGCATTTGCGCGTCAATCTGCCCTGTCAAGTGCATTGATATGGTGAAGGAATAGAGATGGCAAAGTCTAAGATGATTCCATTTACAGGTGACCAGGCAGTTGCTTATGCAATGAAGCAGATAGAGCCAGATGTTGTAGCTGCTTATCCGATTACACCTCAGACCGAGATCGTAATGAATTTTTCAAATTATGTGGCAAATGGCCAGGTCCAGACAGAGATGATACCTGTTGAATCAGAGCATAGCGCAATGAGCGCATGTGTAGGCGCAGCAGCAGCCGGTGCCCGTACAATGACAGCAACCTCTGCAAATGGCCTTGCTCTTATGTGGGAGATAGTTTATATAGCTGCTTCGACACGCCTTCCCATGGTAATGCCTGTTGTAAATCGCGCACTCTCAGGACCTATAAATATTCATTGTGATCATTCAGACACAATGGGTGCCCGTGATTCCGGCTGGATACAGATCTATTGCGAGAACGCGCAGGAAGTATATGAAAATACTATACTTGCCGTAAGGATCGCAGAACATAAAAAAATACTTCTTCCTGTAATGGTATGTCAGGATGGTTTTATAACATCGCACGGCGTAGAGGGAGTAGCGCTTCTTGACGATAAAAAAGTAAAAGATTTTATAGGAGAATACAATATAGAGAATCCGCTATTGGACGTTGATAATCCTGTAACATACGGGCCGCTCGACCTCCAGGATTATTATTTCGAGCATAAGCGTCAGCAGTCAGAGGCAATGAAGAATGCATTGATCGCTATCCCGGAAGTCTTGAACGAATTCGAAAAGACATTCGGCACAAAATACGAATTTATAGAAAAGTACAAATTGGATGATGCTGAAGTCGCGATAGTCGCGATGTCTTCGACAGCGGGTACGGTAAAATTCGTCGTAGATGAATTAAGGCAAAAAGGCATAAAGGCAGGACTTTTAAGGCCAAGAATATTCAGGCCGTTCCCAAAAGAAAAGATAGTCCAAGCTTTAAAGAATATAAAAGCAGTTGCTATACTTGACAGAAGCGAATCATTTTCAGCAGAAGGCGGACCTCTTTATACAGAGATCAAGTCAGGTTTATACGATTCAGACATAAAGCCATTAGTTACAAATTACATATACGGCCTTGGCGGAAGGGACATCTTCCCGGAAGACATTAAAAAGGTGTATAAGGATTTAGAGGAAATTTTGAGCAAGAAAAAGGTTATAAACCCACTGAATTATCTTGGATCAAGAGAATAACATTACACCGCGTAGGTGGCCATACGGCCACCTACGCGGTGGACAAAGGTAAACATGGCAAACATTAAAGAGTTAGCAAAACAACCAGAGCGATTATCAAGCGGCCACAGGCTCTGCGCAGGATGCGGGGCGTCCATTGTAGTGCGCCAGGTCTTAATGGGCACAAAGGATCCTGTGGTAGTAGGCGCGTCAACAGGATGCCTGGAAGTAGCGACGACTATTTACCCGTATACAGCATGGAAGGCGCCATTTATCCATAATGCCTTTGAAAATGTGGCTGCTACAATAAGCGGCGTAGAAACAGCCTACCGCGCATTAAAGAAGCAGGGAAAGATTAAGAAGGATATAAAATTCGTAGCATTTGGCGGCGATGGTGGGACCTACGATATAGGCTTACAGGCACTCTCAGGTGCGCTGGAAAGAGGGCATAATTTTGTATATGTGTGTTACAATAACGAGGCCTATATGAATTGCTTGAGTACAGATTCGATGATAATGACAGAGCCTGGTCTTAAAAAGATTACAGAAGTAAAAGAGGGCGACAGTGTATACGCGTTTGACCAAAAGACACATAAACTTGTTTTAAAAGAATGCTCAGGTGTATTTGATAATGGAGTAAAAGATGTTTATGAACTTAATACTTTGCATCATTCTATAAAAGCAACTTCTAATCATCCGTTTTTGGTTTTAAAGAGGAGCGGAACAGGTAAAACAAATCAGCTTGTGTGGAAGAAACTAGAGGATGTAAACATAGGAGATGAGGTAGTGGCCTTAAAAGGTCTAAATGGATTTTCGAAGTCTGCAATGTTTGATTTCAAGAAGACAAAGAAAGGCGATTATAAAGTAAATAAGTTAAACGATATCAATATACCGCGTTCCTCTAGTCCAGAGCTCATGAAATACCTAGGGTTATATATAGGTGACGGCTGGGTAAGAGAAAAAAGAGGAGAAGTAGGGTTTGCGCTCCCTGAAAAAACAATTGGTAGGAGAGAACTTGTAAAGATTCACGCAAAAATTTTCGGGAGCAAAATAAATGCCACTGATAAGATATATGTTTATGCAAATTCTGTAAATCTGGGGAATTTCATAAAGAGTTTGGGTGTTGGTATTGGTGCGAAGAATAAAACTATACCTGGCTGGGCATTTACTTTGCCAGTAGAACAAAAAGAAGCACTGGTAGAAGGACTTATGCTTTCAGATGGATATAAATGTGGCAACAGTTGGCGCTATGTTTCAGTAAGCGAGGATTTACTTAAGAGTCTAAGGCTATTTCTGCAGACAATGGGTAAAAGAGTAGGAAAGATTCACTGGCAGGTAAAGAAAAAAGGGACAGTCTGCGCGACCCGTAGACTATTAAAGGATTCGAAATATGGGTATATCTGTTTTAGTAATAGAACAAGATGGAATATAGAAAAATATCCAAACCAGTATAGAAATCAGAATTTTCTAATAGGTAACGAATATTTCGAGATGGAAAAGATAAAAAGCATAAAACTAGTAGGTAAGGAGCCGACTCTGGATTTAAGGGTGGAAGGAGAACATAATTTTATTGCCGATGGTATTGTAGTGCATAATACTGGAATTCAACGTTCTGGCGCAACACCTAAAGGAGCGTCTACTACAACAGCTCCTGCAGGTAAAGCAAGTTATGGAAAACGCCAGTTCCGAAAAGATCTTACTTCAATAGTAGCTGCACACAGGATTCCATATGTTGCCCAGGCCTCAGCATCCAGCTGGAATGACCTTGTAACAAAATCAGAAAAGGCATTCAAGGTAGACGGCCCAGCGTTTTTAAACGTGATCTCCATGTGCCACAGGGGCTGGAGGTTTCCGCAGGAAGACACGATCAAGATCTCAAAATTAGCAGTAGAAACAGGCTTCTGGCCGCTGATAGAAATAGAAAACGGCCAATGGAAATTCACATACAAACCAAAAGAGCGTAAACCAGTAATAGAATTTTTAAAACCCCAAGGCCGTTTTAAACACCTCTTCAAAGAAGAAAATAAACACGTCCTCGAGGAAATCCAAAAAGATATCGACGATAATTGGGCTCGACTGGAACACCTTTGCGAGGCAAGCTGCAAAGTAGCGTAAGAAGTGTTTATGGTTTATAGTCTATAGAGATGTATAATTTTGAGAAACTTGAAGTTTGGAAAAAGGCGAGAGCATTTATTAGAAAGATTTATGAAGTTACGGCAAAGTATCCACGAGAAGAAAAGTTTGGACTTACTCAGCATACAAGAGATAGTGCGATTT
>JAHILY010000112.1 GCA_018896815.1 Candidatus Omnitrophota bacterium | reverse complement strand
GATGTGAGTAAGATTACGCCGCAGGTGGCCAAGCCGCATACTGTAGATAATGTAGTGGCTCTGAACAAGGTAAAAGGCACAAGGATAGACGAGGCATTTATTGGTACATGCACAAATGGACGATTAGAGGATCTAAAGATAGCCGCATCTATTTTAAGAGGCAGAAAGGTTGCCAAATACACTAAGCTGGTCATTGCGCCTGCATCCAGGGCTATCTTTGAAGAAGCAATGAAAAAAGGCATTATATCAGATTTTGTCACTTCAGGCGCGTGTGTTGTAGCTCCTGGCTGCGGGCCGTGCGTAGGGACCCATAATGGCGTTCCATCAAAAGGTGAAAATGTGATCTCGACGGCAAACAGGAATTTTAAAGGCAGGATGGGCAATCCTGACGCATTTATCTATCTTGCATCTCCTGCCACAGCAGCCAGCTCTGCCTTAAAAGGGCAGATCACTGACCCAAGGAACTATCTCTGACCAGTGAAAGGAAGACAGCATGGACATAAGGATGTTATTAAAGATCGCAAGTGAAAAGGGCGCCTCTGATCTGCATGTAACAGCCAATACGCTGCCTGTAGTAAGGATAGATGGCCGCCTTATACCTTTGTCAAATTTTTCAAAGATAACAAAAGAAGAATGCAAGCGTCTTGTCTATGGCATATTAAATGATAAACAAAAGGCCATGTTTGAAAGAGATTTAGAGCTTGATTTTTCTCTTGAGATACCGGGCATGAACAGGTTCAGGGTCAATGTGCACATGCAGAGGGGCAGTGTAGAGGCTGCGTTTAGACTTGTGTCGCTGCGCATTAGAGAAATGGGAGAATTAGGCCTGCCGCCTGTAGCTTCTGAATTATCCAGAAGGACGCAGGGACTGGTTTTGATTACCGGGCCTACAGGCGTTGGCAAGACCACGACCCTGGCGGCCATGGTGAATCTTATAAACAATGAAAGGCAGTCAATAATTATTGTTGTAGAGGACCCTATTGAGTTTGTCCATACCAATAAACGCAGCATTATAAAACAAAGAGAGGTCCATTCAGATACCAGGTCTTTTGCCAATGCCTTGAGACATGCATTGAGGCAAGACCCGGATGTGCTGGTCGTGGGAGAGATGAGGGATCTAGAGACAATATCTACTGCCTTGACAGCAGCAGAGACAGGCCATCTTGTCTTGGCGACCCTGCATACACCAGATGCGTCCCAGACAATAGACAGGATAATAGATGTTTTTCCTCCTTATCAGCAGCAGCAGGTCAAGATACAGCTTGCCGGCACATTGCAGGGTATTATTTCACAGCAACTGCTGCCCAGGATAGACAGGGCAGGCAGGATCCTTGCCACAGAGGTATTGATTGCCACGTCTGCTATAAAAAATCTCGTGCGTGAACAGGAGACAGCGCAGATCCTGACGCACATACAAACAGGTTTTCAGTTTGGCATGCATACAATGGACAAGTCTCTAAAAATGCTTTTTCAAAAAGGTGTTATAAAAGAGTCAACCTTTAGGACATACATAAAGAACCCAGAGGATATAAGTAATATTTGATACACAAATTACCACGAATGAAAAGCCGACCCTTCGACAAGCTCAGGGTTCTTAGTCCCGAGCAAAGTCGAGGGACGAATTGCCACGAATTTAATATGAAAGGCGTCGTATTTAAATTTGGAAATGATGTTAATACAGACCTGATCATATCAGGCAGGTACAAGTTCTCTATACAGGATCCTGATGAGCTTGCCAAGCATGTCTTTGAAGATGCAGATCCCGGCTTTTATAAGAAGCTTAAAGGAAGGCCTTTTTTTGTCGCAGCTGGTAAAAATTTTGGATGCGGCTCATCGCGTGAACAAGCGCCACAAGCAATAAAATTTGCAGGAGGGGCTGCTGTGCTGGCGAAGAGCTTTGCAAGGATATTTTACAGGAACGCATTTAATCTTGGATTGCCGCTTATAGAGTGCGACACTAAAAAGATAAAACAGGGCGACATCATAGAGCTTGACCTGAAAAAGGGCATTGTCTTTAATCAGACAAAAGCACAGTCATTGTCAATAAAGCCGTTTAATAAGTTTCAGAAGTCACTGATCGAAGAAGGCGGCATTGTAAATCTATATAAGAAACACGGCGGCCTGAAGATAGATATTGGCTAAAATAAACCACAGAGGACACAGAGAAAAACTTTAAATTTATGCACAGAGTCACTATAATACCAGGTGATGGGATCGGGAGAGAGGTCAGTCTTGCTGCTAGGCGATGCATTGATGCTACAGGTGTAAAGATCGAGTGGGAAGAGCAGATTGCAGGCCAGGAGGCCATGGATAAGTATGGCGAGGCCCTGCCGAAAAGAGTCCTTGATTCCATAAGAAAGAACAAGGTGGCTATAAAAGGACCCATAACGACTCCTGTGGGCAAGGGGTTCAGGTCTGTGAATGTGCAGATGAGGATGTCGCTTGATCTGTATGCGTGCCTGAGGCCGTGCAAGATATATAAAGGTGCAAAGACCAGGTATGAGAATCTTGATCTGGTGGTTGTAAGAGAAAATACAGAGGATTTGTATAGAGGTATAGAGTTTGCAGCAGGCCAGGCCAGGGATGTAATAAAATATATAGAAAAGGCCAGCGGAGCTACTATAAGAAAAGATTCTGCCATTGGCATAAAGCCTATATCAATCGAGGCATCAAAGAGGATAGTTAAGTTTGCGTTTGACTACGCTGTTAAAAATAAGAGAAAAAAGGTCACGGCTGTGCACAAGGCAAATATTATGAAAGAGACTGACGGATTATTTCTTAAGGTTAGCCGCGAGGTAGCTGAAGGATACAGATGCCAGGTCGAGTTTGAGGACATGATAGTAGATAATATGTGTATGCAGCTTGTCCAGAAACCTGAGCTGTATGACGTGCTTGTTTTGCCTAACCTGTACGGAGATATTATTTCAGACCTGTGCTCTGGCCTGGTCGGAGGGCTTGGAATCACGCCTGGCGCGAATATAGGAAATGACATGGCGCTCTTTGAGGCAATACATGGGAGCGCGCCAAAATACGCAGGGCAGAACAAGGTGAATCCTACTGCAATGATACTCTCAGGAGTCTTGATGCTAAGACATATTGACGAGGTCAAGGCAGCTGATAGACTAGAGAACGCTGTGAGTCAGGTGATAGCAGAGGGCAAGGATGTTACATACGATTTAAAGCCTGATCGCAACGATCCAACAGCAGTTGGAACCAGCCAGATGGCGGATGCGATAATAGAAGCAATGAAATAATAAAGGCGTCATTCGCGTAAAACTTGTCATCTCCGCGAAAGCGGAGATCTAAAAACAAGTTTAAAGATTTCCGCTGGAGTTTATCCCCACGAAAGTGGTGGCGGGAATGACGAAATTTAATGCAAATAGCAATAGTAGGCGCAGGTAACGTAGGGGCAATGACAGCATCGAGGGTTGTCGACGACAATCTTGCTGATGTCGTGCTCGTGGATATTGTGCCAGGTCTTGCAAAAGGCAAGGCGCTAGATATATCTGATGCAAGGCCTGTATTTGATTCCAAGGCGCAGATAATAGGCACGGGAGATTATAAAGACATCAAAGGCTCAGATATTATTGTAATAACAGCTGGCCTTGCAAGAAAACCAGGCATGTCTCGCGATGATCTACTTCAAAAAAATAGCAAGATACTCACAGATATATCAAATCAAGTAAAAGAATACTGCCCTAACTCAATCGTAATAGTCGTGACCAATCCATTGGACGCAATGACTTACCTTGTCATGAAAAAGACAGGTTTTGACCCAAGGCGCGTAATCGGAATGGCAGGCGTACTGGATTCCGCGAGATTTTTAAACATTATTTCTGAAAAGGCAAAGTCAGTGGACAAAGATAAGATATTTATGATGGGCAGCCACGGCGATACAATGGTGGCTATTAATAGATCAGAAAATCTCTCCAAGGAACTTTTTAACCAATCTTTAGATCGCGCCAGACAGCGCGGCGCAGAAATAGTCTCACATCTAAAGACTGGCAGCGCATATTTTTCCCCATCTGCATCAGTCTTTCACATGCTCAAGGCCATTATCAAGAACGAGAACAAGACGACCTTATGCGCCAGTGTATATCTCCAGGGCGAATATGGCGAAAAAGACCTCTACATAGGCGTCCCTGTCAAATTAGACTCCACAGGTATTAAGGAAGTCATTGAAATAGATTTTACCGACGAGGAAAAGACTGCATTCAAGAAATCTGCACAGAGTATTCGCAGCGCTATTAGTAAATTAAAATGACAAAACATGACCTTGCTATAATCGGTTCTGGGCCGTGCGGGTATGTGGCTGCTATAAGGGCGGCGCAGATGGGGATGAAGGTCTCTGTATTTGAGAAGGAGCGCGTGGGTGGGGTGTGTCTTAATTGGGGATGTATACCTACAAAGGCGCTTTCTGCCACAGCAGGGGTTTTGAGCAATGTCCAGCGCTCAGCTGAATTCGGCATCAATGTAAAGGACTATGAAATAGATTTTTCAAAGGCATGTGAGAGAAAAAATAATATTGTAAAAAAACTCTCTTCTGGCATTGAGATACTTTTTAAGGCAAGGAAGATAGAGTTCGTAAAGGCAAGAGCAGAGATAGATAAGATAGATGCAAGGAACATATTGATCGCAACTGGCTCGCTGCCGCTTCAGCTGCCAGGCATGGAATTTGACGGAAAATCAATTCTTTCAAGCACAGACATGCTGGAATTAAAAAGCATACCCAAGAGCATCATTATTGTAGGCGGCGGTGTCATTGGCTGTGAATTCGCCTCGATATTCAGGACCTTTGGCTCTGAGGTAACTATTGTGGAGATGATGGAGCATTTATTGCCTACTGAAGACGAAGAGATCTCAAAAAAGATAGAGCAGATCTTTAAGAAAAAGGGAATAAGGGCCTTCACAGGGGCAAAGGCAGAGAAGATAGAGAAGAAAAGTAGTACCGTATTTGCCTCGATTTCTAATGGCGAAGTGCTGCAGGGTGAGAAAGCAATGATCTGCGTGGGCAGGGCCCCTAATGCTGCGGGGCTTGGGATAGAAGAGGCTGGGATAATAAGGGATGATAAGGGATGGATAAGGGTGGATAAGGGTAATGGGTTGAGATTCAGGACGAATGTTAAGAATATATACGCTGCAGGGGATGTTATAGGCGGGGTTTTACTGGCGAATGTGGCCTCAAGAGAAGGCATATGCGCTGTTGAAGCCATGGCAGGCAAAAGCAAGACTATAGATTACAATGTAATACCAAACTGCATCTTTACCAGCCCAGAGATCGCAAGCGTTGGTATGACTCAGGCACAGGCGACTGCTAAAGGATTTAATGCTCGAGCAAGGAAATTTTTATTTTCAGCAATTGGAAAGGCGCATGTATTAGGCGAGACAGATGGATTTATAAAATTAGTAGTGGATAATAAGACTGATAAGATATTAGGCGCCCAGCTAATAGGCCCTCATGTAACTGAGCTGATAGCTGAGATCTCTCCTTGTGTTCAGTTTGGCATAACATCTGAGAACCTGGCCAGTGTAATACACGCACACCCTACCCTGTCTGAAGTGATTCAAGAGGCTTGCGAAGCAGTACATAATAGGGCAATACATGGCTTGTAAAACATGAATGACCACGAATCAAAAGCCGACCCTTCGACAAGCTCAGGGTTCGTGTTAAATAAATAATTAATTTGATATGCGCATAGGTATACTCGGCGGGTCGTTTGACCCCATACATAATGGCCATCTTTATCTTGCAAAGAAAGCTTTAAACAAGCTCTCTCTTGACAAGATAATCTTTATTCCCGCATATCTATCTCCTTTAAAGCATAAAAGCACAGGGGCTCTGCACAGATACGAAATGGTAAAGCTGGCTATCCAGGGCAGCGGAAGATTTAAAATATCTGATATTGAGATAAAAAGAAAACGGACATCATACTCAATAGAAACACTGCGAAGGCTGAGGAGATCTTACGGCAAGGATGCGCAGTTCTTTTTTATTACAGGGTCAGATTCTCTAAAGGAACTGAAGAGATGGAAAGGCTTAAAGGATATCCTGAGGCTCTGTAGGTTTGTCGTCGTGAAAAGGCCAGGATTTTCAATAAAGGCCAGGTCTGGCAGGTTTATCACCTTATATATAGATGCCAAGGACATATCTGCCACAGATATAAGGCAAAGAATAAAGAATAATAGGTCAATAGCAATGCTTGTGCCAAAAAGGGTAAGGGGATACATTCAGACAAAGAAGCTGTATTTATAAGCCCATTTCCAAGATTTCACAGTTAAGCTTGACAATCATAGTATAATATGATACATTTTAGAAAATTCAATAACCCAGGAGGTGTATAATGGCGCAAGGATATTGCGTGAAATGCAAGGCAAAGAAAGAGATGAATGATGCCAAGGAAGTAACGATGAAGAACGGCAGAAAGGCAATGAAAGGCAAGTGCCCTTCATGCGGCACAAACATGTTCTGCATTCTTGGCAATAAATAACTGAGCAGTCAGGGAGTTTTTTCATAATATAGACTGCTCATCCTGAGGAGTCCCGCCAAAGGCCCTCGATTTCGCCGAGAGGCGAGCAGACGACGAAGGATCTTTATGATGAATTGACCAGAGATCCTTCGGCCTTATGGCCTCAGGATGACCCCTAATGTAATCGGGAAAAACACCTCAAAGGGGTCAATTAAGTGAAATCAAGAGAAAAGGCGCTCCTTGTAGCTGAGCTGGCAAGGTCGAAGAAGGCGCAGGGCTTGGTGATATTGGATATGAAAAAACTTTCCAATATCACCGATTACTTTATTATTGCGACCTCTGCCTCTACAAGGCGCTCTCAGACAATCGCAGAAACAATAGAAGAAGGTTTGCTAAAGGCAAGAGAACCTGTCTCAAGCATCGAGGGGCGTCAAGATGGCGAATGGATACTCATCGATGCGTATGATGTCGTAACACATATCTTTAAGAGCGAGGTGAGGGATTTTTATAATTTAGAAAGCCTATGGAGCGATGCGCCAAGAGTTAGAATATGCCGAAGAAGCCAAAAAAAGAAAATAAAACACTCGAAGAAGTCCTCAAAAAGAAAATAGTTCAATTTTCTGCGCTCTATGAGGTATGCAAGTCTATTACCTCAACCCTCTACATAGAAGAAATCCTGAAGCTGATTACCCGCAAGGCAGCAAAAATAATGGATGGCTCCAGCTGCACCCTGAGGCTTTTAGATGCAGCCGGACAAGAGCTGGTCTTAAAATGTTCATACGGACTTGGTCAGCGCATTTATAAAATTAAAAAGGCGATCAGGGTTGTGGATGGCATCGTAGACCGCGTTATCAAAAGCAACAGGCCATGCATAATCAATAATATTCGAAAAGCAAAGAGCTATAAGTACCCCAATATTGCAAAACAAAAAGGCCTGCGGTCATTTATAGCCGTGCCCCTCATACAAAGAAACAAGGCAATCGGGGTCTTGAGTATCTACAGCAAAAAGATTGACAGGTATTCAGAAGAGGATGCCAGGCTCTTATCTATGTTTGCAAGCCAGGCAACTATCGCAATCGAGAACGCAACACTATACGAACGGGCAGAGGCCAGTTATTTAAATACAATAAAGACTCTTTCTAATATCATAGATGCAAAGGATAGTCATACATACGGGCACTCAGAGCGCGTCATGGAACAGTGCATGGCTATTGCAGACGCAATGGGCATGCCTGAACGCGACAAAGAGGTCTTGAAATACGCAAGCCTTCTCCACGATATAGGAAAGATAGGGATAGACGTTGGCATACTAAGAAAGCCGTCTAAATTAAATGACGAAGAATGGAAGATAATGGTGATGCACCCTGTGCTGGGCTCTGGCATTGTTGAACAGATAGGTTTTTTGAGTGAGCTGGCGCCATTGATCCTGCGGCATCACGAGAGACATGACGGCAGGGGCTATCCAGGGAGATTAAAGAAGACGCAAATACCGATTGGCGCAAGGATATTATCTGTAGCAGATGCTTATGAGTCTATGGTCTCAGACAGGCCATATAGAAAGGCCATGTCTCTCATAAAGGCAAGGCAGGAGATAGTAAGGTGTTCAGGGAAACAATTTGATCCAAAGATAGTAAAGATATTTTTAAAGACGCTGAGAAAAAAGAAAAGAAAATAAACGGTGCAAGAGGGGTAAATCACCGATTACCTTGTGCACTTGTGGCTTATGCGCTTGTGCACTTTTTTATGTCAAAGATAGAGGAATCCATAATCAAATCCATCCAAAAGGCTGTAAAGGGTGTATATAAAGATTGCCCTAAAGAGGCGCTTTCTAATGTCTACCTAGAAGCCCCTAAAGAAAAGAGATTTGGTGACTTTTCTACAAATGTGGCAATGAGGCTCACAAAGGATTTAAAGAGATCGCCCATGGACATTGCAGCTGAGATTGCCAAGGGGCTCAAGGGCTATGATATTAAAATAGAAAGGCCTGGCTTTATAAATTTTTATCTTTCAGCTGAGGCGGTATTGGGCTCTCTTGGCGAGATATTAGCTCAGAAAGACAGGTTTGGGAGACTCTCTATTGGAAAAGGAGAGTCAGCGCAGATAGAATTTGTGAGCGCCAATCCAACAGGGCCTTTGACAGTTGCGCACGGAAGACAGGCAGCCCTGGGTGACAGCCTTGCTAGGATCCTGGTATGCTGTGGTTATAAGGTCGTTCGGGAATACTATATAAATGATGAAGGTGTCCAGATCAGTCTCCTGGGCAGGTCTGTAAAAGCAAGGCTTAGAGAGCTCTGTGGCGAAAAATCAGATTTTCCAGAGGATGGATATAAGGGTGAGTATATTTACGAGATAGCAAGGGAGATACGCGAATTACCACGAATTAAAAGTCGAATTGCCACGAATGAAAAAATATCAGATGATTTTTTTGAAGGATTTGCTTATAAATGGATTATGAAAGGGATAAAGAAGGACCTGGAAGACTTTGGAGTCAAGTTTGATGTCTGGTATAGTCAGAAAAAACTTACTGAGTCAGGGAAGATAGAAAAAGCATTGGCAGTTTTAAGGAAAAAGGGATTTTTATATGATAAGGATGGCGCACTGTGGTTTGCCTCATCCAGACTTGGAGATGATAAGGACAGGGTCATTATAAAAAGCGATAAGAGTTTTACCTATCTTGCGCCTGACATAGCCTATCATAAGGAGAAGTTTGAAAAGGGCTATGAGAAGATAGTAAATATCTGGGGGCCTGACCACCATGGCTATATAAATCGTCTCAAGGCAGCGTGCCAGGCGCTGGGGTATGATAAGGATAAATTATCCATATTGATATCGCAGCTCGTGAGCCTGCACAGGGACAAAAAACCAGTTGCCATGTCCACAAGGCAGGGCGAATTCGTGACCTTGCGGCAGGTAATAGCTGAGGTTGGCAGGGATGCAGGCAGGTTCTTTTTTATAATGAGGCGTACAGACAGCCATCTGGATTTTGACTTAGAGCTTGCAAAACAAAAGACAATGGATAACCCTGTCTACTATATCCAGTATGCCCACGCAAGGATTTCGAGCGTAATAAACTTCTCGGGAGAAAACAAACCTGATGCGAAAAACCTGTCTCTTCTGAACAAGCCTGAGGAGATCAATATTATAAAGACCCTGATGCAGTTCCCTGGGATACTGGAGACATCAGCCAGGAATCTCGAGCCTTATACACTATTGGCATACCTTCAAGGCCTCGCAAGTCTTTTTCATTCCTATTATAATTCTCATAGAATAGTCACGGATGATAAATCTCTTACAAGCGCCAGGCTATTATTGGCAAAGGCAATAAAGACAGTGCTCTTTAATGGGCTGAGCCTTCTCGGAGTAAGCGCCCCAGAGAAGATGTGAAATCAGCCAGCTAAAACATTAGGCTGATTTCATCTCGCCAAAATCCCCCTGTCTTTTCTACGAAACAACGGGATTTTGGCGGATGGAATTCATTATATGTTTCAATCAATTAAAATCTATAAAGGCGAAGATTTGAATTATGGCTCGCTTGCTAAGGAGCTGGTCGAGTATGGCTATGAGAGACGGCCAAGGATCTCTGAGCCAGGCGACTTTAGCATGCGAGGCGGCATCATAGATATATTCCCGCCTACATTTGATGGCCCTGTCCGAATAGAGCTCGTTGGAAAAAAGGTCGATTCCCTAAAAGGGTTTAGCATATTATCCAATGAAACCCTTGAAGAGCACTCGATGGTCATTATCCTGCCAAAGCTGGGACTCTATCCAAAGAAGGCAAAAAAGAAAAGATCGGAGGTAGGTGAGCGCTCGCCAGTGGAGTCATTTATTGACCTTGAGATAGGCAATTATGTCGTGCATGTGGATCATGGCATTGGCATATTCAAGGGATTTGAGAAGCTGGAGTTCAGGGATGCAGAAAAAGACCACATTGTCATAGAGTATGCAGACGGAGATAAGTTATATGTGCCAATAGAAGAGATGCCCCTGATACAGAAATACGTTGGTTTTGAAAAAAGGCGGCCAAAGATATACAGGCTGGGCGCCAAGGCCTGGCAAAAGACCAAGGAGAGGATTAAGAAAGGCATATATTCCCTGGCCTTTGAGCTCCTGGAAATGAATGCTGTGCGCGCCAGGCTGGATGGATTTGCATTTTCAAAAGATGCTGACTGGCAGCTGGAGTTTGAAAAGAGATTTCCTTTTAAAGAGACGCCGGATCAGGTGCGCTCATGCGCTGAGGTAAAGCAGGATATGGAATCAAAGAGGCCAATGGACAGGCTTTTGTGCGGGGATGTTGGGTATGGCAAGACAGAGGTTGCGCTGAGGGCTGCGTTTAAGTCAGTCATGGACAATAAACAGGTAGCCATGCTGGTCCCGACAACGCTTTTGGCAGAGCAGCATTCCATTACCTTTAAAGACAGGATTAAGGATTTTCCTGTGAGGGTGGAGATGATAAGCCGGTTCAGGACAAAGGCCGAGATCGATGGGATTCTAAAAGATATTGAAAATGGCAATGTTGACATAATCATAGGCACGCACGCAATACTCAGGAAGAGTATAAAGTTTAAGGATCTGGGGCTTGTTATTATAGACGAGGAGCAGAGGTTTGGGGTCAAAGATAAAGAGAGATTAAAAAAGATGCGGCTCCTGGTGGATGTCCTGACGCTTACAGCCACTCCAATACCCAGGACATTGTACATGTCGCTTATGGGCGTAAAGGATATGTCAATAATAGAGACACCTCCGCAGGACAGGCTGCCGATCGATGTAGTAGTCTCGGAGTATGACGAGAGGCTTATTAAAGAGGCAATATTAAAAGAAAAGCGCAGGGGCGGCCAGGTTTTTTTGATTCACAACAGGGTAGAGGGCATCGATAGGATAGCAATGAAGATTGCCAGGATGGTGCCAAAGGTAGAAATACAGGTTGCGCACGGCAGGATGCATTCCAGAGAGCTGGAACAGGTGATGAGAGAATTTATGAAAGGTAGTATTGACGTTCTCGTTTGTACCATTATAATAGAGTCAGGTATAGATATACCTAATGCCAACACACTTATCGTGAATCGGGCAGATATGTTTGGGCTGGCAGACCTATATCAGTTAAAGGGCAGGGTGGGTAGATTTAAGAATAAAGCTCATGCGTATTTTTTAATACCCAGGGGCGGGGTTATAAGCAGGGAATCAGAGAGAAGATTGAATGCCATTGAAAGGTATCGGGAGCTGGGGTCAGGGTTTAAGATAGCGATGGAGGACATGGAGATAAGAGGGGCTGGAAACATCCTCGGTTCGCAGCAGCACGGGTATATTTCAGAGGTGGGCTTTGACTTGTACTGCAGGATGTTGCGCGAGGTAGTAGCGGGGCTGAACCATTGCACCGCGTAGGTGCGCACCGCGCACCTACGCGGTGGGGCAGGTAAATTAATGCGAATATTTATATTGCTCATAATTTTGATTACATATCCCATCTGTGCCACGGCGCAGGAGGTCAATAAGGTTGTGGCTGTTGTGAATAATGAGGTTATAACAAAACAGGATGTTGACCAGCTCTTAGGCGTGCTTTATGCGCAGTATGTGCATGAGTACACAGGTGATGAGCTTTTGCAAAAGATGGAAGAGGTAAAAAAGGATATATTAAGGCAGATAATAGAGGACAAGCTTATCCTTAGCCGCGCAAAAGAACTGAACATAAAGATAAGAGAAGAAGAGATAGAGGTCAAGCTGACATATATTAAGGATGGGTTTCCCTCTGAAGAAGAGTTTTTTAAGGTCATGGATACCCAGGGGATTACAGTTGCAGATTTAAAAAATAGATACAGGGACCAGCTTATGATGAAGAAGGTCGTAGACTTTGAAGTAAGCGCAAAGGCAGATGTCCTGCCTTCTGAGGTGAGAGAGTATTATGAGAAGCACAGAGAGGATTATAAACTTGATACAAAGTACAAGGTAAGTCATATACTTGTAAAGGCAGAAAGTGAAGTAGGGTTTGAGCTGGCAAAGGTTGAGGCGCAGGATATCTATAATAGACTTAAAGATGGTCATGACTTCGGTGAGCTTGCAACTAAATATTCGCAGGGGCCTAACAAGGAACAGGGCGGAGATATGGGCTATGTAGAGGAAGGCGACATGCTTAAAGAGCTTGACGAAGCCATGGTCGCGCTGGGTCCAGGTGAATTTTCAAGCCCTGTAAAGAGCCAGATAGGTTACCACATCATGAAGGTAGAAGATATTAAATCTTTAGGATACAGGGGCTTTGAGGAGCTCCAGAATAATATTAAAAATATACTTATGCAGAAGAGGTTTAAAGAGAGATTGAATGAATGGCTGGGTGAGCTAAGGAAAGAGGCGTACATCTCTATTAAGTAATCTGAGAATGATGAAGAAACCCACTGTAACCATAACAACAGGTGATCCTGATGGCATTGGGCCTGAAGTCACTAAAAAGGCCTTGAAAGATGCTGCGATCAAAAGACTTGCAAATTTTTGCGTCATCAATGCAAATGACGACACAGGGCTTGATGCGATCAAGAGGGCTGTAAAGATCTTAGATGCGCAAGAGGCCCATGCCCTGGTAACAGCGCCTGTTAACAAGGCCAAGATCGCAAAATCTGGTATTTCTTTTAAAGGCCACACAGAATACCTTGCTGAGCATACCAACACTAAAAGATTTGCAATGATGTTTTGTTCAGGCAGGCTTAAGGTCAGCCTTGTGACGCGCCACATCCCGTTAAAAAATGTACCAGGAGCTATTACAAAGGAAAAAGTAAGGGATGCGATAGAATTGACTTATGAGGCGCTGGATAGTTATTTTGGAATAAGAAATCCTAGAATAGGAGTCTGCGGGCTAAATCCTCACAGCGGAGAAGGCGGCCTAATAGGAACTGAAGAAAAAGACATAATAGAGCCGGCCATTAAAAAGCTAAAATCAAAAATACATGGCCTTACAGGCCCCCTGCCCGCTGATGTTGCTTTTTATAAGGCATATAATTATCAGCTGGATGCAGTTGTTTCAATGTATCATGATCAGGGCCTGGGCCCGTTTAAGATGATAGCGTTTCACAGCGGGGTCAATCTTACGCTGGGCCTTCCATTTGTCCGCACCTCACCAGATCACGGTACTGCGTATGACATAGCAGGCAAAGGCATTGCTGATCCTGGCTCTATGAAAGAGGCAATAAGGTTGGCGGTGAAGATGTGCTGAGCATAAAAGAAGTAAAGGCGATTCTTAGGAAATACAATATACGCCCCAGCAAATATCTGGGGCAGAATTTTCTTATAGACCAGAATGTGCAGGGAAAGATAATCAATGCGCTCGATATCAAAAGACAGGACACTGTGCTTGAGATCGGGCCAGGCCTGGGCGCGCTTACAGATGAAGTTTGTAAATGGGCAGGCAAGGTCATAGCGATCGAGAAAGACAGGCGGCTCTGTAATTTTTTGTTGCAAAACACTTCGTACGCTAACCTGGATTTATTCAGCGAGGATATACTTAAATATAATTTCGGAAAAAGGCGCGGCCTAAAGGTTATCGGCAACCTTCCTTATTACATAACAAGCCCTATATTGACATATCTTCTGGATAACCGGCCTTCCATAGAATCTATTTTCATAACAGTGCAAAAGGAATTTGCGCAGAGGCTCGTGGCATGGCCTGGCACAAAGGACTATAGCTCAATATCATGCTTTACTCAATTCTACGCAGAGCCAGAGATATTATTTAATATCAGGCGCAAGTGTTTTTATCCGGTCCCAGGGGTAGAATCGTGTTTTCTCAGGATAAACATTCGTGAGAAAGGTCTTTTCTTGACTAATGAAGACAAACTCTTTAAAATAATAAGGACTTGCTTTGGCAAGAGGAGAAAGACAGTATTGAATTCCCTGTCATCTAACAGCGCGTTTGGCAGCAAAGAAGCGGTTGAGGGCAGGCTTAAAGATATAGGTATAGACCCAAAGCGCAGGCCTGAGACGTTGTCTATAGAGGAATTTGTAAGGATAAACGATGGACTTCCAAACCCGTCCGCCTAAGGCGGATTATTTTGCTAATTCAATTCACCAGTTGACTCATAATAAAATGTTACCGATGTTATTTTAATCTAAACTATGTCAATCAATAAGGATACAGTCAAGTATACTGCAGCGCTGGGTCGTATTGAGCTGAGCGAGAAAGAGATAGAGCATTTCACTGGTCAGCTGGATAAGATCCTGGACTATGTGCACAAGCTCAAGAAGGTGGATGTGTCTAAGCTGGCGCCCACGAGCCATGTGTTGGAGATGAAGAATGTGTATAGAGATGACAAGGTAAAGCCGTCCTTGCCTGTCGACGAGGTCATGAAGAATGCGCCGGCCAGGGAGAGGAATCTGTTTAAGGTGGGGAAGATAATCGAGTAAACTGACCCATTACACCGCGTAGGTGCGCACCTACGCGGTGCGCACCTACGCGGTGTAATGGTGGGATAGGTAAGGCAGATGGAACTGAATAGACTTAGTGCGCATGAATTGATGGGGCTTTTGGATAAAGGTGATATCTCGCATGTAGATATATGCAATAGTATTATAGATAGCATAGATAAGAAAGATAAGTCACTCAATGCCATAGTTAATTTTGATAAAGGCAAGGTGCTCGAAAGGGCTAATGCGCAGAAAGGCCTGCCTGTTTTTATTAAAGATAATATATGCGTGAAGGATGAGCTCACCACATGTTCTTCAAATATCCTCAAGGGATTCAGGCCTCCCTATAATGCAACAGTCATAGAAAAATTACTTAACAGAAATGCAATACTTATGGGCAAGACCAATATGGATGAGTTTGCGTTCGGTTCATCCACAGAGACGTCTTGCTATGGCACGACAAAGAATCCGTGGGATTTAGAGAGGATACCTGGCGGGTCTAGTGGCGGGTCAGCAGCATGCGTAGCAGCAGACGAGGCAATATGGGCGCTTGGCTCTGATACAGGTGGTTCAGTAAGGCAGCCTGCTGGTCTTTGCGGAGTAGTTGGGCTGAAGCCGACATACGGCAGGGTCTCTCGATACGGACTCATAGCATTTGCGTCTTCATTGGATCAGATAGGTACGCTTACAAAAGACACAGAAGATGCTGCGATTTTATTAAAGATAATATCAGGCCATGACCCAATGGATTCCACTTCTGTGGACAGGCCTGTGCCTGATTATGCAAAATTGATAAAAAAAGATATAAAGGGACTGAAGCTTGGCATTCCAAAGGAGTATTTTATTGAGGGCATGGATAAAGAAGTCAAGCAGTCTGTGCTGGATGCAATAAAAAAGCTCGAGAGTTTAGGCGCTGCCTGCGAGAACATAAGCCTGCCACACACTGAATATGCAGTGGCAGTGTATTATTTAGTGGCAACTGCAGAGGCAAGCTCTAACCTGGCAAGGTTTGATGGAGTGCAATATGGGCTCAGGTCAAGCCAGGCAAAGGGCGTTATTGACATGCACAAAAAGACAAGAGGTGAGGGATTTGGTGATGAGGCAAAGCGCAGGATCATACTTGGGGCATTTGCCTTGTCCAGCGGCTATTATGACGCGTATTATTTAAGGGCGCTCAAAGTAAGGACATTGATTAAAAAGGATTTTGAAGATGCATTCAAGAAATATGACGCAATAATCACGCCGACATCGCCAACGCCTGCTTTTAAGATAGGCGAAAAAACAGAGGACCCGCTTACAATGTATCTCTGCGACATATTTACAATCTCTGCAAACTTGGCTGGGATACCAGGCGTGTCAATGCCATGCGGATTTACTAAGTCGAATCTGCCTGTCGGACTTCAGATACTGGGTAAGGCATTTGATGAAGAGACGATCCTGAGGATAGCGTATAATTACGAGCAGGGTACGGAATGGAGCAAGAGGAAGCCGGGGATATGACATACGAGACTGTAATCGGATTAGAGGTTCATCTGCAGCTGAAGACGAAGAGTAAGGTCTTCTGCGGCTGCTCTACGAATTTTGGGGCAGAGCCGAATACGCAAGTCTGCCCTGTGTGCCTGGGATTTCCCGGGTCCCTGCCTGTCCTGAACCGCGATGCATTGCAGCTGGCAGCAAAAGTCGCGATAGCGCTGGACTGCAAAATCGCGCCAAAGATACGGTTTGACAGAAAAAATTATTTTTATCCAGACCTGCCAAAGGCATATCAGATTTCCCAGTTTGGGCATCCATTGTCTCACCACGGCTATCTCCCGATATTTATAGATGGAAAAGAAAAAAGAATAAACATAACAAGGGTGCACCTGGAAGAGGACACGGGCAAGCTCTTCCATGAAAAAGATCACTCGCTCATAGACTTTAATCGTTCAGGCACGCCCCTTTTGGAAATCGTAAGCGAACCGGATATGTCTTCTCCTGACGAGGCGCACGCATATCTTACTGCATTAAAATCCATACTCGAATACATTGATGTGTCTGATTGCAGCATGGAAGAGGGAAGCCTCAGGTGTGACGCGAATATCTCTATTAGAAAACAGGGCGCTAAAGAGCTGGGCACAAAGACTGAGATAAAAAACATGAACTCATTCAAGGCAGTCAGGGCTGCATTACAATATGAGATAGACAGGCAGGTAGACATGCTGGAGAGCGGCCAGAGGATCGTGCAGGAGACCAGGCTCTATGATGCAGCAAAGGACATTACTGAATCCATGAGGTCTAAAGAAGAGGCGCATGACTACAGGTATTTTCCAGAGCCAGACCTTGTGCCTTTTGATTTTGAGAAAAAACTCCTGGAAGAGATAAAAAAACAAATACCAGAGCTCCCGGAGCCGAGAAAAAACCGTTTTATAAAAGATTACAAACTCTCTGACTATGATGCAGCGATCATGGTGAGTGAGAAAGGCATTGCAGATTATTTTGAAGAATGTGTCAAGGCATACAATAAGCCAAAGATAATCGCTAACTGGCTCATGGGTGATGTGTCAGCTTACATGAAGGAGCAGGGCCTTACAATTAATGAGTTGGGCTTGAAAGTCGAGCATCTTACAGGTATGCTTAGGATGATAGATGCTGCCACTATTACAGGCAAGGTCGCAAAGACGCTTTTGAATAATATTATAAAGACAGGCACGTCGCCTGAGGCCCTTGTAAAAGAAAAGGGACTGGAGCAGATCTCAGATACAGGTGAGATAGAAAAGGCCATAGATAGCGTGATCCTGGAAAATCAGAAGATGGTCAGTGATTTTAAGGGCGGCAGGGATAATGCAATAATGGCGCTTATGGGAAAGGTAATGGCAAAGACAAAGGGCAAGGCAAATCCGAAAAAGGTGAATGAGATACTGAGGAGGAAGTTAACATAACAGGGAGATGATATGAATAAAAAAATAGCCATACTTATAGTGCTGGTTAGCTTTGCAGTGGGGGTAGTGATATCTAATGTTGGTTTTGCAGAGAGGACCAGATCAACTGATGAGCTTTACAAGGAATTAGAGCTTTTCTCAGATGCTGTCAGCATAATACGTTCAGACTATGTTGAGGAGCCTGAGTCAAAGACTCTTATATATGGCGCATTAAAGGGCATGCTTTCAGCATTGGATCCTTACAGCCAATTCATGGACCCTGATACTTACAATGAGATGAAGATAGAGACAGAAGGAGAATTTGGCGGCATAGGTATAGAGATAACGATAAAGGACGACCTTTTGACTATTATATCGCCTATAGATGATACGCCTGCCTACAACGTAGGTCTTAAGGCCGGGGATAAGATTGTAAAGATCGACGGGAAAATAACAAGGGACCTGACGCTCATTGAGGCAGTAAAGAGGCTGCGCGGAAGGCCGGGTACGAGGGTGGATGTGACGGTCCTGCGGGAATCCGCGAAGAAACTGCTGGATTTTACAATCATAAGGTCAATAATAAAGTTAGAAAGTATAAAAAAATCTGAATTTATAGAGCAGGGGATTGGATATATAAGGCTTGTGGAATTTCAGGAAAAAACGCGCATGGATCTGGAAAAAAATCTTAGGGAGTTGGAGAAGGAAGGCCTCACTGCCCTGATATTGGACTTAAGAAATAACCCTGGCGGCCTGCTTGATTCTGCAGTGGATGTCTCAGATAGATTTTTAGAGGCGGATAAGGTAGTGGTCTCGACAAAGGGGCGTATCGAGAGTCAGAACATTGTATTTAAATCCAAAAATAAAAATAAGCACCTGTATTTTCCAATGGTGATTTTGATAAATGGCGGAAGCGCATCTGCTTCTGAGATAGTAGCAGGCGCTATCCAGGACTATAAGAGGGGTATAATACTCGGCACCAAGAGTTTTGGTAAAGGTTCTGTTCAGACAGTGGTGCCGCTGTCTGACGGCTCTGCAGTCAGATTGACCACGAGTAAGTATTTTACACCACTCGGACGCTCAATACACGGGGAGGGTATCGAGCCAGATATTGTAGTAGAATATCAAGAGCGGCCAGAAGAGATGGAAAAGAATGAATCAGAAGAGATACTTGATAAATTATTGGATGACAAGAAGGACGAAGACGAAGAAGATAAGCAAGAAAAAGAGGCTGTAAAAGAAAAGAAGACAAAATACGACAATCAGATCCTTAGCGCAGTGGATGTGCTGAAGGGGATAATGATATATAACGAGAAATAAAAGCCGAATATGTTAATACTTGGAATTGAAACTTCGTGCGATGAGACAGCAGCGAGCGTTGTAGAGGATGGCAGGAAGATCTTGTCCAATGTAGTTTCGTCAAGCATTAGGTATCACAAGAAGCTGGGCGGTGTAGTTCCTGAGATTGCAACGCGGCATCATGTAGAGAACATAGACAAGGTCGTGGCTCGTTCTTTGGAAAAGGCTGGGGCGGCTATTGAGGATATAGATGTAGTGGCTGTGACGCAAGGCCCAGGCCTTGTAGGCGCGCTTCTCTCAGGCATTTCATTTGCAAAGTCTCTTGCATTTGGCCTTGGCAAGGATTTTATTGCAGTGGACCATTTAAGGGCGCATATTTATTCTGCTTTAATGCAGGATGGCGCGCCAGGATTTCCTTTTATTGGGCTGGTGATATCAGGCGGACACACAAGGCTTTGCCTTGTCAGGGACTATGATGATTTTGTTTTGCTTGGCGATACACTAGATGATGCAGTGGGCGAGGCGTATGACAAGGTGGCAAAGATCCTGGGGCTGGGTTATCCAGGCGGGCCCGTGATTGACAAACTTGCGAAAGATGGAGATCCTGCAGCAATTAAGTTTACCTGTAGACCGATTAATGGAAGCCTGGATTTTAGTTTTAGCGGTATCAAAACAGCGGTTTTGTATTACGTAAAGCAGCACGGAATACGGAATACGGACGGCGGTATACGAGATATCGTGGCGAGTTTTCAGGAGGCGGTTTTAAAGGTCATAGCAGGCAATTCCTTAAAGGCGCTTGAGAAATATAAGCTAAAGGCGCTCGTGGTAGGCGGCGGGGTAAGCGCTAATTCCAGATTTAGGGAGATGATAAAAAGAGAGGCCATGTTCAGGGATTTTAAGGTATATTTTCCAGCGCTTCAGCTTTGTTCAGACAATGCTGCAATGGTAGCAGGCCTGGCGTATAGGCTGCATAGGAAGGGAGTAAGGAGCGGGCTGGATATTACGGCGAGGGTTTGAAAGGCTGGTTGTATTGCAAAGGAGAGGGACATGCTGGGGAACACACAGATTATATTTCGGTTGTTGATGGGCGCTGCGCTGGGTGGGCTGGTAGGATTTGAAAGAGAAAGGCATAACAGGAGGATTGCAGGATTCAGGACGCACATACTCGTGTGTGTAGGCTCGACTCTTATTATGCTTACTTCGCTTTACGTGTTTGATATGTACGCAGGCCTCGCACCAGTGGATCCAGCCAGGATAGCCGCAGGCGTAGTGACTGGTATAGGATTTTTAGGGGCAGGGACTATTATACGTTCAGGCTCAACAGTTACTGGCCTTACCACAGCTGCTAGTCTATGGACTGTGTCTGGTATAGGCCTGGCCAGTGGCTGCGGTTTTCACGTAGCCGCGGTTGTGACCACTATAATTGTATTGGCCGCACTCTATCTATTGAGGAAACTCCCAATAGATAGAGAATTGCTGAAAGGGGGTAGTGATGGCAAGGAAGGACAAGAATGAGCAGAAGATCCTTGATGTAGATGCTAGTATGCAAGGGACACTTGCTTTTAAAGACCCGGTGAATCTGAGGATAAATGGGAACTTTGAGGGGAAGCTCGACACAAAAGGCACACTTACTGTGAGTGAAAACGCATCAGTGCGCGCAGACATAAATGGTGAAGAAATAATAGTAGGCGGCAAGATCACAGGGAATATTGCCGCGCAGAAAAGCCTGCGATTGCTTTCGACAGCTCATGTTGTGGGTAATGTGACTACTCCAGACCTGAGCATGGAGTCAGGCGCTGTATTACAGGGCAAGTGTCAGATGCTGGGCCAGGTCGGCTCCAGGGCCAATGGGTTTAGCGCGCAGGAATTGGCAAAGTATTTAGAGGTCGAGTTGTCTAATATTCTGGACTGGGCAAAGTCTGGAAGGATCCCTGCGTATAAAGAAGGCTCTGAGTGGAGATTTGACAGAGCTATTGTTGATGAGTGGATCGCTAAGGAGAAATCGAGATAATTCATTACATGGAAATTCAATAATGCACAGATTGGCACAGATGAAAAGATACAAGATGATCGCAGATAAATCCATCTGTGACCATTTGTAAAGCATGAATTTTACACGATATCTGTGATTATCTGTGTATGCCGAACGCAGTGAGGCATAATTTATGAAGAAGTTCCTGACTGTTAAAGAGGCTGCAGATTATCTAGGTATTGAAGAGATTGAATTGCAAGAAAGGGCAGATAATGGCAAGGTCCCGTCTTACAGGATAGGAGGGGTCTATACTCGGTTCAGGGCGGATGACCTGGATTCGTTTCGGCGCAAGATCCCGAGAAGACTTGTAAAAAAAGGGACCCCGGGCACGTTCGATAACATAAAAGACTTTTTTTATTTTAATGACTTTTATCTTTTTTCATTTATTGCGATTCTGGTAATTCTTTATTTTATCTTTAGGTGACACGAATTGCCACAAATTTCACGCAAATTACCACGAATAAACCCTAAGCCGCATATATGGACTCTAGAAGGTATATCAGAAAGCTGCTAAAGGACATTCGTTACAGGAAAATTACTACATGCCAGGCATATAAGCTGCTCAAGTCCCTACCGTATGAGAATCTTAACTTTGCCAAGGTAGATCATCACAGATTGCTTCGCAAGGGTTTTGCCGAAGCGGTTTTCTGCCAGGGCAAGAGCCAGTATCAGGTAAAAAAGATACTCGAGAATATCCTTAAAAATAGCGACAATGCCTTCCTGACCCGCGCTGATAAAACTTTATACCAATATCTTAAAAAATATTATCGGCAGCTGAAATATGATGAGGTTGCCAGGATTATATACATAAAGAAATCCAGGCCGAAAAATAAAAAAATAGTCTTGATACTTACAGCAGGAACTGCAGATATACCTGTTGCTGAAGAGGCGAAGTTGACGCTCGAGGTCATGGGGAACAGGGTAAAGGCGATCTATGATGTGGGCGTGGCAGGCATACACAGATTGTTTGACAATCTCTCTAATATCTCGTCTGCAAATGTAGTTATAGTGGTGGCAGGCATGGAAGGGGCGCTTGCGAGTGTAGTGGCTGGATTGACTGACAAGCCAGTCATAGCAGTGCCTACAAGCGTGGGTTATGGCTCCAGCTTTAAAGGTATTGCGCCGCTTTTGACAATGATGAACTGTTGCTCGCCAGGCGTAAGCGTGGTGAATATAGACAATGGGTTTGGCGCAGGGTATTTCGCGAGTCTCATAAATAAATGATACCTGGTGTAACAGGTATCTGACCGCAGCCCCGGAGATTCTCTATGAAGCACAGGGTTACAAGACGGCAAAAGGATATATCACGGCTCTTGCGCGAGAAGAAAAAATCACACAGAGACAAGCTAAAGATCAAGCATGGTCAGCATCGTAATCCCTACCTATAACAGAAGCCAGTTCCTGAAAAAGGCCATTGACTCAGTTATAGCCCAGACATTCAAAGACTTTGAGCTCATCATTGTCGACGACGGCTCTACAGACAATACATTTCACCTTATCTCTCAATATTCTGACAGCCGCATCAGATACATTAAGCAGGAAAACAAAGGCCCTGGCGCAGCGCGTAATCGAGGGATAAAAGAATCCATGCATGGCCTTATCGCATTTTTAGATAATGACGACTGGTGGGATAAAGAAAAGCTTGATATTCAATTTCGCGAAATGCAGCAGAATCCCGGATATCTCATTTCACATACTCAGGAGATCTGGTATAAAAATGGCAAACTCCTGAACCAAAAGAAAAAGCACAAAAAACAACATGGCTATATATTTGATAAATGCCTGCCTCTATGTGCTGTGAGTATGTCGACTGCGATTGTCAGGAAAGAGCTTTTTGACAGAATCGGGCTTTTTGACGAAAGCATGGCTTGCTGCGAGGATTATGACTTTTGGCTCCGCACGAGCGTAAATCACAAATTCCTACTAATAGACGAGCCGCTTACCCTAAAAGACGGTGGTAGGCCGGATCAGGTATCATCCATATATGCAACAGGCATAGACAAGTTTAGAATCCAGTCAATACTAAAACTCTTAAGATCCAATAATCTCACCTCAGAACAACGCAAACTCGCCACTAATGAACTCCACAAAAAATGCCGCATCTACGGCAATGGCTGCCTCAAACACGGCAAGCAAGAAGAAGGCAAGCGCTACCTTAATTTATGGTAGGTTAAAAGAAAAAACTGCCTTGAATTGCGCTTTTTTTATGGTATAATAATACCTCATAGGAGATTAAATGAGAAAAACGCAGCGTAATAAAAATAAGAAGAGGATAGTTGAGCGCTTAATAAGTTTGTCTGATGCCTCGTCTTTTGACAGCGAATTCTGGCAGAAGCAAACCCCTCAGGACCGTTTTATTGCGACATGGAAAACCATAGGTGAGTTCTATAAGATAAAGGGTATAAATGGATATAAGCTTAGATTACAGAGATCTATTCAAAATATTAAACAGGCATAGGGTCAAATATCTTATAGTAGGCGCTTATGCCGTAGTATATTATACTGAGCCGCGATTTACCAAGGATTTGGATCTTTGGGTAAAAGCAGATATCAAAAATGCAGAAAAACTCTATAAAGCCCTCAAACAATTTGGCGCTCCTTTAAGAGATATTTGTTTGAAAGATTTTACAAATGAGCGTATGGTATACCAGATTGGCATAGCTCCAATAAGAGTAGATATAATCATGGGCCTTCCCGGGATTAGTTTTGATTTGGCATGGAAAAATAGAGTTAGATCAAAATACGAAGATACACAAATCAATATCATAGGCATAAAAGACTTAATAAAGTCAAAGAAGAATACAAAAAGACCCCAGGATAAATTGGATTTAAACAGATTGACAGCTAAGAAAAGAGCTGGCAATTGAATATACAAAGAGGTAATAAGGTGTATAAAACAAATCCCAGAGTTAAAGGAATAATAGAAGAGTATGCGCAAAGCCTGAAAAAATTAGGAATCAATGTTGAGCGTGTGATTCTCTATGGTTCCTTTGCAGAAGGGAAGCACAGAATAGATAGCGATATTGATATAATTGTGATATCAAAAGATTTTCAGTCTATGAATTTAAGGGAGAGGCTGGAAGTCCTAGGCATTGCCGCAGCAAGAATGATGAAGCCTATTGAAGCAAAGGGCTATACCCCCGAAGAAATAAAAGCGCCTTCACAAGCTAGTTTTTTGAAGGAGATTTTAGAAGTAGGAGTCAGCGTTTAAAGCCTTCCTTATGTCCGTGGGGTGAGTTTGTGATTCCTGCAGGAGTTTGTGTCTAACCCCTTAAAGAGGGGTATAGGATGTCCCTTCCCATTCCCGTCATATTTTCATATTTTCATATTGACCTTGACAGAGGCTACTTTCTCGTGTAATATTTGAATGCAATGGACAGGGAGGTTACTATAGCACCCAACGAGATTAAACATGCTTTAGACTTCAAAGATAAAGATGGATATATATATCATTTGTCTCCCACAACCTATAAACATATTAAAAGAGACCATGCAATAGATAATCCTGTTTTATTCATAAAAGATGTTTTACTTGACCCAGATGTTATAGTCGAAGATAAAACGAGTAGAGATAGGTGGATTTATCATAAAGATTATAAGAAATGTTTATATAAAGTAGTTGTAGTGGCTTTAATTGATAGAAAAATTAAAACTGCATTTATAAGTGATGAAGTAAAAGGAGGGAAGGTTCAATGGATAAAAAAAGGGCCTTTAATCAAATAACAGTTTCATACGATAGAGAAGCAGATGTTTTATATATGTCTGAAGGTAAAAGGTGCAAAGCCGTTTGCAAGATGCTGGATGAAGGTATAATTGTGCGCAAAGATCCTAAAACTAAAGAAATTGTTGGCTTTACTATAGTCGATTTTATTTCTCATTTTAGCAAGTTAAGACCTCAGTCTTTACCAATAGGAGCAAAATTTTCGCTTTTGCAAACCGCATAATTTTCATATCGCTCTGTTAGATTCAAACTTTTGCCGTTTCACTATATCAATATGTCCACTCAGGATATGCAGATAGCAATTTAATCTCATTTTCAGGATTGTCTTCCTGAGCTGGGATCTTGGTGATTTAGTCTGGAGCATTGACCAGACGAGCATTGACACCAGATCTCGCTTAATGGTGCAGACTATACCCTCATGTCAATGGATTGAGTTTATGATTCCTGCCAAGATTTTTCTCTAACCGATTTCATTTAAACAAATTATAAAAAATACCTTGAAAACACCCCTTTTATAGAGTATAATATACATTAGATATATACATACGCCAAATAGGCCTTTAGAGAAAAGGAGAGGTTATTTTTTTAGCCAGATTATGTTAAAGATTAGAAAACTTTTCAATGCGAAGATTATATCACTCATAGTAAGCATCTCATTTTTATTTACCGCCACTCTATATGCCCATCCTGATTCAAGAGATAACCTACGTTTGCACATTGGAACTGGAGCTCAAGATAAGGCTGGAGCTCCAGATGATACTTTTCTCCGCTTGCAACAGCTTATGGATAGGGTTGAGGTCGCTCGGGTTCTTGACGCTGTTGCTGTATTTATAAGGACTACCCAAGCAGAGTTGGACTATTTAGAGACAACGTCTGTTGACACGGTTGATATGGAAGCTCTCTGGGTCTCGCTCAGACGCATACAAATGGCAGCATTGGCGATTGAAGGAGTCAGAAAAAGAATACGTGGCACATTTACGACAAATGTTGCTGGAAGTATCATTGATTTCGTGCGCATTGATGCAGTCACTTGGGCGATTTTCAGGATTCGGTTTGCGATTGAGGAGAAAGAAGGCAATCCAGATGAGACCGTTACTCTTCTTCGGTCGAGGGTACAGGGAGTTCGGAGGCAGCTTGAAGAACTGGAATCGGTTTTCTCGGAAGAAACAATTCTACGTCTTGGACGTGGAGAATATCTCAGGCAAATCATCGAAGAAAAGAAGGTAGCATCAAGGCTGGCCGAGGACGATAAAGCTCAATCTTTAGCTATCAATGAGTCAACAATATCGCCAAAAATATTGCAAATTCCTAATTGGGAAGATGACCAAGCAGAGAACATAGGCCTTATACTGGACAATATAGGAGTTGATAGGGACGGGATGATCTTAAATATGGGTTCAGGCACTAATCCTATAGCCATTACAGATAGACCTAATATTTATAATGTAGATTCTCAAACAGGAGAACTAGACGCTGGTTTATCAGCAACAGTTAAAGGAGCAAAATTTATCAGAGCAAATTTTTACGATATTGAAGAAGTGTTGGGTCACGTTGATCCCACAAGAAACATAGCTGGTATAATCTGGTATAACCTTCCTTCTTTTATAAGGGGATATGCTGATCGTTACTCTATATGGGGAGAAGCGTTTAGAAATATTCAAGAACAAATACCAAAAGATGCCCCTCTTGAAATAATAAAAAGTTTAGTTGGTGAAGAAGTGGAGAGATTGGCATTTTTGAGGCATTGGTCAGGTTTGAATCTTGGGGGATATTTTATAATTGCTTCTAGCTTATACCCCTTATCACCTCAAATTAATCGCACACAGAGATTTTTAAGTTTTGCTGACTTAATCAAAGATGAATTAGAAGAAGTCATAGTAGTAAAGATGGGAAATACACAAGTTGCTGTAATATTTAAGAAATCCGACGGATTTTCCAGGCACACAACCGCCCAGATAGCCTCAGCCGCCGAGGAGACCGAACAAGATGGAATTGCAACAGGAGGGGCAGGACTTGGTAGCAGTGGACTTGGGGACTGGGTACTCATGGGTGATGAGCAGAGGATGGAAGAACGGTTGGCCGAGGGCGAGCTAAGTTCTCGAGGCAAAAATCTCAGCAGGCATACATGGGATATATGTGATGCTCCTCAACAAATTAATATAGACGAAATAGCAGGTGTTGCTAGAAGTAAAGAGGGAGAACTGTTAGCGGTAACCAAAGAGGCAGCGGTAGCTTTAGAAGATGTTAGAAGAATTAGCCAGAATCTTTCAACTATTGTAGAAGAAACCGGAGAACTAGCTTGGCAGAGGATTAATCCAGAGATACTAGCAATAGGATTACTTAAGCAAATTGATGGTATATGGGTTTTGTATGATGTATTTACTCCTTCCGAAGATATGGTTGATTATTTTGATGAAGGAGATTATCAAAGAGCGAATGAACTCTGTGACGCATGGAAACATGAAGTCGGAAATGATATAAGATTTTTTGCATCGCCATCTGTATGCGATTTTTCAGAAGGTTATGAATCTCTTGTTTATAGCATGGTTAAAATATCAGGTGCTGATTCATTATTCTTTTGTCATGTTCATCAACGACGCGGCACAGATGACAAGGAAGCTCATCTTCCTCACAGTAGTGATATTAACTATTTCCGTTTTTATCACAGACCGCCGTGGTTTGCAATTATAACGTGGGGGCTAGATGGTAAATCACCTCTTTCCGCATTTTATTACCTTGATGATTATCCTATAACTATGCATGAAACTTATCGTGAGCAGATTGGGTCATTTCTGGATAATCCACCTGTTTTAATTACAGATAGACAAGAGATTGCTACAATGCCTGGATTTAGTGATGGGCTATTATCAGTCGCTGACGAGCGAGCCTCAGCCGCCGAGCGAACTACTGGCTCAAAAATACCAGATAAACGCGACGAAAGAGTAGTTGCTTTAAAAGATAATTTGAGTGGGGTTATTCCACAAGAATATCGAGTTCTTTTATTTGGTAGTGCTGCAGAGGATAAACGCGCATCTCGTATAAATGACATCGATATTTTACTTATACCTCCAATTGGAATACCAGAAGATGGAGTAGGTGATAATAGGACTCAGGAAATAGCAAGAAAAATAGAAGAGGTAATCGTAGGGATGTGGGGGGTAGGGCACCCGGTGAGTATAAACATAAGCAATACCAAGGTATTTTTTAATGAACTTTCTATTAGAAATCGTGTACATAGGCTAGGACGTGGTAAGATGCCAATAGTTATTTTAGAAGGACAAATCCCTGTTTTCTTTCGCAGAGAAGATCTTATCGAAGAAGGTGTAATACAAGAATCTGTAAGAGACGCGATTGGAACGGAGATGCATAAGCTTAAACCTAACGAGGTGGGAATAGTTATAGTGGAGACGAGCTATGCTAATGCAGATGAATTGAGCCGTTATTTTAGTGAAACTTTTGGCGATACGGCCTTTGTCTTAAATTTAGCTACGATAGAGAAAGGAACAGAGGCTTATGATTATTTTCATGATATTGTTACTGCCCCTGACTACAGATATAACCTTCAAAAGGGAGGATTAAGATTACGAGATGCAAGAAAATATCTAGGCCAAGTATAATTATTCACTCTGTTATCTTCAATGTCCATCCCCACCTGCCCCACAGTCACAATTTCCTGACCCCAGTCCATTGCCTTATTACCCCAATATGCCTATCATAATAGCATGCCAGACTACTACACTAGCCTAGTCCATATCTGGAGAGCTGAGGGCAGGGATACACGCCTTAATGGCTAAGATAGACAGGTGGTATCTTGTAGAGAGGGTTTTTATGCAATTCTAACCTGGTTAGATTTGGCAGGTTTAGGTAACCCCACCCTATCTATTTCTCACCTGACCCACGGTCATTGTTGTCTACCTTGGCCCTATTTTACCGAAATGCAATCCTTTTTCAAATCAACTATGTCTCCCAGGCATGATTTTGTGACTTGTTTGTGCTTGATTCCCTGTATCTCGCAAGGTTATACTGAACCTACCTTTTGAACTCATCAAAAAAATCCTTCGGGTTAAAAATTTTTTGAAAGAAATCCAGGACTTCCTGTGTCTACTATATTAGTGAAGCAAATCTCTCTCATCTTACCCTTTCCCGCGTTCACACCCTCTCTGTAGGCCAGGTTTAAACCTGGCCTACAGAGAGGGTGTGGGGGGAGAGGAACATTTGGAGGTTTTATGAAGCGTGCTGTTTTGTTGTTGGTGTTTAGTTTTTTTATTGTAGGGACTGCCGCAGCCGATGAGGCCTGGCAGCCTGTGGCAGGTATTAAGGAGTCTGATATTAAAGAGGTGATTGCCAGAGAGGAGATTATATACATATCATCGGAAAAGAGG
>JAHILY010000014.1 GCA_018896815.1 Candidatus Omnitrophota bacterium | reverse complement strand
TCTTTGATATAATCTCCGAGTCCTTATGATGAGCTTCGCCGAACTATTGAATCAGGCGAAGTTGAGCACGTTAAGTGCTCAACGAAGACTGATGGTGGGCGGTACTGGACTCGAACCAGTGACCTTCACGATGTCAACGTGACGCGCTAACCAACTGCGCCAACCGCCCAAGTCTACAGATTTCACAAATAGAAAATTAAAAAATGAATCTTTTAAACTCAATCTGCGTAATCTGCTAGCACGTCGCCTTATGCGATGTTTGCGTAATCTGCGGTTCTGGTGCCGGGGGCCGGACTCGAACCGGCACATCCTTTAAGGACGAGGGATTTTAAATCCCTTGCGTCTGCCAAATTCCGCCACCCCGGCATGGAGGCGACGATGGGAATTGCACCCACGCATAACGGTTTTGCAGACCGCTCCCTTTCTACTTGGGTACGTCGCCAGCTTAACTATAGATTAAAATAGCGCGTAGCCTGTGCCGCGCGCCCATAATTATCTCTCTAAATACCATAATTGCTCGATTTTGTCAAGCAAAACATGTGCTATATATGACTTATATTTATTATAGAGTGTGATTTTTTGGCCTGAAGAGCCTATTATGCATACATCTAACTTATTGTCACCAAATGGGTTATGACTTTTAGTCAATCTGTTTACCACCACAAGATCCAAATTTTTTGTTTTTAGCTTTTTTACAGAGTTTTTGACTATGTTCTCTGTCTCTAAGCTAAATCCTACAAAGAGCTTACCTCTTTTCTCCCTGGCCAATTCTTTCAGCAAATCTTTGTTCGGGATCAGCTTCAAAGACATGCCCTTGTTTCTCTTAATTTTTTTTCTGGCAGGCTTCTTGGCCCTAAAATCGCTTACAGCAGCGCACATTATAAGACAGTCTGCTTTTTTAATCTCTTTTTTTATCGCCTTTAATAACTCATCTGCTGTCTCAATAGAAATAAATCTTTTTACCTTTGGGGGTTTTAATCTGGCAGGTCCGCTTATAAGTGTAATACTATGTCTGCGCTTTACAGCAATCTCTGCAATCTTATAACCCATGTATCCTGTTGAACGATTCGATATAAACCTGACAGGATCTATTGGCTCTAAAGTTGGTCCAGCAGTGACAATAATCTTAAAAGGCATGCGGCGGCGGATAATCGCCATGTTGTTTTCTGCGCTCCTCGAGCCTGGTTTTCTGGTCGTCCAGCGTCTTCATCAAGATATGCGGCGTGTCAAAGACCTTTGCGTGGTAGATGTTTTTGATCCTGTCTATCTTTGCAATGAGTTCCGGGATGCGGATCTTGAATTGTTCGTTATAATCTTCTTGTTTATAATCTTTTTTGAGAACGGCTTTAAACAATTGCTTTAAATCCTCGTACTTTGGGATATAGCCAATGGGTGTTTTTATTGCATTCACGTCGCCATTTACGCGCAGCTCCATCCATTTAACCCATACGTGCTTGTCCTTCATGCCATTTAGAAACTTGCCGTCTTTATCTCTTAAGAAATAATTCACATGAAATATCAGGGGTAACTTCTTAATGCCCTTTACTATATCAAGATTATTTTGAATATATCGGCCAATGGGTATAGAAAGAAAATCCAGGTTTGCCATTAGATTAAATTTTCTCACGCCTTCCTGGCCAAGCGTAGCAGCTGTTGTCTCTGATTCTATGGCAGCTGCTTGAGCGAGCATGCCGTGCGTCCAATTAAATGACTGCGCAACTGGCACGCTTGTATCTGAGTCGCGGCCTCCGTATATAATCCCGCCCACCTCGACTCCGTCCGGGTTTTCCAGATTATCGTCACAGTTTTCTAAGGCATCTAATCGTATTGTATAACGCGCATTCTTGTGCGCATAAGGCGCGGCCTTTTCATCAGGGCCATTTTTGCCAGGCATCCATTCTCCTGAAAAATTTACACCTTTTTTCGGTTCATCTTTTCCATCACCCAGCCAGCGCGTAATATTTTTTTCATTCACCAGCACATTTGAGAATATAACCTCGCCAGGCATGGTAAGCGCCTCAAATATAGTTGGGTCATTTTGCTGACTTACATCCTGCATAATACCAAATATTCCTTTTTCCACATTAACTGTCTTAATCTTGCCTCCGATGTTGCGTAAATACGCGATATCATCTCCGACAATCTTTTCTCCCTCAAGCATCGCAGTCGCAGTCTTGCCGCATGCGGATGGAAAGGAGCCTGTAAAATATGTGATTCGCTTTTTGCCAGGACCGTAGACACCCATGATAAACATGTGCTCTGTGAGCCATCCTTCTTCAGATGCGCGCTTGATAGCAAGCCGCATAGATAGTTTTTTAAGGCCAACGGTGTTCCCTGCATATTGCGTATTTACGCTAAATACCATTTCATTTTCAAGATCTATATAGACGCGTCTCTTATCGACATTTTTACTCACAGCGCCTTCTAATTCACCTGCTGAATGCACTAATCTAAAGAAATCACTAGGCCCTTTTAGTTTTTTAAACTGCTCGTAGCCGCCGCGGTAGAGCATATCTTCTGAATGCGCCACATAGCATGAATCTGTTATCTGGACAGCTGATATAGAAAAAGCTGAATCAGTAGGGCCAAGGCAGTAAAAACAAATGTACATCTCTTTGCCCTTCATGGCATTTTTAAAAAGATCGTGCACCTCTTTCAGCCCCTCTTCTCTATCAACTGACTTTATATCTGAACCCAGCACCTCATCTGGCCTCAATAAGTATCTTGTATTTTCCTTATCCCTTGCCTGGTCAAAATAGCCGTCAAAGTGTATTGTGTGGCCCTTTGTGGCAAGTTCTTTTTCCTCGCCAAGCTCAATCGCCCGTTTTCTAATATATCCCGCATCCTCTTTAGAATCTGTCCGCACAAAAACAGAATCTGGATTAAAGAGCTCCACGTATTTTGATGCAAACTCCATGAGCTTGGCATTCTTTAGAGCTTCAAGTTTTTTGAAATTCTCCTTGCCACATTTTTCTTTAAGCAATTTTAAGTCCATAATTTTTCATAATTTTTAACCTGATTACACCGCGTAGGTGTAATACACCTACGCGGTGTAACAATGGCGCAGGAATTACTTTACCAACCGCCTTGCCTCGCTCACTATTTTATCAATATCCTGTATATGGCCTATTGCCTCAGAGCCACAGGCAAGAGTTCCTTTGATAGGGCCTGTAAACTTATAATCTAGTTTCTTTAATTTCTGTATATTGGCCTCT
>JAHILY010000111.1 GCA_018896815.1 Candidatus Omnitrophota bacterium | reverse complement strand
GGCCTTCACAAAATGGACAGACACCCTCTTCTTCCTCAGGATGCAAGACCTTGAAATCGCTGGGTCTCTTTGCCCTCTCAGTAGATATAATTACCCATCTTCCGATTATAGGATCTTTTCTTAGTTCTGGCATATTAGGGATAGATTTTAACATAAAAAATCACTTCTACAATATCAAATTTAATCAAAAATTAATCAAAAATTAAGCCTGGCTTTATGTCTTTATGGCCTGCGATAAACTCTTCGGCCTTCATGCGGCGCTTGGCTTCGAGCTGTAATTCTTCTATTCTTAGGCTGCCTTCACCAGTAGCTATAACAATTCCATCTTTGTCGATCTCTAAGACCATGCCTGGTTTAGCGCCTGGCCTGGAAATATTTACCGGCCTTGCCTTCCATGCCTTCAACATCTTTTTCTCAATAAATGTATAACACCCAGGCCATGGCACAAAGCCGCGTATTCTATAGTAAATCTTGTACGCGCCCCAATTCCAGTCTATAAGGCCATCTTCTTTCTTAAGCTTTGGCGCGTAACTGACTTTGCAATTTTCCTGTTTAATAAAATTTGCCTTATTAGACTTGGCTAACTCTATTGATTTTAAAACCAGCTGGGCCCCTTCTTCGGAAAGCCTCCCTGAAAGAGACGCTGCATCATCCTCCTCTTCTATGGATATAGATTTCTTTAATAGCATATCTCCTTCATCCATTTTCTCGTTCATCTTTATAACTGTAACCCCTGTTTCCTTCTCGCCATTCGCGATTGCCCAGTTGATAGGCGCCGCGCCCCGATACTTTGGAAGGAGTGAACCATGTAGATTAAGACAACATTTCCTGGGCATATCCAATAAATCCTTTTTAAGGATCTGGCCAAAGCTGACTACAATAAATACATCTGCGCTGTAATCTTTTAACCTCTTTATTGAATCGCCTGAATTAACATCAGGCGGCTGAAATACCTTAATGCCTATCCTATCAGCTGCCATCTTTACAGCCGTAGCCGAGATCTTCTGAGACCTGCCCTTTTTTCTATCAGGCTGGGTAACAACGAGGACAACATCTTCCTGGTTCTTTAACGCCTCTAAACTCGGAACTGCAAAATCTGAACTACCAAAGAATATTATCTTCATATTTTTAGCTGTATTACAGTTCCATACAGATGTTTTTTGAAACCTGCTTCATGATCTTCTTACGTTTCAAAAAATTAATACGGTCTATAAAAAGGATACCGTCCAGATGATCTATTTCATGCTGCACAACCCTTGCCAAAAACCCTCCTGTTTCAATCTTTATTTTATCGCCATCCAGGTTCAGGGCCTCCAGGACAATAAATTCTGGCCTCATGACATCTCTTGTTATACCTGGCACGCTCAGGCACCCCTCGCAGAAACTCGAGCGGCCCTTTTTCTTTACTACTTTTGGATTAATAAACACCAGGCTGGATTTCGTGCCCTCTAAATCCTCTACCACTATAATACGCTTACTAATACCTACCTGCGGGGCAGCCAGGCCAACACCATTTGAAACGCGCATTGCATCTATCATGTCCCTGGCAAGCCTCTTCTCCTCCTCGCCTATAGTATCGACTATAGTAGACTTCTTCCTTAATACAGGGGCTGGATATATCTTAATCTGTAATTTACTCAAGAATAGCCTTGTTAATTTTACACTCGATGATTGCAAGAGTGTAAAGTTATTTTAGCATATATGTTAAATCTTGACAATCATATAAGCGTTAATTGCAGTTCAATAAGGCTCCACATCCACAGTAATAATAATCCCGCCCTCTCGGCGGCGGTTTTGTAGAACTTGCCGCAATATGGCTGTGATGCTTTCTACTTTGCTGGATTTTAGGAAGAGGTTCCAGCGGTACATGCCCTTTATTTTAGAGATAGGCGCTGGCGCAGGGCCCAGGATTTCTAATAACTTTCGCTTGTTTTTCTTTTCAAGCTTTTCTCTTATTGATTCTGCTGCCTTTAAAACCTTTTCTTCCTTACGGCCCCTAAAGGTCAATAGGGCCATGCGGCAAAAAGGCGGGAGATTTAGCTCTTTCCTGAAAGATATCTCTTTTCCATAGAAGTCATTATAGTCATGGTTCTTTGCTGCCTGGATAGAATAGTGGCCTGGGGTATAAGTCTGGATTATGACCCTGCCACCCATGTCTCCTCTTCCTGCGCGGCCTGCTACCTGTGTAAGAAGATTAAATGTGCGTTCGCCTGATCTAAAGTCAGGCAGATTCAATGCAGTATCAGCCGATATGACACCCACGAGCGTAACCTTTGGAAAGTCCAGGCCCTTCGCTATCATCTGCGTACCCACCAGAATATCTATCTTGTGATCCTTAAACTTTGACAGGATCTTCTCATGCGTGCCGCGCTTATGCGTAGCGTCTGTATCCATGCGGGCTATCCTGGCATTGGGAAAAAGTCTATGGACCTCACTCTCTACCTTTTCTGTGCCAATGCCCCAGTATTTGACATAGCTGGAATTGCATTCAGGGCAAATATCAGGAGGGTCGATCTTGTAGCCACAGTGATGACATGTAGCTTTTTTTGTATGGAAATGATAAGTAAGGCTCACGCTGCAGCGTTTACAGGTCAATACATGTCCGCATTTTCTGCAGCTTATAAACGTGGAAAAACCACGCCTGTTTAAAAAGAGTATGACCTGTTTATTCTCGGATATATCCTTTTGTATCCAGGATTTCAGCGTGTGTGAAAAAATAGAAACGGCCTTTTTCCTTGCCATCTCATCCCTCATGTCTACGATCTCAACCTCAGGCAAGAGTCTGGAATCTATTCTCTCTGGCAGTTCTATTAGCGTATAATTGCCTGCCCTGGCCGCATAAAAAGACTCCAAAGAAGGCGTTGCGCTTCCTAATATAATAACTGCATTAGAAAACTCAGCCCTTTTTATGGCAACATCCCTTGCATTGTACCGAGGCACATCTTCCTGCTTGTATGATGTCTCATGCTCTTCGTCAACTACCACAAGTCCCAGATTTTTTAATGGCGCAAATATTGCTGAGCGGGCGCCTACTACTATCTGCGCTTCGCCAGAAACAATCCTCTCCCATTCATTTGCCCTCTTAGAACCAACTAATCTTGAATGAAGTACAGCTATTTTTTCTCCAAACCTGGCTTTAAAACGCGCAACTGTCTGCGGCGTAAGCGAGATCTCAGGAACCAGCACTATGCTCGAACGCCCTAACTCTAGAGCATATGCGATGGACTGCAGATACACCTCTGTCTTTCCGCTGCCTGTCACTCCGTGCAATAAAAATACACTGTGTAGAAAATTATCCAGGCATTGTTTTATTGAATCAAGCGCCTTTGTCTGCTCAGAGTTAGGCCGAAGGTGTTTGTCTGAGCCATCTTTATATTCTACTTCTTCCTCTGGATGAGAAACCTTTCTTCGACGGGTTGACTTTAAGCTCTTTTTTAAAACAGCCGGCACAGCAGCAGAGATCGCCTCTCCCCATGACGAATAGTAGTAATCAGATATCCATTTTGTAAGCTGCATCATCTTTTCATCAATGAGAGGGGCCTTGTCTAAAATGCGGACTACTGGTTTTAAATTCTCTATTTCAGACTTTGGAATAATATCAACGACATAGCCTGTTACGTTCTTATTGCCAAAAGACACCTCAACGCAGCTGCCTACCTTTACATCTTCCTTCAATGCATCAGGTATAGAATAAGTAAAAGGGCCCTCTATTGGCCGGTTAATAACTATGTTTGCGTAACTTTTAACACTCATATCTCTTTCATGATCTTCTTCATATCTTCCCAGACGAGTTTTTTATCCGTGGGATTGCGTAAGAGATATGCAGGGTGGTATGTAGGCATAAACTTTGCGCCTCTAAGCTCGTGCCAGTTCCCTCTTAATTTGCTTATAGCCGTCTCTGTCTTTAGCAAGGCCTGGCTGGCAGATTTTCCAAGTCCACATATAATCTCTGGTTTTATATGATCTATCTGCTTATAAAGATAACCTATGCATGAAGCAATCTCATCAGGCAAAGGATTTCTGTTCCCTGGAGGCCGGCATTTTAAGATATTGCATATATACACATCTTCCCTCTTTAGCCCCATTGCCTCTATTATCTTTGTGAGCAGCATGCCTGCCTTGCCAATAAATGGTTTACCCTGCGCATCTTCATCAAAACCTGGCGCCTCGCCTACAAACATCAGTTTCGCATGTATATTGCCAGAGCCAAAGACAACATTCTTCCTTGTCTTTGCAAGATGGCAATTCTGGCACTTTAGCGCCTCTTTCTGTAAAACTTCAAACCCGCTGTCCTTTGGCTTTGACGAAAACATATATCCAAATATGCCGCTTTCCTTCTCTGCCTCAAGAAAATTCCTTATTGCCTTTATAACCTCATGACTCATCAAACCCTCCTACCTTGCTTAGGGGCGTGGGTGGAACTTGTGGTGAATCGATTTTAGCCTGTCCTTGTTTATATGCGTATAAATCTGTGTTGTAGATATATCAGAATGGCCCAGCATCTCCTGGACCACCCTTAAATCAGCGCCTCTTTCAAGTATATGCGTTGCAAAAGAATGTCTTAAGCTATGAGGGGTGATCTCTTTTTTAATCCTTGCCTCGCGTGTATATTTTTTGATTATCTTCCAGAACATCTGGCGCGACATGGATTTACCCAGCCTGGTAAGGAATAAAAAATTCGACACCTTCTTCTTTAAAAATGATGCTCGTGACTTATCTAAATATCTTACTATCCATTCCTTTGCCTTGCTGCCAAAAGGCACTACCCTTTCTTTCTGGCCTTTTCCAAGACACTTTACAAAGCCCACGCCGATGTTTAAGTCATCCATCTTTAAATTAATCAATTCTGACACCCGCATGCCTGTTGCATACATAAGCTCTAACATCGCCCTATCCCTGACTCCCATCGGCTCTCTTATGTTAGGCGCCTTGAGTAGTTTTTCAACTTCGCTAAGATCCAATGCAAATGGCAGCTTTTTCCATAACTTTGGAGATTCTATGACACTCGTGATGTTATCCTTGATCTTATTCTCTCTTACAAGAAATTTAAAGAAACTCTTAAGACAGGCAACCTCTCTTGAGATAGAATTCGCAGAAAGCCCTCTGTCTTTCTCTGAGAGCATGAAAGATGTAATAGTCTGGCGCGTTACCTTGTCGATAGAAACAATGCGCCTTTTCTTGAGATACCCGAAAAAATTCGAGAGATCTCTCTTGTATGAGGAAAGCGTATTATTCGACAATCCCCTTTCTACTGAAAGATAACCCAAAAATTCCTCGATTAAGTCATTCATGTCTTTATCAATGAAGGGATTATATCTTTAGCATTTGATATCAAATCCGCCTCAGACTCATCAAAAAGAAAAGGCCTTAATGCCTCAGCCTGTTTCTTTAATTCTGTCTTAGAAAAAGTTCTTACCCTATCCAGTATAACTTCAAACGGATCCTTTTTTATCCCAAGGTTTTTTAAAAAGGGCCCGTTAATAGGATGTTTATTTGAAAGTATAAATATAATATCATACAAATGCCTTCCTCTATTTTTCTTCGTGAGTGCGTCTATCTTATCCGCGAATAAAATACCTATATCTGTGCATATGACCGGGTAAAATTCTCCAAAGCCTGATATCATCCGGGTCTCATTCTTTATCTTTTGCCTCAGTCTGTTTGCCTCTATTTTTATCATTATGCCTTCCTTTTTTGAATATCCGGATATAACATTATATGCCTTTTCTATCCCTGGGAAAATCAGTTTTGAAACATAGATATTTCCCCAATGCGCGAATCTCACCTCTGTATCGATATTTATTCTTTTTAATTCTATTCCCACTTTTTCCAGGAGATCTTCGAATTCCTTTTTCGTCATATGATTTGTGTTAAAGTCTAAATCTTCGGAAAATCTTTTAAGACTATGAACTAATCTTAAATAAGTGCCTCCTGTAAAATAAAGCCTCTTTCCTGATTTGATCTTATAAAGTTCCTTCAAGATAAGGATCTGCAGATATTCTCTTAGAATTCCCCGAATTTTTGTGTGAGGCATTGATCTGGACTTTGCCTGTTCTATTAAAGAGTCATAGGTAAGCATAAAACTCCTTTAAATTAATACCATATAATTCTGCATATTCTTTTATCTTTTTTCTGTTAAGCTTTAGAATCACATCTCTATCCAGCCTTCGGTCTCTAAGATTAAAATCTCTATTACGATATGTATTAAAATATAAATAATCTACAAGGGCCTTCTCCGGCTCAGCAATAAGAATCTCAAAATTACCATGCCTTTCCACGTAATACCCTGTAAATATATGGGGCTTTACTGTCCGATAGATAAAAAGCCCGTGTTCGTTTTTGAATCTTCTTGTCGGCTTTGTCGTAATAGAGGTTACGGCCATAGAAACCTCTGGAATAATACTATAATTAGACAAGGCAGTCTCTAACGATACGTAGGAAGGGCTATAAAGTTTATTAGAAATATGCATATCGGGTATAACAAAATCCCTGGGGTAGCTAAGCTCATACAGCCCTCTTTTTAAAGAAGATACCCATCCCTTTTTCTTCCATCTGTAAATCATCCTTTTTAGGTTATATCTTTTTTCTCCGGGATAAAATGAGATAATATCCTCGTAGGAAAAAATATAGTATCTATTTTTTTCCAGGGTCTCGTAAAGGTCTTTGAACTTCATTTCATTAAGTATCCTTTTTTGTCTACCTACTGAAATAAGCATACCTTACGGTTATCCATATGTCAAGAAAAATCTCGCCCGCTTTCAGCGAGCTCGATGACTCAAAGAGATTTTTCGCAGTCCCCCCTGCTTTGTTTTCGACCTGTCCCCGCGATTAGATTTGCACCAGCAAATCTGCGGGGAAGAAAACAAGGGGGGAAACATATAATTTCCTATACAATCAAGGTCTTTCGCGAAATTCTGGTAATCGGTGAGTTAACGGGGGTAATCCTCCAAATTTCGTATCAAACAATAAAAGGATTATTTACTCTTTCATGTCCTATTGTGGAACTCGGGCCGTGGCCTGGGTAAACTACATAATCATCGTCAAGTACAAGCAACTTCTCCTTTATAGAGCGCATTATATCCTCTTCTGAGCCATAAACAAAATCTGTCCTGCCAACGCCTTCGCAAAACAGCGTATCTCCTGTAAAAACAACACCATCTCCCTTGAGACAAATAGAACCCGGACTATGGCCAGGCGTATGAATAACCTCGAGGACATGCTTACCAATGCTTAATCTGTCCCCCTCTTCTAAAAGCCGCGTGGCCTTCTTTGTCTTGAGTAAAAAACCAAACACGCCTGAGAGATTCTTGGAAGGGTCTTGTAAAAAATCAGCATCAAGGCTATGTATCCATATAGGTACGCCAAATTCACTATCCGCTCCTATGTGATCGCCATGTCCATGCGTATTTATAACTGCCTTGACCTTGAGGCCCCCTGAATCGACTAACTTCTTTATCTTCCTGTAATCCCCGCCTGGGTCGATTACAAACACCTCTTTTGTGGACTCATCACCTACTAGATAACAATTTGCCTCCATCATCCCCGCTACAATGGTCTTTATGATCATATTTTTAATACACAGATAATCGCAGATTTCGTATTAGAATCTGTGCTTTACAAGATGATCACAGATATCTGCGATCATCTGTATCTTTTCATCTGCGATCATCTGTGTTTTGTAATTCCAAATGGTCTTTTACATCCTCGTAAGAGAATTTCTTTTCTATCTGACGCCTTGTCCTCTCCAGCACCTGTTTTATTTTATATTTTTGACTCTTTGTAAGCCGTTTTTTCTTGATAAGAGACTCCATGGATTCTATGTCTTTGATAAAGGGATCCAGCTCCCCTGCCTTAGAAACTCTCATATACTTCTTCATCTCCATTAAGCTATCGACTGTATAATCGTAGCAACTGACGCGCTTCTTGTAAGCAGCATCCAGCCTATCGATCAATTCCAGCTGCCATGCCTTCCAAAAAAGAAAATGTTTCTTATAAAGCTCTGCCACCCTCAGGCCCTTTGAGTAGTCACGCGTGGTAACTACAGGCGCGACCCTGTCCTGTTGTTTCTTCTTGCGAACAAACTTCCGCTGCAGGCCCGCGCAGCCTGTTAGAGAAAAACATAATACCAATATAATAAACTTTGTCAAAATTCTACTGTTAGATTGCCTCATTGTATCATCCTCTTAAATTCTTCTTCGCTTATAATCTTCACGCCCAGCTTCTTTGCCTTTTCAAACTTCGAACCAGGCTCTTTTCCCAGGATGAGAAAATCAGTCTTTTTGCTCACACTTGATGATGCATTGCCCCCAAGGCTCCTGATAAGCTCTTCTATTTCCTGTCTCGCAAAACTCTCAAGCGAACCTGTCACGACAAAGGTTTTGCCTTTCAAGTTTCGGTTCTTGGTTCTCGGTTCTCGGTTCTCCATATTGACTCCTGCCTTCTTAAGCTTTTCGATAACTTTCTTATTTTCTTTTCTCCTGAAAAATTTGACTATGCTCTTTGCCATTATAGGGCCGATCTCATTTATCGCCTCTAACTCCTCAGCCTCGGTAAATGCGATCTTATCCAATGATCCAAACCTTGAGGAAATGACCCAGGCGGCCCTGACACCTGCATGTCTTATGCCCAGGCCAAACACTAATCTATTTAAGTCATTGGATTTGCTTCTTTCGATTGCATTGATCAAGTTTGCAGCTGATTTATCCGCCATCCTCTCAATATTTCGCAAATCATCATGTTTAAGATAATATATATCTCCATAATCTTCGACCATGCCCTTATCCACCAGCTGTGCTGCTATTGCCTCTCCCATGCCTTCTATGTCCATTGCCTGCCTTGATGCAAAATGGATTATCCTTTCTTTTAACTGCGCAGGGCAGCTAAGGTTTTCGCATCTTAAGGCGACTTCGCCTTCCATGGCTATAACTGTAGAATTACATACAGGGCACTTTTGGGGCATTAAAAATCTCTTTTCCCTGCCTTTCCTTTTACTTTTAACTGCCTCGACTACCTGCGGTATGATTTCGCCTGCCTTTTCTATTATTACATGGTCGCCTATCCTTATATCCTTACGCACTATCTCATCCTGATTGTGTAGAGTGGCCCGGCTTACTGTCGAACCAGATAACTCAACTGGCTTTAAAATAGCGACGGGTGTAAGGGCGCCAGTGCGGCCCACCTGGACAATTATATCTTCCAGAACAGTCTCTTTTTGCTCTGCTGGAAACTTATATGATATCATCCATCTTGGGCTTTTGCTCGTATGTCCCAGCTTATCCTGGCTTGAAAAAGGATCTACTTTAATAACCATGCCATCTATATCATAATCCAGAGAATCTTTTTTCTTTTCCCATTCATTGCAATAACTAATGACCTCTTCTATCGAATGACACTTCTTTATGTGCGGGTTAGTGCGAAAACCCGCCTTTTTTAAAAATTGCAATGCCTCGAACTGGGTCTTAAATAAACTGCCTTCTATATGCCCAAGCCCGTATATCCATGCATTAAGATGGCGCTTCCTGACCAGAGAGCTATCAAGAAGCTTTAATGAACCAGCTGCAGCATTGCGCGGATTTGCAAAAAGGCCTTCGCCTGATTTTTCTTTTTCTTTGTTTATCTTCTCAAATGATTTGCAAGGCATATAAACTTCTCCCCGCGCCTCAAATAGATCTGGACTGGGCAACCGCAAGGTAAGCGGCAGGCTCTTTATTGTCTTTAAGTTTACTGTAATATCATCCCCTGTAAATCCGTCGCCACGCGTAGCGCCCTGGATAAGTTTCCCTTTTTCATATAAAAGAGATATACTGACTCCATCTATCTTTAACTCAACTACATAATCTACTCTGCTGACTTCCAGGTTCTTTTTGACGCGCTTATCAAAGTCTCTTATCTCATCAGCTGAATAGGTATTATCCATACTGAGCATTGGGACTTTATGCGCTACAGTATCAAACCCCTCTAATATCTCTCCGCTTACCCTCTGGGTAGGCGAATCAGGCGTGATTAATTCTGGATGGGATTTTTCAAACCCCTTGAGCTCCTTTATCAGGCGATCATATTCCTGATCGCCTGCCTCAGGCCTATTTTCAACGTAATACTTCCTATCGTGATGATTGATCAGTTCTCTAAGCTTCTCGATTTTTTTCTCTATATCTTTTTTGCCCATCTTGAAACTCCAAACCCTTACAAGCGTGAATTTTTTTTCTTTGCTTCGCCGAAGTGAAAACCTCGCCGAAGCGGAATCTCCACCGCTATCAATCCCAGTTCTTACAGCCAGAGAATTCCGCGAAGGCGGGTCAAAATCTTATGTCAAAATTTGCGAATTCTTGCGTTGGCTTTTCCCAGCTAATATCTGTATCTACAATATAATGTCCAGAGAATTCATTGTTTATAGCGTTCAAGAAACCTTTCAGGTCTTTTTCTTCTCCTTCACATACGACCTCTACCTTACTATCTCTTAAATTCCTGACCCAGCCAGCCAGGCCCAGTCGAGATGCAATACTACGCGCAGTGTATCTAAATCCAACACCTTGAACACGACCCGAGTAAAATACATGCATCCGTTTATGAGACATTACAAATTCATTTTTCTCTTCAGCTCTGTCAGATAAACAATATGCTGTTTTTCTTCGTCAATCAGTTTTTCAACCGCGTCTTTATTTGCCTTGCCCATATAGGGTAACATCTCCCTAAAGAAAAGAATTGCGTCTTTCTCGAAACCCAGGCCATATTGAATAGCGGAAAGCAATGTCTTTACATTCTTACTAAACTCATCAGCTGAAACCTGCTTGTAGAGTGCATCATCAACAAGACTGTTAATATAATTCTCTAACTCACCTGGATAAGAACTTGTTGCCTCTAATTCCTTTATGCCATGTTTTATCTCTGTAAATTTTTTAATATGCTCATCTTCCCAATCTCTTAACTTTGTAAATAACTCTTTCATGTCTTTATTGTCAAACTTTTCTGCTGCCAGGCCATAAAAATCCCGTCTCTTTTTTTCTTTTTCAATCCCCATGTCCATCACTTCTGCTGCATTAAATAAATTTCCCATGTTAGGTCCTTTCTATTTTAGAGGATGGCCTCAGTTACTCGACCTTGCTCGAACCTATTTTAACGTCAAAGACCTATTTATGCAATCATAAAAAGCAGCAGAGCGGATAGCTTTAATCTCGAATTATTTTTTGATTTCGGAAGTAAGTCATTTATGTCTTTTAGGGCACTTCCTTCTGGATGCTGTTCTGCTTCCATGATATTTGAAACTCGAATAGTCTCTGTGAGAATCATCTCCGCAGTTTTTGGAAAAGGACGGCATGGAAATAGGCTTAACTCACTTAAGCTCTGATAAACCCAACTCATCAATAACCCAGTCAATATTGATGTTTATTCTCTTGTCTCTATTTATTCTTTCGATGCTTTTTATGTGTGTTTTCAGGAGCTCGATTAATTTGGAGCGCATCTTTGGATTTTTGGAGGCCTCTCTGGGGGTTTGATTATTAATGGCTGGGATTTTTTCATCTAGGAATTTCTTGTATCTATCTTCGTAAAGGAGCTGTATTATTTTTTGTTCGTCTTCTGGTGACATAGGAAGCTTTTTCTCTATCTTTTCTTCAGTTCTTTCATCAATGGGTTTATTTGCTATCTGCTTGGCAAGATCAACTATCTTCTCGTTTTTTAATGTAACTAGAGAGCTGAAATATTTGGTAACCATTTCTTTCGCAAATTCATACTTTTGCTTGGAGAAGGTTTCTATGGCTAATTTGTCAGGATAAAGGCGGATATTGCCTAAAGTGCCTACACCCATACTTTCATCTTCATGCTGGAAAGCCGAGTCCATGTCTTTTTCAATGGCCTTTGATTCTCCTCTGCGGAGCCAGCTATAATATAATGTATCTGGAGGGTCTCCTTCTTCTGGGTCTTTGTCTTCCCATATGAATTCGGGGTATTTTTCAAGGATTTGCTCTATTTCTATTGGGTTTGTCTTTATGTCATATACTGCGATGCATTGATGAACATCTATGTTATTTAAGAGGGCCTTATGTTTCTCAAGGGCTAAATCAATGGCAAGCTGGCAACATCTTCCGAAGTTCTCGGATAGATAATCCTTTAGTCTAAAATCCTTGGATTTTCTGGGCTTTCTTTTTGTATCTGCTTCGATCGCATCTATGAATTCGTTTATGATAAAATCTGTTATCTCCATTCCTCCGTGGGTTGAGCGGCTGAAATTTGGAAAATGCGTCAGCCAGCTTAAAAACTTAGAAAAGCGTATGGCACGGGCGGCTGTTTTTCTATCATAGAGTATAAAGCTCTTACGCTCATTATCAAGCATGTCAATGCACTCCATTGCCTGATGGTCGAGTATCTTTTGAACCTCTATTATTGTCACACGTGAGTCTTTGAGATGCTTCATCATTACCTTTTCATCGTTATTTAATCCCTCCCAGTTTTGAGATTCCCATTTATCAGATAATGTTTTTCCTTTTTTATCTCGTTTTACAAAAAGGATATTGTATGCTGCTGCGCCAGCTGCTACTATGAAAGAATCCTCTATTGGTGTATCTCCAAAAGACATATCTTTTATCAAATCTTCAAATTTATCTCTGTCATAATTGGTAGCTATATACCTCATGTACTTCGTAGGCAGTATTCCGTCAATCTTAAGCCATAAATCATATCCTGTGGTGCTAAATGGAGAATGGTTGCAATCTGAGGTGCATGTTATTTCTGAATTCCTTTTTGCCCCGCAGCAGGCAGAACAAATCGTTCTTTTAACACCAGGACAGAGGCGTCTTCCCTTTTTCCCGCATATACTGCATTTATTATCCATAACGGCCTTTTGTCTATTCCTTATTATTGATACAGCATCAACATATTAACCTGCCAGTTCTATATCGTCAAGCCCTTCTTCTCTATCAAGACCTTTGGCCATAAGATAACCTCTGGCTCTTTCTGTTAATTTAAATCTAGATACAATGTTCCAAAAGTTTTTGCTATGATTGGGCTCGATTAAATGTGCCATCTCATGGATAATAACATAATTTCTTACCCAGATAGGCATTTGGATAAGTCTGTGAGAAATAAGTATCTTTTTGGTCTTATAATTACAACACCCAAATACTTTATTCTGATTAGTAGCATATGCTATAGAGCTGATTTTTAGACTATTATTAAAATATTCCTTGTTCAACGTCTCTGCAACTATAACAAGATCATGGGTTTTATTTAATTCCCTCTTAATCTTTCGGTTATGCAGTCTTTTTTTGAGCTTATCTATAACCTTTTCAAGTTTTGAGTCCGAGATACTATTGGGGGCATAGACAAGCATTGTATCTTCAACTAACCGGGCGCTTATAGTCCTGCGACGCTTATTGCTTTGAATAATCTTTATTTTATAAGACGGCTCTTCCTTTATCAAGCTTTAATCCTATTCTTCTCCTGGAAAAGCTCATTCTCTTTAAGATGTAATCTTTCAACAACAGACTGAGGAATGGTAATTTGATTCTTTGCTTTAAGACGAGTTATAACCATATTGCTCGGCAGTCATCTGGCGGGTTTGCCCCTACCCAAACCCGCCAGATGACTGTGGTTGGCTCATAATAAAAGTCCGTGGAGAAGCTACGCCTAATCCAAGCATTATCCTCACGCTCCGGCAGGTGATTTTTCAATCGACCATCTAAGTCAGTATCCGACCTTCCGACATAGACAGCATTATTGCTAGTATTAACAAGAACGTAGGCGCCGGGAGTAGTCGGTACTGTATTATCGATACTTACAATATTAAGCGGAAATTTTCCTCGCATAGCTATGCGTAATATAATCCTTTTTTCAAGGCATTCGCTTCGGTTTGATTAATATAACCGAGTTTCTGCAAAATAGTCACGATATCCCACGAATGAACGCAAGTTTTGTCAGGGCAAAGCGATTTAAATTCATTCCTAATAACGAGTTCATCACTGGCAAGACCATAGCCTTTTGAAATGGCCAGCGCAAGGCAAGCGGCTTCACCCGCATGAATAGTAGAGTTGTCTATTTTTTGGTTACAATATTTGTAAAATAGATCTTCCTGCTCCTTGCCATGGATTTCTTCTTCCAACACTGCTCCGCTTGATATATACGGCTCAAGATCTATTGGGCCGTTCATTGAATGACTTGCTTCTTTTTTTATTCTTTTCTCAACAACGATCTCTTGCGGCGACCAACCGACAAGTTTATCCAACATGACAAGACCATGGAAGTTAATAATAACCATGGCATCAAAAACAACTTTATTTCCGTTAAATAGAGTCGCCGGACCCATCCTGAATACTCCCTCTTAGTTTTCTCCCCAGATCCATTGCTTGATATAGAGGAATTTCCAGGAAGTCGGCGAGTTTGGCAGTAGTTAATTTCCCTTGCTGAAAGGCCTTAATGGCGAGATGCAGATAAAGGGTAGGGAATTTCGATCTGCTTCGCTCCGGCTCGGATATCCCCATCGATTCACGAACGGAGGTTACCCAAGTATAATTTATAAGTTCATCTTTAATATCATCTGTAATAAGTTTTAAGTTATTAAGACGGTATACCATTGTCGTAAAGCTCACTCCGAAATAATCCGCAAGGTAAACAACATCTTCTGCCTTAAGGTCGCTTACTTCCTTTATTCTCATATTAAAAAGATCGCGCAATGTATCTTCTGGTATGAGGAAATTGCTCGCGAAACTATTCGCTACTTTTTCATCCGTTGAATTTCTCTCTTCTTCTGTCGAAATAATACCTAATTTTTCTTTATGGAATACAAAATGTGCATATTCGTGCGCAAGTGAAAAAAGTTGATTTCCTGAATTTGGGTTTGAATTAATAAGAACACACCCGCCCATCTTCTGATCATACGTGAACATGCCATAAATGCCGCGTTCAGGCGGGATTGGCAAATAAAAAATCTTAAGGCTTCGCTTTTCTTCAAGGAGCTGGCTTAAATTTCGTAACGGTGCTTGGCCGAGATCAAGTTGTTTTCTTTCAATATCGGCATAGTGTTTTCCCCAATACCATTCTCTATTTCTCTCAAATTGATAATCCGGATTGATTGGGGACCTAACTGTAATTTCTGAGATACTTTCAAGTTCGCACATCTTCTCGCATAAATTTTCAAATTCAGTAACAACTCGAGCAACCTCTTCATCTCCTTCAGTCTTTCTAAAGAGCACTTTGAATCCGCTATCGGTCAACAGGGTTTCCTTAATAAAATAATCAATAGGACGTCCGTAAAATTCAGCAAACCTATATAAATCTTTCAACGGAATATCTCTTTTTCCGTTTTCAATACCAGAATACCGAGGTCGGCCAATCTCAAGCTTAGCCGCTACCTCTTCTTGGGTCAAGCCCAAAGCTTCGCGAGCGCGTTTGAGGCGCTCTCCTATAATAATCAATCTATCCATCATATTTTGTCCTGAAATTGGGACATTTATTGTATTATCTACTTAAAATATACATTATTTGTCCTGACTTGTCAATGTTTTTTATCAAAAG
>JAHILY010000110.1 GCA_018896815.1 Candidatus Omnitrophota bacterium | reverse complement strand
TCTTCTCTTCTTTTTCTTTCTTCCGCCGCGCGCCATCTTTGCTCTGGAGATATCTCCTTTCTTATCGATGAAGTAAAGATACCCCTTGGTCTTCTTTATGCCGCATTTCAACACTTTCTCTGCCATTCTGTCTCACCCCCCCCCTCCGTTTAAAGTTAAAAGATACCACAGAGGACACAGAGTTTTTTTGAATTAAAAATACTCTAAGTCGACTGTCTTTTTTTCTCAGTGTTCTCTTATGATATTATATTTTTTTTATCCTATTTTATTCTTTGCTTATAGCTTAAAGCTTAAGGCTTTCTTAAACCTTTGGAGTTCACAGAGATTTTTAAAAATTTAAAGTTTTTCTCTGTGTTCTCTGTGGTTTCTTTTTTAGAGATTCTATACAATCTGGCATCCCACCGTTCTTTAAATGATACTTAATACATTCGCAACAAAAGCCTTTTCTTGAACATGGTTCATAAGTACATGTGCAATCTTTTAAATTCTTCTCGTAATTCTTACATTTCTCCATGGCTAAATCACCTCTTTTAGCTTTGCAAGCGCTGAATATATAGCAAGCTGGCTTGTCTTTGGATTGCCCCTTGAAGGAAGGTTCTCTGTCCTTGTAAAGAACTTCCCGAACTCGCCCTCAACCTCTACCTCATGTATATTCCTTTTGTATCTCGGAGATGTTATTATGCGCACCCTGGTCTTTTTTGGCCCTATGCCCATCAAGCTCAGGGTAGCTGCCACATTTATATTCTTTGGAAAAGACCTTACTGCATCCTCTGCAGTCCCATTGTACAAGACTGTTTCTTTTTTAATCTTTTCTATGTCCTTTCCTTTAAGCCCTGGCGCGCCCTTAAGTCCCTTAGGTGGCTTTCTTGTAGTTAACCTTACAGCCTTGATTTTTCCTATGCCTGCCGCCTTTAATCCATCTAACCCACAAATGGCCCCGCTGGGTATGTAGATATTGCTGCCTCTTGAGTTTGCCTTTTTAAATAGAGCTGTCTTTTTAATAAGTCCTCCTGTGCTCATAATCAAGCTATCTTTTTTCTTCAAGAGGGCTTTTTCTGCAATCTTTGCAGAAATTTTTCCGCTCGCAGCCTCTATTACCAGGTCACTCTTCTTTATCAAAGTATCGATATTCGTTATAACCGGCCTTGGTCTTATTTTTTCTGCAAGGACCTTTGCCTTTATCTTATCAGCATCACAAAGCGCAACTATCCTGGCTTTGCTCCGCATCTTGCGCTGAATAAACTCAGCTATCCCTGTCCCAATTGTCCCGCAGCCGATTATTCCTATTTTTTTCATATCACACCCCCGAAATCGCCGCGCCGGATTTTTCTCCTGAAACCTTTAGCATGCGCTCAAGTGACTTATATGAGTTTTCCCTTATCTCGCCTGTGATCTTGATCTGATGCTCCATTGACTCAAGTGAATGCGCCACCCAGCCCAGGGTCGTCAATTTCATAGTAGGGCAAACCAATCTTTCTGTCGGCACATAAAAATTCTTCTCGGGATTGGCCTTTTTTAATCCATATAACATGCCTGATTCAGTGACAATAATAAATGACTTTGCCTTTGAAGACTTTACGTATTTAAACATGCCTCCTGTTGAACATATGTGATCGCTTACAGATATGACATCAGGGTTGCATTCAGGGTGAGTCAGTATCTCTGCATCTGGATGAAGTTCTTTTGTCCTTAAGACCTCTTCTTTGGATACGCGTATATGTGTAGGGCAAAATCCTTCCCACAGGATGATCTTTTTCTCAGGCACATTGTCCTGCACATATCTGCCCAGATTTTTATCAGGTATAAATATGATCTCTTTATGGTCTTTTAATGACTTTACAACCTGTATGGCATTGGAGGATGTACAGCAAATATCACTCTCTGCCTTTATCTCTGCAGAGGTGTTTACATAACATACTACAGCGGCGCCAGAGTGCTGTTTCTTTTTTTCCCTCAGCCGCTCAATAGTGACCATATCTGCCATTGGACATCCTGCCTCTTTTACAGGCAAGAGCACTATCTTGTCAGGATTTAATATAGAGGCGCTCTCTGCCATAAAATCCACGCCGCAAAACACTATCACCTCTGCATCTGCCCTTACAGCTGCCTGACTTAAGGCAAGGGAATCCCCACTGATGTCTGCAATGTCCTGGATCTCATCCCTCTGGTAGTTATGGACGATTATTACAGCCTTTTTTTCTTTTTTCAGCTTTGCTATTTTCTTCTTTAGATTTTCCTTGTATCTTAAGTCATCCATAAGTTACTTCTTATCCACTACCTTGTTCTTCTCGTCCACAAAAATTATCTTTGGCGCATGGCCAATAGAATCTTTTGTCTCTGTGAGAACATATGACATGATAAGCAATCTATCTCCGATGCTGGCATGCCTTGCAGCGCCTCCATTCATGGCTATTATGCCTGACCCCTTCTGGCCTGATATAACATAGGTCTCAAGCCTCGCGCCATTATTCAAGTTTACTATCTGCACCTTTTCGTTCGGAATAATATCAGCTGCATCCATGATATCCGAATCTATAGTGATGCTGCCGCTATATTCAAGATTTGACTCAGTAACCCTTGGCTTTTGTATCTTTGATTTCAGTATCGTGCGTAACATCTTAACCTCCCAGTATAGTATTATCTATCAGTCTTGTCTTGCCAACTTTAACAGCAAGCGCTACAAGTGTTTTTCCAGAAATCCTTTTTACTGACTTTAGATCTTCGATATCCACGACATCTATATAGTCGATCTTTGTGCCATTATTCTGTGGTATCATACCCTGCATCTTTTTTATTATCTTATAAGAGTCCCTCTCCCCTTTCTTGTATAAATCTTTTGCTGATTCCAGGGATCTATTTAATGATAAGGCCTTTTTGCGCTCCTGGGAAGATAAATATTTGTTTCTCGAGCTCATGGCAAGGCCATCTTTTTCTCTAATGATAGGCATGATCTTTATTTTTACATCCATATTAAGGTCATGGACCATTTTCTTGATGAGGATTGCCTGCTGCGCATCTTTTTGGCCAAAATACGCTATGCCTGGTTTTATAATATTGAATAGTTTTACGACAATAGTTGCAACGCCTCTGAAATGACCAGGCCTTGAAGCACCGCAGAGCCCGCTGGTGAGATCTCCAACATCCACGTATGTAGAAAATTTATCTGGATAAAGAGATTTGATGCCTGGAGCAAAGACTATATCAACGCCACTGGCCCTTAAAAGGCCTAAATCGCGCTTTATGTCCCTTGGATATTTTTTAAGATCTTCGTTCGGTCCGAACTGGGCAGGATTCACAAAAATGCTCACAACTACACAATCTGCATCTCTTCTTGCCTTTCTTATGAGACTGAGGTGGCCGTCGTGAAGGCACCCCATGGTTGGGACAAAGCCGATCGTCTTGCCTTGCCTTTTCGTTGCTTCAATCTCCTTAACCAATGATCTGATGCCCTTATATGCCCTCATTATCCTTTACCCCGTACCTGAGACCCTCGACCTTGCTCGGAATAAACTCCGCGACTGGTACGGGGCTTATCCTTTATCAACTCCCGCAACGGCCTCTGCACAAATTCCCGCTCAGTCATCCTCGGATGCGGCACCTTCAGGCCTGGCTCATTTATCTCATGGTCACCATAAGTCAATATATCCAGATCTATTGTGCGCGGACCATTCTTAACTATTCTTTCCCTGCCAAGCTGGTTTTCTATATCCTGAAGAACACTGAGAAGCTCTATTGCAGCCAAGTCTGTTTCTATCTCTAAAACCCCGTTCAAATACCTTGGCTGCTCTGGTCCGCCTGCTGGCTCTGTCTCATAGATTAACGAGACCTTATTTACCTCAATAGCATCTGTCTCTCGCAGCCTCTGGATAGCTATATCCATATTCTTCTGCCTGTCACCAAGATTCGACCCAATACCTATATAACACCGCACCTCAGCCGCTCCACTGCCTCTTGCATCCGTTCTTTTGACACAGTGAGCGCCATTCTTATATAGCCCTCGCCGCTTTCACCAAGCCCGATGCCAGGCGTGATCACCATGTCAGCCTTTTTAAGCACTGCGCCTGCAAATTCTATGGAAGATTTGCAGCCTTTTGGAATCCTTGTCCAGACATAAAACGTTGCCTTTGGCTTTGGAACAGCCCATCCGATTGAATTCAGGCCATCCACAAGCGCATCGCGCCTCTCTTGATAGATATTGTTCATCTTCTGAGTATGCGCATCTGCAATGTCCAATGCCTTTATGCCTGCTACCTGAAGCGCATTGAATACGCCTGAGTCTATATTGGACTTTGCCTTTGCTATCCCTGACACAATTTTTTCATTGCCGCACACAAATCCTACTCTCCATCCAGTCATGTTGCACGTCTTGGAAAGGGAATGGAATTCTACACCGGCCTCTTTTGCGCCAGCTGCCTTTAAAAAACTCTCAGGCTTGTATCCATCATAGGCTATCTCTGAATATGCAGCATCATGCGCAATAATAATATTATGTCTTTTTGCAAAAAGCGCCACATCCTCAAAAAAACCTTTTTCACACACTGCTGCAGTAGGATTGTTTGGATAGTTTATATATAAAAGTCTAGCTTTTTTTAATGCATCCTTTTTAATCTTATTCAAGTCAGGCAGAAAATTATTCTCTTCTAAAAGAGGCATTGCATGCACAATGCCGCCTGAAAGAATAGTGCCGCCTTTATAAGGAGGGTAACAAGGGTCTGGCACCAATGATACATCTCCTGGGTTAACAAAGGCAAGCGGCAGATGCGCAATGCCTTCTTTCGATCCTATCAGGACTAGTATTTCTTTATCAGGATTAAGTGTAACACCAAATCTATCTTTGTACCATTTAGCTATTCTAATCCTTAAGTCTGGTATACCTTGATCTAATGGATAATGGTGGTTTTTGGAATCCTGCAATGCCCTGCAGAGCTCCTCTATCACCTCTTTAGGAGACGCCTCATCAGGGTCACCTATGCCAAGGTCTATAATATCTCTTCCTTCTGATATAGCTTTCCGTTTTGCCTTGTCTATTTCTACGAATAAATACGGCGGAAGCCTTTTTAATCTGTCACTAAATCTAAAATCCATATCTCACCTCATAACAGCTTAAAGCTTATTAATTACATCCTGCATTGTGTACAAACCTGGTTTTTTGCCTTTTAAAAATTTCGCTGCTAAAAGGGCGCCTTTTGCAAACACATCCCTTGAATGAGCGCTGTGTTTAAGCTCTATGGTCTCGTATTTTCCAGTAAATATCACAGAGTGGTCACCTGCTATGTCCCCTTCTCTAATAGACTTGATAGGCGGGGTCTTGCCCCTTACCTTTGAAACAGCCTCACCCAGTCTCTTTGCTGTACCGCTTGGCGCATCTTTTTTCTTTGTGTGGTGCACCTCTAATATTTTAACTTCATAGTCTTCCCCAAGAGACCTTGACGCGTCTTCCGTGATTCTAAAAAGCAGGTTTGCGCCAATGCTCATATTTGGCGAAAACACTATCGGGATCTTTTTAGAAACTGTCTTTATCTTATCAATATCACTGGAGACAAGTGCTGTTGTACCTATAACAATGGCGACATTATTACTTTGAGCTATTTCCAGGTGTTTCATTGTAGCCTCAGGTGTAGTAAATTCTATTACAACATCGCAGTCACTGGCGAGCTTTTCAAAATCACTCTCGATATCTTTACCCAATCCCCCTGTTCCGAGGACATCTCCTATGTCTTTGCCTATAAAAGGACTGTCTTCTGACTCAAGGCCTCCTGTGACTGCAAAGTCTTTATCCTCTGCTGCCAATGCGCTAATCCTTTTCCCCATCCTTCCAGCTATACCGCTTATAACGAGCTTAATCATATCAGCTCATACTCCTTCAGCGCCTTTTTTAGTTTGGCCAGATTCTCATCTGATATTGCACACATAGGAAGCCGCAAAGTTGACTCGTCTATAAGGCCCATGAGCGCCATTGCTGTCTTGACTGGTATGGGATTTGTCTCTATAAAAATCGCCTTTACCAATGGCAATAGCTTATAGTGCAGTTTCCTTGCGCCGGCAATATCGCCTTTTTTAAATTTACTGACCATCTCTGCAACATCTTTAGGCGCTATATTGGCCGCTACAGAGATAACACCTGTGCCGCCTATTGCAAGCAAAGGCAGTGTCAGGCTGTCATCTCCTGATATTAAGTCAAATTTCTCGCCGCAGAGCGCATGTATTTGTGACATCTGGTCAAGATTACCGCTTGCCTCTTTTACGCCTATGATATTTTTCACCCTGCTCAGCCTTTGCATTGTCTCAGGCAATATATTTACGCCTGTGCGTGAGGCAATATTGTAGACAATCGCAGGCAAGTCTGATTCTTCAGCTATTTTTTTAAAATGCTGATATAGCCCTTCCTGTGTCGGCCTGTTGTAATAAGGCGATATCTGTAAAGACGCGTCAGCGCCTGCCTTTTTGGCATATGTGGTAAGCATGATCGCCTCTGCAGTATTATTCGAGCCTGTTCCGGCAATTACAGAGATCCTTTTATTTACTGCCTCAATAACCACATCTATCACATGCTCATGCTCTTCATAAGAAAGCGTTGATGACTCGCCTGTTGTGCCGCATGGAACAATAGCGCTGGTGCCATTTTCAATATGAAACTCTACGAGTTCCGCTAATTTTTTCTCGTCCACTTTTCCTTTTTTAAATGGTGTTACGATTGCTACCATCGAACCCTCAAACATAATCCACCTCTCCCTTATATACGATCTTTGCCTCACCCTCTAAATATACGTCCTTCACCTTACTGCCATCTTTCTTAAAATAGACCTTTAATATCCCGCCCTTTGTATGAACATTTATTCCGATAACCGATAACCGATAACCGATAACCGAAATTATTGCAGACGCAACCGCGCCAGTACCGCACGCAAGCGTTTCTCCCTCCACGCCCCGCTCATATGTCCTCATCCTGATACTGGTATCGTCTATAATTTCAACAAAATCCACATTTGTGCCGCGCGGCTTAAACTCGTCATGATATCTTATGCCTCTGCCTATATTATCAACATCGATCTTATCAAGGCCCTCGACAAAGATCACTGCATGAGGAACGCCTGTATCTATATAATTTACTTTTATGGCTCTGCCATTTACAATTATACATAGATCCTTTTTTAAATCTTTTGGCCCTGCCATCTTTATCCTGACTCTGTTTTTACCTGTGATCTCGGCCTCATACATACCAGCCATTGTTTCAATTTTAACTTTTCTTTTTTTGCCGGCATGCAAGACAGCGCACCTTAGTCCGTTTCCACACATCTCTGCCTCGCTGCCATCTGCATTAAATATCCTCATCTTAAAATCTGCCTTCTTTGACTTCTCCAGGACCAATGCCCCATCCGCTCCCACGCCAGTCTTTCTTTCGCAAAGAGCACAAGCCAATTTAGGCAACGATAACCGAACACCGATAACCGATAACCGAGTATCAATAACCACGAAGTCATTGCCTGCGCCAACCATCTTTGTGAATTTAAGTCTACTCATGCTACTTCCCTGCACCGCGTAGGTGCGCGGTGCGCACCTACGCGGTGTAATGGGTCAGTTCTGCGCAAGTTCCGCGATTACATCTCGTTCCTGACTAAGTCGCTATATTTTTCCCGTCTTCTTATGAGCTTGACGCGACTGCCGTCGACAAGTACCTCAGCTGGCCTTGGCCTGGAATTATAGTTACTCGCCATGCTAAAACCATATGCGCCAGCACCCATCACAGCCAGAAAATTACCCTGTTCCAGACCGATGAATCTTCTGTCTTTACCCAGGAAATCTCCGCTTTCACAAACAGGCCCCACGACATCATATGTGCGGGCACGTCTTGAGGACGCATAAGACCTGGACATCACAGGCAGGATCTCGTGGTATGCCTCGTAAAGACTGGGCCTGACCAGATCATTCATTGCGCCATCGACTACTGCAAAATTTTTCCTGGGCGCCTCTTTTACATATAATACCTTTGTGAGGAATATGCCGCTGTTTCCTGAAATAAACCTGCCTGGTTCTAATATGATTCTCGCCCCAAGCCTTTTCAGTAAAGGTAACACTGCCTTTGCATATTCCTGGGCAGTCTGTGGCTTTTCACCGGAATATATGATTCCGAGTCCACCGCCTATATTGAACCATCTTATTTTTATCCCACCGCGCTCAAGCCTTTTTACAAGCTTCGTTATTTTTTCAATTGCCCTGACAAAAGGCCTGGCATCAACTATCTGAGAACCTATATGCACATGTATTCCTGATATATCCAGATGCTCATACTGCCAGCGATTCAGGAATATATTTTTCACTGTGTCTATATCTATGCCAAATTTATTTTCACCATGACCTGTCGTAGCATACTTGTGCGTCTTTGGTTTTATATCAGGATTCACCCTGATTGCTACTTGCTGCCTCTTGCCCAATCTTTCAGCAACCTGATTTATTAAGACCAATTCTGGCACAGATTCGACATTAAAAAGAAGTATATTCTTTCTTATGGTTTCCCCTATCTCCTGTTCTGTCTTTCCTACGCTGGCATATACTATTTTTCTTGGAGACACACCAGCCCTGAGCGCCCTGTACAGCTCTCCACCTGAGACAATATCCAGTCCTGCCCCGTCTTTTACGAGCATCCTGAGGATACTAAGATTCGAATTCGCCTTTACAGAATAACATACAAGAGGATTTACAGCTTTAAATGCACTCCTTATTTTTCTGTAATGGTCTAAAAATGTTTTCCGACTGTAGGCATACAGAGGCGTCCCGTATTTTTCAGCAAGCCTCTTTATTGATACTGATTCACAATAAAGCTCATTGCGTTTGTATTTAAATTCGTGCATTTTATTTAGCGCTCCTCTTCTTTACCGATTTCTTTGATGCTACCGATGCCTTCGGGTCAATTATCTTCTTCATTGCTTTATTAGTCAGAATAGGACTAAACTTCTTCAACTCTGAGTCCTTCATCTTTTTAATCTCTTTGCCCGTCTTAAGTTTAGATGTTATGAGTTTTCCGATTATCATATGCGCATCCTTAAATGCGACCCCTTTTTGAACAAGATAATCAGCCATGTCAGTCGCATATAAACATTCGTCTTCAAGTTGCTTGGCTATATTTTCTTTCTTAAATTTTATTTTTGGCGCTAACTTTGTCAAAACCTTTAATTCTTTCTGGATTATTTCAAAGGAATCAAAAAGCGGCTCTTTATCAAGCTGCATGTCTCTATTGTATGACAAGGGCAATCCCTTCATCATCACTAATACACTCATAAGATTTCCATAGAGCTTACCTGTGTTTCCTCTTACAAGCTCCAATACATCAGGATTCTTCTTCTGAGGCATCAGAGAGCTCCCGGTGCAAAACGCATCATCTATGTCTATAAAATCAAACTCCTTTGTTGACCAAAGAATCAGATCCTCTGCTAATCTTGATAGATGCATGCTAGTTATGGATAGCGCGCCCAGAATCTCGATTACAAAATCCCTGTCGCTTACAGTATCTATAGGGTTAACCGGGCTGCAGAGAGAGCCGCATAGTCCTGATTTTGGACTGCTGTATTTTTCTGAATCGATTATAGTCCCTGCCAGGGCGCCTGAGCCCATGGTAAGCTCTATTGCATCAAAGGCGTTGCTGAGCCTTTTAACATCCCTTGTGAACATCTCTACATATGCGTCAAGATGAAGGCATAGACTCACAGGCATAGCATGCTGCATATGCGTATAGCCAGGGATGAACAGGCCCTTATTATCATTGACTAATTTAGTCAGCTTCTTGCTCAAATTTGAAAACAGATTAAGTGTCAATGATATGTTTCTCAGACAATAGAGTTTTGTATCAAACACCACCTGGTCATTTCTGGATCTACAGGTATGGAGTTTATGCGCAACCTTGCCAAGCTTCTTCTCTAAAAGATGCTGTATATAGCTATGTATGTCCTCAAACGATAGATCTGCCTCAAAAGAGCCATTTTCCACTGAGTCAATGACCTCTTCTAATCCTGATTTTAATTTCCCGTATTCCTGGCCAGTCAAAAGATTTGCCTTTTTCAGGATATTGATATGATAGAGAGACCCTATGCAGTCATATCTGGCCAGTTTTTTATCAAACTGAATAGACTTTGTAAATTCCTCTACCAGAGGATTGGTCTTTTTGGTGAATCTGCCACCCCACATTTTACTACTCATAACATACCCTTTCGGCACACTAAAGTGTGCCCTACACCCCGTACCAAATTTCTGACAAACTTGTAAAATTTGGTACGGGGTACATTTTGTAGCAAAGGCCTTTCTTTGTAGGCCAGGTTTAAACCTGGCCTACTTTATTAAAGGCCTTTGCCTTTATTATCCTTGTACGGCAATCCCCATATTTTAATGAATCCTTCAGCTATGGATCTGTCGAATTTATCACCATGGTCATAGGTTGCCATTTCTTTTTTATATAAAGAATGCGGTGACTTTCTTCCCACCACACTTACAACACCTTTTAATAGCTTTACCTTAACACTGCCTGTGACATTTTTCTGCGTCTTGCTTATAAAAGCATCAAGCGCCTTTTTAAGCGGCGTAAACCACAATCCATAATACACAAGCTCAGCATATTTTAGAGAAATGCCTTGCTTAAAATGCAACAGCTCTCTATCTAATACAAGCGCCTCCAGGTCATTATGTGCCTTGTGTAAGATCCAGCCGCCTGGCGCCTCGTATATCTCTCTTGATTTAATACCCACGAGCCTGTTCTCAACAAGGTCAGTCCTGCCTATGCCATTTTTACCGCCGATCTTATTGAGTTTCTCTATCAGGGCTACAGGGGGATATTTCTTGCCATTGATCCCGACAGGCGCGCCATTCTTAAATTCTATCTCCACATAAGCCGCCTTATTAGGCGCCTTCTCAGGGTCTATAGTCATCTTATATGCATCCTGCGGCGGCTCTTTCCATGGATCTTCCAAAACTCCGCACTCAATGCTTATTCCCCATATGTTTTGGTCCAGGCTATATGGACTTTTCTTTGTCACATCTATGTTTATACCCCTCTCCTTGGCATACTCTATTTCATCTTCTCTTGAAAACATATTCCATTCCCTGAGAGGCGCAATTATCTTCAGCCCTGGCGCAAGCGCCATTGCAGTAACCTCAAATCTCACCTGGTCGTTTCCCTTGCCTGTGCAGCCATGGGCTATGGATGCGGCCTCTTCTTTTTTTGCGGCCTCTACAAGGCCCTTTGCAATAATAGGCCTTGATAGCGCAGTGGCCAGTAAATACTTTGATTCATAGACTGCGCCTGCCTTTAGAGACTGGAACACAAAGTCTTCTGCAAACTCTTTCTTTAAATCCTGGACAACGACCTTTGACGCGCCAGCTGAGGCGGCCCTTTTCTTTAACTTCTGAAAATCTCCGCCCTGGCCAACATCAGCCATGTATGCAATGACATCATAACCCCTGTCAGCAAGCCACCTGACAGCAACTGATGTATCTAATCCACCGGAATATGCGAGCACTACTTTTTTATTATTCATGATTAACCTCATTTTTAAAATTTATTTTAACAATTTCACCAATATTGCTTTTTGCACGTGCAATCTATTCTCTGCCTGGTCGATTACTATGGCCTGTTTACTGTCCAGGACCTCATCCGTGATCTCTTCGCCTCTATGGGCAGGCAGGCAGTGCATTATTACTGTATCCTTCTTTGCCAGTTTAAGTAATTTTGCATTCAACTGAAAACCATTAAATGCCTTGAGCCTTTTTTCTCTCTCTTTTTCCTTCCCCATGCTTGTCCAGACATCTGTATAAATAACATCCGCATCTTTTACAGCATCTTCTACTGAATTAAAAAATGACACTGTATCGCCGACTTCTTTAATAACAGCCTTATCAGGCTCATACCCACTGGGACAAGCCATCTTTACCTTTATGCCCATTTTATTACATGCATACAAAAGTGAATTTGCCACATTATTCCCATCCCCTATAAAGGCAACTGTAATCCCTTTTAATCCCTTTTTCTCCTTTATAGTAAAGACATCGCTTAATCCCTGGCATGGGTGCAGTAAGTCCGTAAGTCCATTTATCACAGGCGCTGTAGAATGCTCGGCAAACTCAATGAGTCTATTATGAGAAAATGTCCTTAAGACAATCACATCCAGGTATCTGGAAAGCACCTTTGCCGCATCCTTTACTGCTTCTCTTTTTCCAAGCTCTATCTCTCCCGAGCCAAGATAGATAGAGCTCCCTCCCAACTCAGACATGCCCACCTCAAACGAGACCCTTGTCCTGTTAGAGGGCTTTTCAAAAACAAGCCCCAGGGTCTTGTTTTTGAGCAAGGCTTCGTGCGTCTTTCTATTTAGCTTAAGCTTGGATGCCAGCTCAAAAAGTTCATTTATCTCAGAACTGGTCAAATCTTTTATACTAATAAGATCCTTTTTCATTGAACACCTCTTATTGCATGACTTTGTCTAAAATCCCTATCGCACTATCTATTTGTTTTTTCGTAACTATCATACCAGGCATGAGCCTCAATACAGTGCCATGGGCACAGTTAATCAAAAGTTTATTCTTGAAACACCCTTCTACTATATCCTTGCCTTCGATTGAGAGCTCTGCCCCTATCATAAGGCCCTTGCCTCTTATTTCTTTAATGATGGATTTTTTCTTCTTTAACTCATCCAGCTTCTGCCTCAGATAATCTCCCATCTCCTGCGTGTTCCTGAGAAGCCCTTCTTTTTTTATTGCTTCAAAGACAGCCAATGCAGCGCTGCATGCAATAGGACTTCCGCCAAAAGTAGATGCGTGCATGCCAGGTTTTAAAACATCCTGGAATCTCTTTGACGCCACCATAGCGCCTATTGGCAGCCCTCCGCCAAGCGACTTTGCAAGTGTCATAACATCAGGTGTTATGCCATAGTGTTCAAAGCAAAACATCTTGCCAGTCCTTCCGATGCCTGTCTGCACCTCATCTAATATCAATATAAGGCCTTTGTCATCGCAGATCTTCCTGACCTTTGATACATAATCCTTATCTGCGACATTTATGCCGCCCTCGCCCTGTATTAGTTCAAGCATTATAGCCGCAGTCTTATCTGTAATAGCATTCTCAAGCGCGCTTATATCATTAAAAGCTACTGATTTAAATCCCTGGGGCAATGGCTCAAAACCCTTTTGGTATTTTGGCTGGCCTGTTGCTGTTATTGTCGCAAGGGTCCTGCCATGAAAAGAATTCTGCATGGTAATTACTTCATATCTACCTTTTGGCACACCATATGCCCTTACTAATTTAAATGCGCCTTCGTTTGCCTCTGCGCCGCTATTACAGAAAAATACCTTGCCCTCAAAAGAGTGTTCGATTATCTCCTGCGCCAGCTTTCCCTGCAGCATGTTGTAATAATTGTTTGGCACATGTATGATCTTTTTAAGATAATTTCTAACAGCGCCCACGACCATTGGATGACAATGGCCTAATCCACTTACTGCCCATCCTGGGAAAAAATCAAGATACTCATTGCCGTCAAGGTCCCAGACCTTTAACCCCTTGCCTTTTACTATCACAGCAGGGATCCTCGTATATGTCCCTATTACAAATTTGTCGTATTGTGAGATTATCTCTTTAGTATTCATGTCCTCTCCTTAACAATTTCTGTCCCAATCCCCTTATCTGTAAAAATTTCCAAAAGCAAACTATGCGGGATCCTTCCATCTATTATATGCGTCTTTGACACCCCTCCATCCAGGGCATTCGTGCATGCCTTTACCTTTGGGATCATGCCAGTCTGAATAACATTGTTCTTTATAAGCGTATCCACGTCCTCCTTGCTCAGTGTCGATATCAAGGAATCCTCATTATCTTTTTCTCTCATTATGCCTTTTACATCTGTCAAGAGCACAAGCTTTGCTGCCTTGAGCTGGACTGCTATCTCAGAGCTCACATCATCTGCGTTCACATTGTAGAGTTCTTTTTCTGAGCCAAGCCCTACCGGCGATATGACAGGCACTGACCTTGGCCTGACCGCCTTTCTTATTATATCCACTTCTATCCTTTCAACCTCGCCTACAAAACCGAGTTTTTTATGCTCTTTATGCGGCCTTGTCTTGATCACATCCTTTTTTACTGTATTTAGACTCAGCGCCCTGCCGCCCAATTCCTTTATATGGTCTACTATTGAATGATTTACCTGGCTCAACACCTTGTCAACGATCTGCATTACATCTTTGGTAGTGACCCTGAGGCCATCTTTGAACTCTACTTTCTTCTTTGATTTTTTTAGTTCCTCATTTATAAACGGGCCGCCCCCATGAATAAGTACAGGCCTTATGCCTACATAGCTCATAAAGACAATATCCTCCAATACACCCCTTTTAATATCAGGGTCTATAAGCGCGCTCCCGCCATACTTTATTACAAATATCTTGCCACTGTATGATTTTATATAAGGCAGCGCCTCGAGCAGCACATCTGCCTTCTTTATCGCCTGTTTCATTAATGAGCACTTGGGTTACAAAAAATCATAGATTTTTTGTAACCCAATCTCCTCTGTTTTGCTACCACGAAAGTGCGAATTAACCTCGCCATTTTGACTCAGGATATTAACATGCTGTAAAAATGGCGGGTGAGTTTTTAAGTTTCGTACTCCGCGTTTATCTTTACATACTCCTCAGTCAAATCACACGTCCACACCTTAAAGCTATTCTTCCCTGACTTTAGATCAATAGTTATATCTATTTCTTTCTTCTTAAATAAATCCAGCAAAGCCTTTCTGGATACCCTGGTGCCTGCGCCATTTTTCATTACAAGCTTATTGCCAAAATAAATATCTACCTTGTTTTGCTTAACATCGATCCTGCTTGAGCCTACACTGGCAGCCACCCTTCCCCAGTTAGGATCTCCGCCTGCTATCATTGTCTTTATCAGGTTTGAATCTGCTACATGTCTTGCAATTACTTCAGCGCATCTCTTATGCATGGCGCCGATAACATTTATCTCGATAAATCTGGTTGCGCCCTCTCCATCAAGCACGATCTTTTTTGCAAGCTGGGAAAGGATAAACTTAAGCGCATTCAAAAATTTAAAATAGTCTTTTGTGTCTTTTTTTATCTTTTTATTCAATGCAAGGCCGCTGGCAAAGATAATAGCAGTATCATTTGTGCTCATGTCTCCATCTACTGTGATCCTATTAAAAGAATCTGACACGCACTCCTTAAATGAGTTTTGCAGGGCGCTTTTCTCTATAGATGCGTCTGTTGTAATAAATGCAAGCATGGTCGCCATATTTGGGCATAGCATGCCTGAACCCTTTGCAGCTCCTCCTATTGTTACGACCTTACCGCCTATATTTATCTTTACAGCTATTTCTTTATGAACTGTGTCTGTAGTCATTATGGCCTTTGCAAAACCAGTAGCATTGGCTCTGTTTAAATGCTTTACAAGAAGACCGACCTTTTTCTTTATCTTATCAACTGGCAAAGCCCTGCCTATTATGCCTGTAGATGCTATTAAGACCTTTTCCCTCTTGAGTCCTAATTTCCTGGCTGTAAGAGCTGTTATCTCTTTAGCATCCCCTATCTCTTTTTTGCCAACGCAGCAGTTTGCATTGCCGCTATTTACAACTATTGCCTGACCCAGGCCTTTCTTAACAAGTCTTTCAGTAAAAACTACAGAGCCGGACCTTACTCTGTTTGTAGTAAAAGTACCGGCGCATGCGCACGGGACAGCAGAATATAATAATGCAAGGTCATTGCGTCCGCTTCTTTTTATACCACAGCTTACAGCGCCTGCCTTAAAACCCTTTGGACTTGTTACTCCACCTTTAATAACTTTCATAATCCAAGCTTCTCCTCAAATCCATACATAATATTCATATTCTGGACTGCCTGGCCGCTGGCTCCCTTGACAAGATTATCAATGGCAGCCATAACAATAGCCAATGACTTTTCAGGAAAGACCTTGCATCCTATGTCACAGAAATTTGTCCTGGCAATATTCTTTGTATCAGGAAAAACACCTTCATCCATGACCCTTACAAAATATTCCTTTGAATAAAAATCCTTGTACAGCTTAAGCGCTTCACTAGTGCTTATATTTTTCTTCAGCTTAAGATAGATCGTGCTCATCATGCCCCTTTCCATGGGAACAAGGTGAGGGACAAAATTAACTGCGGCCATGGAACCGCTTATAAGATTTAACTCCTGATCCATTTCAGGCATGTGCCTGTGGCTGTTTATCTTATAAGGCCTGAAACTATTCTGAAGCTCTGTAAACATAAGCG
>JAHILY010000109.1 GCA_018896815.1 Candidatus Omnitrophota bacterium | reverse complement strand
ATCAATGCTTAATCTATCGCGCTCTGTGCCTTTGTTGGCCATGTCTCTCACCTCCCACTATAAGTTTACCACATTTAAGTAAATGTGTCAAGGCACAAATGTGTACCATCTGGACCTGCCAGCGCCTGCATCTCTCCCCATAAACACATGACACACGGCTAGGGATTTTCTTTCAATTATTTTTGCGGTAGGGGTTTGCGCAGCGTCATTGACTAAAGTGTCAAGCATTTATCAGCGCGGCCAATCTCTTTTGTACGTAAGATCTGATTTTAGCATCGGGGATCTTTTTTGCCCACTCCCTGGCCTTTTTGAAACTGAACGAACGCGGAAAATGAAGTTCAGGAAAATAGCCGAATTGCCTCTTCTTGCTCCGCGCAGAAAGATACAAACTATCCACCAACGCCTTCTCCATCCCTGCTATTAAAAAACTGCCTGTGCCCCTGTACCATCCAAATCCGTTAAAAAATGAAGGCGCTATCCTGTGTACTGAAAACACCCCTATCTTTGTCCGAATTATCCTAGTGTGGACTGTTGAGGCCAGAGTAACCATCTGCGGGATCTGACCTATTATTCCATATAGATGCAATGCGCTGACAAAAGAGACATACGCGCGATGCCTGGGGAATAAGTACGGTATCACTGCGTTGGGGCTTAGCCGTTCATCGCCGGATTCAGCCCAGACGCCCCGGTATATCTTGAAAATAAAACCCTCTCTCTCAAGAACATTAAGTGTATGCACTGTGCTCGACAAAGACCTTCCAGAAAGACTGGCCAATTCATGCGTTGTAAATATAGGCCTGTGCAATTTTTTAATATTAATATATGTCGAAAGCGACTGCCTAGCCATCTCCCCTCCGTATCTCATCTATAAAGTTAGTCACTCTCAGCTTTATCTCGTCCCACAAAGACGGGGAATCATACACGCGTTGGTCATCTGGCGATAGATAAGAGATTACTGTATCGCGAAATTGCTCAAAACTAATTTCAAATATATTCTTGTAGGCCTTGTCTATTTTGCCCAGGCTCAATGCGTTTCCTTTTACCTCAGACGGCTTACACTGAGAATTCAAAATATATAGATCAAAGATATCCCTTGCCTGAACTTCAGACCTGTCAGCCAATGCGCCTATTTTATGCAATATCGCAGACTCCACATCATAATGCGGGGCCAATAAAGGCGGCAACATATACGCGCGCGAGATAACCGCTGAAACGGGCTGGACAACAACCTTTCCCCTGAATCCCCTGCGAGAAAACTCTATCTTCGTAAAAAGGTCATCTCCTGCAGAGGTAATCAAGTGTATCTTGAATCTCTGGGTTATTTCAGTTTGTTTCGCACGGCCAATATCCGGCGGCACAACCCTTTCTATACCAAACGGCTTAAAGATATCCTGAAAGGACGGATCCTGCAATATTTTCATAACTATATCCTTGAGCGCATAGACTTCTACGCCTTTTATATCCAGGTCCATATCTTCTGAATAACGGATACTATTAAAGAAAAAACGCAAGTTTGAACCTCCCTTAAGGGCATAGGACTCGGCCTTGATTTTTCTGTCAAGCCACCTCAAAAACTCTAAATGAAACAACTCTCTTAATTGCAACGAGTTATACACTTTCCCCTCCATTTAATCATGTATCATAGTTTAGCTTATACATCAATTCCCTTACATCATAAGTATACATTACATGCAGCCCATTGTCAAGACCATAGCAGACGTCCTATTTAGGTACACCCTACTCAACAGAACAGTAGCGCTCCCCAATACCAAACTCCTTATCCATAATCTCCTCGTACGGCCTTGCAATAGAAACATAATCTTTATAAAGCCCCTGCCTTTCCTGAATATTTTTGCCAAAACTGCTGTACAAAGGATCTTCTGTTACTATATCACTCTTTAAACCAGATATATAAAAAATGCCGCTTGACCATTTATATTGCTCTGCCCTTGCAACCAAACGGGCGCGAACCGGATTTCGCTCTATATAGCGGCTGCATTCCAGCAAATATTCATCGTTTTCGATGATTTTGCTCCTGTATCTACCTTGGTACAAATAGCCGAGATAGCTGTATTTCTTCCGATAATAAAACCGGTAGGATTGAAGAAGGCCTTGCATGATCTTTGCCAAGGTCTCTTTTTTTAATACCTTGAGCAACAAATGAATATGCGTTGGCATAAGGCAATAATGATAAAGCGCGAATGCAAACTTTTTAATATACCACCTCATCAAAGACAAAAATTTTTCATAATCTTCGTCGTCCCTGAATACCCCTTGTCCGTTATTGCCCCTTTGCACAACGTGATAGATCGAATCATCGCAAATTAACCGCCTGGTAGTAGGCATAATAAAACCTCCTTTCTGTGTTTTCATGATATATGACACAAAAAGAAGGCAATTCTTTCAATTATTTTATGAAATTTTTCCGAACCCGCGCGCGAGCCCGTGCCAGCACTAAAACCAACCCCCCCCCCATCCCCATCTCCGCACCAAAAGTAGGGTGTACCTAAATAGGACGTCTGCTGGTCCTATCCATATTTTTCCAATAATGAGGGGATTATATTATGCGCGTCTGCCACCAGGTCCGCCTCAGCTTCGTCAAAAAGAAAAGGCCTCAATACCTCAGCCTGTTTTTCCAATTCAGCCCTCGAAAGGCCTTTTATCCTGTCAGAGATAGCATCAAAAGGGGCCTTCCTTATTCCAAGGCCCTTAAGAAAATCCCTATCAACAGGATATTTATTAGAAAGCATAAACATAATATCGTATAAATGCCGGCCCCTCTCCTTCTTATTCAGCGCATCTATTTTATCCGCGAATAAAATCCCTCTATCTGTGCATATACAGGGATAAAATTCCCCAAAACCCGCTATCATCTGGGTCTGGCTCTTTATCTTCTTTTCCAATATATTTGTCTCCGCCTTTATCATGATACCTTTCTTTTTTGAATATTTTGATACCACACTATACATCTTTTCCACTCCCGGAAACGTGATCTTCGAAACATATACATTGCCCCAATGGGTAAATTCCAATCCTGCCTCCAGGCCTATTCTCTTTAATTCATTCTTTACTGAGTTTAAAAGGCCTTCAAACTCTCTCTTTGTTATAGTATTTGTGTTAAAGTCCAAATCCTCTGAAAACCTCTTGAGGCCGCAGACCAGTCTTAAATACGTGCCTCCCGTAAACAAAAGCTTCCTGCCGGATTCTAATCTATAAAGTTCTTTTAAAATAAGGATTTGGAGATATTCTCTTAAAATACCCCGAATTTTCGTTGGAGGCATTTCTCTGGACTTTGCCTGCTCTATTAAGGATTCATAAGTAAGCATGAAACTCCTTTAAGTCTACATTATATAATTTAGCATACCTATTCAACTTTCTCTTGTTAAGACGTGAAATCACATCCTTATCCAGTCTTTCGCCCTCCGGATTAAATTTTTTATTACGATATGTTTTGAAATACAGGTAGTCGATAAGCGCCTTTTCAGGTTCAGCAATAAGGATATCAAAACCGCGATGTCTCTCTACATAATATCCCGTAAACATCGTCCGCTTAACTGTCCGATAAATAAAAAGGCCATGTTTATTCTTAAACCGGCGGGTCGGTTTTGTAGTAATAGAGGTCACCGCCATCGACACCTCGGGAATAATGCTGTAATTGGATAGGGCTGCCTCTAACGAAACATAGGAAGGGCTATAGAGTCTATTGGCAATGTACATATCGGGTATGGTAAAATCTCTCGGGTAGGCAAGTTCATACAATTCCCTTTTTAAAGCATGGATCCATCCCTTCTTTCTCCATCTATAAATCATCTGTTTTAGAGTGCCTTTTTTTTCTTGCGGGTAAAAGGATAAAATGTCCTCATAGGAGAAAATATAGTATTTATTCTTCTCTAATGTCCTGTACAGGTCTTGAAATGTCATTTCACTAAGTATCCTTTTTTGTCTACCTACTGAAATAAGTATACCTTACTTTTGCCGGCCTGTCAAGCCCCATGCCTCCATCCGTCATTGCGAGTCGACCTGGTTTGTGACCCACGAAGCAATCTCCTCTGCCTATCCAGGGTGTACCTAAATAGGACGTCTGCTGGCCTTGCTCATAGTCTCCCGAAGAGCTACGCCCAGAAGTTACGGTCGAGAGAACGGTAGCCAATGGATTCAGAGATATGTTCGGCATGGATATTCTCACTCCCAGCCAGGTCACTTATAGTCCGGGCAATCTT
>JAHILY010000108.1 GCA_018896815.1 Candidatus Omnitrophota bacterium | reverse complement strand
TCCCTAATATGCCAGAACTAAGAAAAGATCCTATAATCGGAAGATGGGTAATTATATCTACTGAGAGGGCAAAGAGACCCAGCGATTTCAAGGTCTTGCATCCTGAGGAAGAAGAGGGTGTCTGTCCATTTTGTGAAGGCCATGAAAAAGACACGATTCCCGAGGTGTTCTCTATAAGGAAAAAGGGCTCAAAAAAAGATACACCTGGCTGGGATGTGAGGGTAGTACCCAGCATATCTCAGAAGCTGGATGTAAATGGCGAAGTCGATAGACGCGGCGTAGGCATGTATGACGTGATGAATCCAGTAGGCGCGCACGAGATTATAGTAGAGTCTCCAAAACATTGTGCGGATATCTATGAGTTACCCATGGCCCAGATAGAACTTGTGATAAAGGCAAGCGTGAATCGGATTATAGAGCTTGGAAAAGATGTAAATCTTAAATACTGCCTGCTCTTTAAGAACCATGGCTTAAGGGCAGGAGGCTCAAAGACCACGAAGCATGTGCGTTCGCAGATCATAGCCACGCCTGTTACGCCTACCAGGGTAAAGGAAGAATTGAGAGGCGCAAGATTTTATTACAAATTTAAAGACAGGTGTATATTTTGTGACCTGATAAGGCAGGAGCTGAAAGAGCAAAAAAGAGTTATTATGGAAACAAGACATCTGCTGGCAATAGCGCCTTATGCATCGAGATTTCCTTTTGAGATCTGGATCTTACCTAAAAAACACTGTTCTGATTTTGTAGATATTCGCAAGGAAGAAATAAAAGACCTTGCCATGGTGTTCAAAACTGTGCTCCATAAGCTATCAAAGGCGCTCAATGACCCGCCATATAATTATATGCTGCATACAGCGCCTTTCAGGCGCACAGAAAGGCCTGGTTACTGGCACACAATAAAAGAGGACTATCACTGGCACATAGAAATTACTCCAAGAATAACGCAGGTGGCTGGTTTTGAATGGGGGTCTGGGTTTTATATTAATCCCACGCCGCCGGAAGATGGGGCTAAATACTTGAGGCAAACGAAGATTTAAATGAGTCAACTACGTCGTGATCCAATAACAGGACGATGGATAATAGTAGATATAACTAATCCGAAAAGGCCTGAGGATTTTGATTTAAAGCCACAGGTAAAAAAGGGCGGGGTGTGTCCTTTTTGTCCAGGCAACGAGAAAATGACACCGCCCGAAGTTGGTGCAAAAAGGAATAGGCGTTCCAAGCCTGATACGCCAGGCTGGTCTGTAAGGACTGTCCCAAATAAGTTTCCAGCATTGAGGATGGAAGGAGGCCTGGATAAGCGCGGCATAGGCCTGTATGATATGACCAATGGCGTAGGCGCGCATGAGGTCATAATAGAAACGCCTGATCACGAAAGAGACATGGCTGATCTCACGCAAGGCGAACTTAAAAATGTTGTTTTACAATACAGGGCCAGAAGCCTGGACCTGGAAAAAGACAAAAGATTCAACTATATATTAATCTTTAAAAACCATGGCGCCTCAGCAGGCGCCTCGCTTGAGCACACGCATACACAGCTTGTTGCGCTTCCGATTGTGCCAAAAAGGGTCAAGGAAGAACTCAAGGGCTCTACGAACTATTTCAGCTATCGCGAGAGATGCGTATTTTGTGACATGATGGCTCAGGAGAGACAGGATAAGCTGAGGGTGATAAGCGAGAACAAGGATTTTATTTCTTTTTGTCCGTTTGTGCCGCGCTTTGCATTTGAGACATGGATTTTGCCAAAACTCCATAATCAGAATTTTAAGTCGATAGATAATAAAAGGGCCGCAAGTCTCGCTGTAATATTAAAGGACACACTTTCGAGGTTAAAAATTGTCTTGAAAGATCCGCCTTACAATTTTATAATACACACTGCTCCGATAAGAGATGGCATCAATGAAGAGTTTCACTGGCATCTTGAGATAATGCCAAAGTTAACAAACGTCGCTGGATTTGAATGGGGGTCTGGGTTTTATATTAATCCAACATCACCAGAATTGGCAGCGAAATATCTAAGGGAGGTCAAGTGAGGACATAACTTACGAAAATCTTTGATTTTCGTAAGTTATCTGTCCGAACTTGTCCCCCCTTCATGCTTTCAGCATGAAAGCAGGGGGGATTAATTCGCACATTGTGGTAGCGAAACAGAGAAGATTCAGTTACGTCATCTTGCAGATGACGTAACTGAAGTACTCATTAAGGGAGGTTTAGCATGGCAGTAAAGGTCGGTATTAATGGTTTTGGCAGGATTGGCAGAAATGTTTTCAGGGCAGCAGTCGAGAATAAGAACATTGATTTTGTGGCGATCAATGACTTACCTGTCCCAACAGCTTCTTTAGCGCATCTTTTGAAATACGACTCAATACTTGGCGAGCTAAAGGTAAATATTGAAGCAAAAGAAGGCATGCTTATTGTAAACGGTAAGGAGGTAAAGGTATTAAATCACAAGGATCCTGCAGAGATTCCATGGGGCAGTTTAGGAGTGCAGATAGTAGTAGAGTCCACAGGCATATTCAGAGACAAGGAAAGGGCAATGAAGCATATACAGGCAGGTGCAAAAAAGGTTATTATAAGCGCGCCAGCGAAGAATGAGGATATAACGATCGTGCTCGGCGTAAATGAGAACATGTACAATGCTCAAAAGCATCAGATTATCTCAAATGCTTCATGCACGACTAATTGTCTTGCGCCTGTAGCAAAGGTGCTGATAGAAAAGTTTGGTTTTAAGAGGGGGTTGATGACTACTATTCATTCTTACACGAATGATCAGAATGTCTTGGACCTTGTCCATAAGGATCTGAGGCGATCAAGGGCAGCAGCCCTTTCCATGATACCTACTACAACTGGCGCGGCAAAGGCAGTAGGCCTGGTATTGCCTGAGTTAAAAGGCAAGATCGATGGCCTTGCTATAAGGGTGCCTACTCCTAATGTGTCGTTAGTTGATCTGGTATGTGAGGTAGAAAAAGATACATCTAAAGAAGAGGTAAACAGGGCGTTTAAAGAGGCAGCAGAAGGAAAACTGCAGAGGATCCTTGAATATTCTGACAAGCCTCTTGTTTCAAAGGACTTTAATGGAAATCCATACTCTTCAATAGTAGACGCAGATCTGACCAATGTAATTGACAAGAGATTAGTAAAAGTCATGAGCTGGTATGACAACGAGTGGGGCTATTCCTGCAGGGTTGTGGATTTGATTGAGTTTATTGCTAATAAAGGTCTATAGATCAATATAACCTCCCCCACCGCGGGGGTGACCCACCCCCGCGGTGGGGGAGGTAAAACCATGAATATCCTCTTCGTTTCCTCAGAAGTTGTTCCCTTTGCAAAAACAGGCGGGCTTGCAGATGTAATAGGCGCGCTTCCTGAAGCGCTCAGCAAGAGAGGCCATACCTGCAGTGTAATCCTGCCGCTATATAAATGTGTAAAAGAGAATGGATTCGATCCTGCATTATTTAAAGAAGAAAAGGATTTTAAGTTTTATTTTTTAAAACATGGCAATGTCAATATCTATTTCATTGAAAGTGACGAATATTACAATAGAGATCAATTATACGGGATCCCTCAAGGAGATTATCCTGACAATGCGCTGCGCTTTGGGTTTTTTGCCAAGGCCATTGTCGCATTAATTCCGCACATAGGCCGCCAGGATATAATCCACTGTAATGACTGGCAGACTGGCCTTGTCCCGTTGTATATCAGGCTCTTTCATAAGAAAGACTCTTTATTTTCTGATACAAAGACCCTTTTTACAATACACAACATGGCATACCAGGGCCTTTTTGGCAGAGAGTATATGAGAAGACTCAATATCCCTGGCAAACTATTTAACATGCATGGGCTTGAATTTTACGGCAGGATGAGTTTCTTAAAAGCAGGTATAATTTATTCTGATGCGATTAGCAGTGTGAGCAAAGGTTATGCCCGTGAAATCCTGACAAAGGAGCTTGGCTGCGGCCTGGACGGACTTCTCAATACACGAAAGAAAGCCCTCTATGGCATTGTGAATGGTGTTGATTATTCTGTGTGGAATCCTGAGACAGATAAGTTTATAGCCAAGAAATATAGCGCAAGGGACATGGGTGGTAAACTTGAATGCAAAAAGGATGTCTTAGGGGAATATGGCATAAAATATGATCCCAGCAGGCCTCTTATAGGTATGATAACAAGGCTTGCTGAGCAAAAAGGAATAGATATAGTCGCAGACTGCATGGATAAGCTCCTTGAACTAGGCATTGATCTTGCGCTCCTCGGATTTGGTGACGAAAAATATAACAATATCTTTAAAGGGCTTTCTGAAAAATATAAGGGCCATGTTGGGGCGCGAATAGGTTTTGACAATGTATTGGCTCACAAGATAGAGGCAGGGAGCGACATGTTTTTAATGCCTTCAAGGTATGAGCCGTGCGGTTTAAACCAGTTATACAGCATGAAGTATGCGACTGTGCCTGTCGTAAGGGCAGTTGGCGGATTGGATGACACAGTAGAAGATTTTGATCCTGTCACAAAAAAGGGAAATGGGTTTAAGTTTCAAGAGGCATATGGCGAGGCGCTACTAGCTTCTATGAAAAAGGCAGTAGAGGTTTTTAAGAATAAGGACTTATGGAATACCCTTCTACAAAATGGCCTTTCCTGCGACTATTCATGGGCCGCATCTGCCGAGAAATATGAAAAGTTGTATAACGAGTTTGTAAAGATAATATGAATAAAGTTTACTTTGCTTTAGGTCTGCATTTTCACCAGCCTGTCGGGAACTTTGAAGAGATCCTGGAGCGGGCTTACCAGAATTGCTATAAACCCTTTCTAGGCGTTTTTTCTAAATATCCTGAGATAAAGATGGCATTTCATATTTCAGGTAATCTCCTGGATTATTTTGAGGAGAAATACCCTGAGTTTCTGGATAAGGTAAAGGCCCTTGTTGATAAGGGTCAGGTGGAGATCATAGGGGGAGGATTTTACGAGCCTATTTTTCAGGCAATACCAAAGATAGACAGGATCGGCCAGATAGAGATGCTGACGAGATTTTCTGAGAACAGGTTTGGCGTAAGGCCAATCGGGCTGTGGGTGCCAGAGAGGGTCTGGTCTCCTGAGATTATTCCAGAGCTCAATGTGTGTGGTATGAAATATGCTATTCTGGACGACGCGCATTTAATAAAGGCAGGCGTGGACAAGGATGACGTATATGGTTATTTTTTAACAGGCGGGGATGATGCCAAGGTCGCTGTATTTCCGTCTGACAAGGCGCTCAGGTATACCATGCCTTTCAGGCCGCCGCGAGAGACCATGGATTATTTTAAGAGCATTCTGGCTAAAAAACATGACCCTTTGTTTACCTACGGAGATGATGCTGAGAAATTTGGTGAATGGCCATATACGCATGACTGGGTGTATAAAAAAGGCTGGCTCAATAGTTTTTTTAAGGCCCTTACAGGGAACATTCGATGGATAGAGACTGTTAAGTTTTCCGATTGTCTTTCACTTTTTCAGCCCTTAAAGGATGTGCAGATCCCTGAGGCCTCTTATGAGGAGATGATGGAATGGGCAAATGGTTCATGGATGAATTATTTAGAGCGGTATCCTGAATCAAATCAGATGCATAAGAGGATGTGGCATACCAGCCAGAGGATAAAGGATTTAGTGTGCAGTGACAAGGTTGCGATGAAGAGAGATAAATTAGCTGAGGCCAAGAGGGAATTATTTAAGGCCCAGACAAATTGTCCTTATTGGCATGGAGTCTTTGGCGGGATCTACCTTTACCATCTCAGAAAGGCAGTATATGAGCACCTTATAAATGCGGATAAGATTTCTGATGAAGTAGAGCATGCCCAGCAGGATGGTTGGTTAGATATTAAGGAAATGGATTTTTATAATAGCGGGAGGCAGACAGTTATAATGCAGGATAAGGATTTTTTTATCTGCGTAGATCCTGCAGATGGCGGGGCGATAAGAGAGCTGGACTATAAGCCTGAGTCATGGAATCTGGTAAATACCCTTGCGAGGCGTGAAGAGAGTTATCATAAAAAGATCCTGGATAGGATAAATAAGAACTATAGTTCAAACTTTGAGATCCACGAGGCCATCAAGACCATGGATAAGGGGATCAAAAACGGTATATACTATGATAAAAATATAAGGGCCTGCCTGATAGAGCATTTTATAGACAATGACCTGAGTAAGGGTGATTTTGCAAATTGTAATTATACTGATAAAGGTGATTTTCAAGAAGGAACCTATAGGGCTGGCGTAGAAGATAGAAAGGTCGTGTTGACAAGAAGCGGCAGGGTAAATGACAGGCCAGTCCATATTACAAAAGAGATATCTATCATTGCGGGAGAAGGGATAGAGATCAATTACACCTTGAAGAATCAGGGTGATTCAGGCATGAATACATGTTTTGGCATCGAGTTTAACATAACTATGCCCAACGCTGAGACTGATAGATACAGCGACAAGGGTAATGCCTTTATTCTGAAAGATTCTAAGGACGAATTATGTGTTGAGCTTAGATTTTCTGAGAGACCTAAGAAGATATGGCATTTTCCTGTAAGGACTGTCTCGCAATCAGAAAGGGCATATGGCCTGAGCTATCAGTGCTCCTGTATATTTCCTATCTGGGATATAAAGCTGGCCAGCGGGGAAGAAACAGGACTTAATATGAAAATCAGCATCAAGAAATAATCGAAGAAGTTATTTTTCAGTTGCATTAGTGCTATATATATGCTATAAGTGCTCATTAAAGATGAACAAAAAGACAATCAAGGATATTGATATCAAAGGTAAACGGGTCTTGATGAGGGTGGATTTTAATGTGCCCTTGGACAAGGACTTGAATATAGATGACGATACAAGGATAAAGGCAGCGCTTCCTACTATAAAATATGCTGTTGATAATGGCGCAAGGGTAATTCTGATGAGTCACCTTGGCAGGCCAAAAGGCAAGGTAGAAGAGTCTATGAGGCTTACGCCTGTTTCAAGCAGGCTTTCTGAGTTTCTGGGAAAAGAGGTAAAAAAATTAGACGACTGTGTTGGAGATGAGGTAAAAAAGACAGTCTCCATGATGAAGGATGGAGACGTGGTGCTCCTTGAGAATTTAAGGTTTCATGCCGAAGAGACAAAGAATGGCGAGAAGTTTGCAAAAAGGCTTGCTTCCTTAGGGGATGTTTATGTAAATGACGCATTTGGCGCTGCACATCGCGCCCATGCATCCACAGAAGGCGTTACAAAGTTTATGAAATCCTCTGTTGCGGGATTTTTATTGGCAAAGGAGATAGAGTATTTTGAAAAGGCGCTCCAGGATCCGCCAAAGCCATTTGTCGCAATGCTGGGCGGCGCAAAGGTCTCTGACAAGATAATGGTTATAGAGAACCTGCTGGATAAAGTCAGCGCGCTGCTTATTGGCGGTGGAATGGCATATACATTTATCAAGGCAGAAGGAAAAGAGATAGGCGCTTCCAAGCTCGAGGCAGATAAATTAGAGATCGCAAACTCCTTGAGGGAAAAGGCAAAAAAGCTGGGCGTAAAGATTCTCTTGCCAGTAGATCATCTCATAACTGATAAGATAGACGCAGACAGTAACACCAGGGTTGTGGAAGATACCATACCTCAGAACTGGATTGGTGTGGATATTGGGCCAAAGACAGTTGATGAATTCAAAAAAGAGCTTAGAAACGCGAAGATGATTATATGGAATGGGCCAATGGGAATATTTGAGATATCAAAGTTCTCAAGAGGGACCGAGGATATAGCGAGATTTATAGCAGGGCTTAAGGCAGTCACTATAATAGGCGGCGGTGATACAGCGAGCGCTATTTCAAAATTTGGTTTAGAGGCTTCAATGACGCATATATCTACTGGTGGAGGCGCATCATTAGAGTACATGGAAGGCAAGGTGCTGCCGGGCATAGCAGCGCTGGATAGCAAATAGGAGAAAAAATGAGAAGACCCGTAATAGCAGGCAATTGGAAGATGCACAAGACAGTTCAGGAGTCGATTAATGCAGCGATCGGACTCAAGAGGAAATTTTATACATTTGCAGAGGCAGATATTGTGATATGTCCTCCATTTACTTCTTTAAGCAAGGTGAGTGACCAGATCATGGATTCGAGTATTATGTTAGGGGCTCAGGACTTATACTGGGAAGAAGAAGGGGCATTTACTGGCGAGATCTCTCCGAATATGCTGAAGGATGCTGGATGCAGATACGTGATCGTAGGCCATTCTGAGAGAAGAAATATTTTTGGAGAGACAGATGACGATGTTAATAAGAAGCTCAAGGTCGCCCTGAGGCATGGCATGGTGCCGATCATGTGCATTGGCGAGAGGCTTGAAGAAAGAGACAGCGGCATGACCTTAGAGATCCTGGAGAAGCAGCTTGCACGGGGATTGAGAGATGTGGCAAAGGACGAGGCCGTTCGGATCGTTATTGCGTATGAACCAATATGGGCCATAGGCACTGGCAGGACTGCAACGCCTCAGCAGGCGCAGGAGGCGCATAGATTTATACGGGAGTTCATTGAGAGGTCTTACGATAGAGAGGCATTTTCTAAGATAAGGATTCAATATGGCGGGAGCGTAAAGCCTGAGAATATTGCTCAGCTGATGGCTCAGGAAGATATTGATGGCGCACTTGTAGGCGGCGCAAGTCTTGATGTTAATTCATTTGCAGAAATAGTGAAAAACGCAGTATTATAAAAATTGACCACCCCCACCGCGGGGGTGACCCACCCCCGCGGTGGGGGTCTGAACGGATTCTACACGAAATCTGTGATAATCTGTGTATAAAAAAGAGAGGATAGTATGTATACCTCAATCATTATAATACATGTAATAGCAAGTTTGTTTCTGATAGCAGTAATATTACTTCAGGCAGGCAGGGGTGGAGGCCTGGCAGATACATTTGGCGGGTCTCAGATGCAGAGTTTATTTGGGACAAAGAGCGCCAGCGTTATGACAAGGCTTACAACTATATGCGCTACTTTGTTTATAATCACATGCCTGACTCTGGCAATTACCTCCAGTCGCAGATCAAGGTCTGTTATTGACAAGTTAAATATCCCTGTGCCAATAGAGACAACTGAGACTGCTGATGCGGTAGATGTTAAGACTGTAGCTGAAGAAGTAGTAGATATGACAGAATATGAGGCTGTAGAAGAAATGCCAGTAGTCCCGGAGGAAATGCCGAAGTTTCCTGGCGAGGCGCCAGCTGAATAGATTTAATAGGGCGTCACAAAAGTGCCGCCCTTAGGCTGGAACGATTTTCGTGACAGCTTATAGGTTTAAAGATATGGATATGTTAATAAACAAAAAGACCGTCTTTACAAAGACGGCCTTTTTGTTTTTTATTTTAGTTTTACTGGGATTCAGGCCTGATTATGGTGATAGCATTGTGGCGGGTTCTATTGGCGAACCCAGGACGCTTATTCCTATCCTGGCCTCTGATAGCGCCTCTGGTGCAATTTGCGGATTAATATACAATGGGCTTGTAAAGTATGATAAGGACTTAAAGTTAGTAAGCGACCTTGCTGAAAACTGGGAGGTATCTGAAGATGGATTGGAGATCACATTCTATTTAAGAAAAAATGTCAGGTGGCATGACGGAGAGCTGTTTACAGCCAGGGATGTGGAATTTACTTACAAGAGTTTGATAGATCCAGATGTGCCTACGCCTTATAGTGGAGATTTTAAGATGGTCAAGCAGTTTGAGGTCATGGATGATTACACTGCCAGGGTTATATACAGAGAACCATTTTCTCCAGGCCTTTCCAGCTGGGGTATGAATATCATGCCCAGACATCTATTAGAAGGAGAGGATTTAATCAATACAAAGTTCTCAAGAGACCCAATAGGCACAGGAGCGTATAAATTTAAACTATGGAAAACAGGAGAAAGGGTAGAGCTTGTTTCAAATCATGATTATTTCGAAGGCAGGCCATATATCAATAGGTACATTTACAGGATCATACCGGATCAGGCCACCTTATTTTTAGAGCTGAGGGCAGAGGGGGTAGATTATATCTCTCTTACGCCTTTACAGGCCAGTAGGCAGACCACGAACAGGTTTTTCAACGAGAATTTTCAGAAGTTTAATTTTCCGAGTTTTGGATATACATATATGGGTTACAATCTGAAAGATCCCAGGTTCCAGGATATAAAAGTAAGGCAGGCAATAAATTATGCTGTGGATAAACAGGAGATTATCAGAGGGGTTCTTTTAGGGCTCGGAAGGATCTCAACAGGCCCTTTTATTCCGGAATCATGGGCTTACAATAAAGATGTGAAGCCCCTTGAGTATGACCCTGATAAGGCAAGATTGCTTTTACAAGAAGCAGGATGGAAAGATAAGGATGGCGATGGCATTTTAGAAAAAGATGGTATGAAATTTTCATTTACTATTATTACAAATCAAGGCAATGAACAACGCAAGATGACGATTGAGATCATGCAGAGGAGGCTTAAGCAAGTCGGCATAGATGTCAAGATCAAGATTATAGAATGGAGCGCCTTTGTGAGCGAATTTATCAATAAGAGGAGGTTCGATGCTGTGCTTCTTGGCTGGGGCCTTGGACAGGATCCTGATATGTACGATATATGGCATTCTTCCAAGACAAAGGAGGGCGAGTTTAATTTTGTAAGTTACTCAAATAGCGAGATCGACAAATTGCTCCTGGATGGCAGAGAGACCTTTGACCAGAAAGAAAGGGCAGGGATATATCACAGGATACACGAGATTTTATACGAAGAGCAACCCTATTTGTTTTTATATGTGCCTGACAGCCTGCCAATTATCCATAGGAGATTTAAAGGGATTGAAGTAGGTGCAATAGGCATAGGCCATGATTTTATCAAGTGGCATGTGCCTAGAGACGAGCAAAGATATACAAGATAACTCAAAAGGAAAAAGTAAAAAGGAAAAACCACAATTCAAAACTTAAAACTTTTGACTTTTTAGTTTACGTGATTCTATATGCTTAAATATGTGTTTAGGAGACTGATAGGTTTAATCCCCTTTCTCTTAGGTATAACCATAATTACCTTCGCGGTAATCCATCTTGCGCCAGGGAAGCCGACTGATATGGAGACGCAGTTTAATCCAAAGGTCTCTATGGAGGCAAGAGAGCGAATGATGACTCTCTATGGCCTGGACAAGCCCCTCCACATACAATACGCGGATTGGTTAGGAAGGCTTTTACGTCTTGATTTTGGGATTTCTTTTGTTGACTCGAGGCCGGTAATCACAAAGATCTTAGAGCGTATTCCTGTTACACTTGGAATAAATCTGGCATCGATTATTTTGATCTTGCTTATAGGTATACCCATCGGCGTAAGTTCAGCAGTCAGGGAAGGCAGTTTTTACGATAGGTCTATGACAGTGTTTGTCTTTGTTGGATTTGCCATTCCTACTTTTTGGTTGAGTTTGATTCTAATGGATCTTGTTGGCGTGCGGTGGGGGATTTTACCTGTTTCAGGGATAAAATCACTGGAGTTTGAAAAATTTGGTTTTTTTGAGAAGATACTTGATATCGCAAGGCACCTGGTTTTACCAGTTTTTGTTTCGGCGTTTGGCGGACTTGCTGGTATTTCGCGTTATATGCGGAGCAATATGACGAATGTCTTAAGACAGGATTATATACGCACTGCAAGGGCAAAGGGCTTGAGGGAAAAAGATGTGATTTATAAACACGGGTTCAAGAACGCGCTTTTGCCTGTTGTTACTATTTTAGGATTGTCAGTCCCTGGCCTTATAGGCGGGAGTGTTATATTTGAATCTATTTTCAGCATTCCTGGAATGGGAAGGCTTTTTTATGAGTCTGTGATGACAAGGGATTACCCTGTTATAATGGGTGTTTTAGTTATAGGCGCCAGCTTGACACTTTTAGGCAATCTCCTGGCTGATATTTCATATGCAGCAGTTGATCCCAGGATAAAATATGAATAAGTTAATGATATTTGGATTCAGCATAGTATTATTTTTTGCGATAATTGCAATCTTTGCGCCGTTTATTGCTACACATGATCCTGGCAAGATCGATATTGAGAACATCCTTACGGGGCCTTCAAGAGAACATCTTTTAGGGACTGATAGCCTGGGCAGGGATTTATTCAGCCGTATGGTCTTCGGGGCACGCATATCACTATTGGTCGGGTTTATAGCTGTAGGCATTGCAGCGCTGATAGGCATAACGCTGGGGGCTATAGCAGGCTATTATGGCAAATGGGTAGATATTATTATTATGAGGTTTGTAGATATAATGCTATGTTTTCCTACATTTTTTCTTATACTGGCTGTGATCGCGCTTTTAGAGCCCAGCATAATAAATATTATGATAATTATAGGAGTTACGAGCTGGATGGGCGTGGCAAGGCTGATCAGGGCAGAGATATTGAGTCTGAAGGAAAGAGATTTTATCTATGCTGAGAAGGCAATAGGCGCAAGTGATTTCAGGATTATCAGCAGGCACCTGATCCCTAATGCAATGGCGCCGGTATTAGTGAGCATCACCCTGGGCATTGCAGCTGCGATTTTAGTAGAATCCAGCCTGAGCTTTCTTGGAATAGGCGTGCAGCCACCAACTCCAAGCTGGGGCAATATCTTAAGTGAAGGCAAATCAGTTATGGGCGCGGCATGGTGGATGATGCTGTTCCCGGGCCTGGCAATCTTTATTACAGTTTTAGGATATAACCTGCTGGGCGAGGGCATCCGCGAAAAACTTTTGAGGTCATAATGTTTTTGAGGATAGAAGGGTTAAGGGTTAAGTATAATGATATTGAGGTGGTGCGGGGTGTGGACTTAGAGATTGGCAAGGGTGAGTGCATTGGCCTGGTTGGGGAGTCTGGATGCGGAAAGACAACAGTTGGATTATCTATTACGAGGCTTATACCAGGGCACAAGGGCAGGATTAGTTCTGGACGGATTTTATTTGAGGGCAAGAATCTTTTGGTTCTGAGCCCTGAAGAATTAAGGAAATACAGAGGCAGCAGAATCTCTTATGTATTTCAGGAGCCGCTTAGTTCACTAAACCCTGTATTTACAATTCATGAACAATTAAAAGAAGTATTGCCTAAGGATGATGATGTAGAGGGGTCTATTTCTGAGGCCTTAAAGAGTGTTGGGCTCAAGGAATTGATCGATAGAAAAAAGGTATATCCGCACGAATTGTCTGGCGGTATGCAGCAGCGCGCCATGATAGCAATGGCAATCGTATCAAAGCCAGATCTATTGATCCTGGATGAGCCTACAACAGCCCTTGACGTGACTGTTCAAAAAAAGATACTGGAACTGGTAATGGAATTAAAAAAGAATTTAGGCCTATCGATTTTATTTATATCCCATGACCTTAGGACAGTATTTGAGCTGGCTGATGGGGTAGGTGTTATGTATGCTGGCAGGATAGTAGAGCAGGGCCCGGCAAAGACCTTGATGTCAAGGCCTGGCCATCCTTACACAAGGGGCCTGGTAAATTCTATACCTTCTATCGAACACAGAAAAGAAAGGTTTAATGCTATCGAGGGCAGGACGCCGCTATTTTCAGAATTGCCAGAAGGTTGTAAATTTTATCCGAGATGTAAATTTAGAATAAAACCATGCAGAGAGAAAGAGCCGTTTCTGGGAAAATTTTCAGATGGGCATTATTCTCGCTGTATAAGGTCTAAAGAATTAATAGCCCATGGAACTATTAAAGGTATCTAATCTCACAAAGATCTATCCAAAGCACAAAGTAGCTGCCATTGATAATATGGATCTCTCTATTGATAAGGGTGAAATATTTGGGCTTGTTGGAGAATCTGGGTGCGGCAAGAGCACATTGGCAAAATCTATTTTAAGGCTTACTGATGTACAGAGGGGAAGTATTTTGTACAAAGGAGATGATCTATTAAAGGCCGCAGCCAGGAAGATGCAGGGCATCAGGAAAGAGATACAGATAATATTCCAGGATCCTTACTTGTCTCTGGACCCGCGCGTAAAGATCGGCAGTGCATTAGAGGAAGTCTTTCTTATTCATTATAATTATCCAGGCCCGAAGAGAAGGAAAAAGGCGGCTGAACTCCTGGACATGGTTGGCCTTGGTAAATCTTATTTTAATAGACTTCCGTCTGAGTTATCAGGGGGCGAGAAGCAGCGCGTGGGTATTGCCAGGGCCCTGGCTACCGGGCCTGAGTTTATAATATGCGATGAGCCTGTTTCCAGTCTGGATATATCTATACAGGCGCAGATCCTGAATCTTTTAATGGACCTTCAGGAGCAAAAGGCCCTTACGTATTTATTTATAAGTCATGACCTGGGCGTGGTGGCATCTATCTGCGACAGGGTGGCAGTGATGCAGTCAGGCAGGATCGTGGAGATTGGCCTGTGTGAGGAAGTTTTTAGAAATCCACAGCATTCTTATACTAAAAAACTATTGGATTCCATCTCTCTGACTTGATATTAGTCTAACCTGGTTAGATTTGGGCAGGTAAGAGAAGTGTGTTTGCATTTATTATGGTGTTATTGTATAATAAACGCTTACCAAGGAGCATGTCATGAAGAATGTTTTGACTTTCATAATGGCAGGGGGTAAAGGGGAAAGGCTCTTTCCTCTTACAAAAGACAGGACAAAGCCAGCAGTCCCATTCGGGGGTGTCTATAGGATCATAGATTTTACACTCTCTAATTGTATAAACTCTGGGCTGCGTAAGATACATGTCCTGACCCAGTATAAATCTTCCTCTCTCGTTAAGCATATCTCCCTAGGGTGGAATGTATTGAATGGAGAGTTAGGCGAATATATAGATATAATACCTGCACAGCAAAGGGTCAGCGACCAGTGGTATCAAGGCACAGCAGATTCGCTATATCAGAACATCTATGCAATGGAAGATGAGAGGCCGGATCATGTGCTGATCTTGGCAGGCGATCATATTTACAAGATGGATTATAGAGACATGCTTGATTTTCATATACAAGAGAAGGCAGACCTTACAGTAGGGGTAGTTAAGCTGGAAAAGACAAAGGCGTGCCAGCTGGGTGTGTGCGATGTGGATAATAAATCAAGGCTTAAAAGGCTTATTGAAAAGCCGAGTGCAGAAGATAGGATTTTAAAGAACTCTGATCAATTGTTTGTATCGATGGGCATATATGTTTTTAATAGGGTCGTGATAGAGGAGATCTTGTCTGAGGATGCCGGGAAAAAAGATTCTTCGCATGATTTTGCAAGGGATGTTATTCCTTTAATGCTGAATAGACACAAAGTATGCGCATACAAATTCGTAGATAAAGAGAGGAAAGAGCCGCCCTACTGGCGGGACATAGGTAATCTAGATGCTTATTACGAGGCCAATATGGAACTTGTTTCTATATTTCCGGCATTTAGTCTATATGATAGAGATTGGCCTTTCAGGACATATCAGGAACAGTTTGGCCCGGCAAAGACTGTATTTGCTGAAGAGGATAACAATAGGATAGGCATGGCGCTTAATTCCCTTGTATCGCATGGCTGTATAATCAGCGGAGGCAGGGTTCATGCAAGCGTATTGTCGCCCAATGTAAGGATCAATAGTTTTTCAGAGGTAAGCGATTCTGTGCTTATGGAGGGCGTGGATATAGGTAGATATGCAAAGGTAAGACGGGCTATTATAGATAAGTATGTAAAAGTGCCGCAGAAAATGACAATAGGGTACAATTTTGATGAAGACAAAAAGCGCTTTACTGTAACTGATTCCGGAATAGTGGTCATACCAAAGGGCATGGCATTGTGAAAGGTAAAAAATGATAAGAAAAGCCAATGTTCAAGATATAAAGGCCATCCAGGAGCTTATAAATTTTTATGCGGATCAGGATAAGATGCTCCCGCGTTCTTTAAATGAGCTGTATGAGAACATAAGGGATTTTTTTGTTTATGAAGAAAAGGGCAAAATAATGGGCTGTGTGGCGCTTCATGTCACATGGGATGATCTTGCAGAGATAAAGTCATTGGCAGTCAGGGAGTCGAGGCAAAAGCAAAAAATAGGAAGCTCATTGGTCAAGGCAGTATTTGATGACACAAAACTCTTAAAGGTGAAACGCATATTCGCGCTGACATATGTCCCTGCATTCTTTGAGAAATTTGGTTTTAAAAAGGTCGAGCATTCTGAACTACCGCACAAGATCTGGTCAGAGTGCATAAAATGCGTTAAGTTCCCTGATTGCCAGGAGATCGCATTGGTAAAGGATGTTTAAATAAATGGCATATACCATAACCGAAAAAATATTATTGGCACATACAAATAAAAAGTCCATTGTGCCAGGCGATTTTATTTATGCAAAGATCGATATGGCGCTTGGCAATGATATTACCGCGCCCATTGCCATAAAGGAGTTTGAGTCTATCGGCGCTAAACAGGTCTTTGACAGGAAAAAGATAGCGCTTGTGCCAGATCATTTTACTCCTGCAAAAGACAGGAAGAGCGCTGATCAGGCAAAGATATTGCAGAGATTTGCAATTAAGCACCGAATAGAAAATTATTTTGAGATTGGGAGAATGGGTATAGAGCATGCGCTTTTGCCAGAAAAAGGACTTGTAGGGCCTGGAGACTTGATCATAGGCGCTGATTCTCATACATGCACTTATGGCGCGCTTGGTGCGTTTTCAACAGGCGTGGGCTCAACTGACCTGGCAGCTGGTTTTATCACAGGCTGCGTATGGCTAAGGGTGCCAGAGACCATAAAGTTTATTTATCATGGAAAATTAGGAAAGTGGGTGAGCGGCAAGGATTTGATATTGTATACTATAGGAGATATTGGCGTTGATGGCGCGTTGTATAAGGCAATGGAGTTTACAGGCGAGACCATTCGTTCGCTATGTATGGACGATAGATTTGCGATGTGTAATATGGCCATAGAAGCTGGCGGTAAGTCTGGTATTATTGAACCGGACGAGATCACATGTAAATATACACACTCCGTCGCCCGTCGTCCGTATTCCGTATCCCATAAAAAGATAATGGGCCTAAAAAGTGATAAGGATGCTAAATACTGTGAAATCCGGGAATATGATGTTAAGAAAATAGAGCCGCAGGTCTCTGCGCCTCATTTGCCAAGTAATGCCGGGCCTGTTACTAAATTTAAGAGTATTAAGATAGACCAGTCAGTAATAGGTTCATGTACGAATGGCAGGATAAGCGATTTAAGGATAGCTGCAAGGGTGCTTAAAGGCAAAAAAGTGGATTCGCGAGTCCGGCTTATAGTTATTCCTGCTACGCAAAAGATTTATTTGCAGGCAATAAAAGAAGGGCTTGCAGAGATATTCTTGAAGGCTGGCGGGGTTTTTTCTACACCGAGCTGCGGGCCGTGCCTGGGAGGCCATTTAGGTATATTGGCTAAAGGAGAACGCGCCATTGCGACTACAAACAGGAACTTCCGCGGCAGGATGGGGCATCCTGACAGCGAGGTATATCTTTCTAATCCTGGCGTAGCAGCTGCGAGCGCGGTAAAGGGAAGAATAGCGCACCCAGAGGAGGTATAAAAGAAACCACAGAGTGCACAGAGAAATGTTGGTTTATAGTTTATTGTTTATGGTTTATTGTGAAAAACCTCTGTGAACTCCAAAGATTTTAAAAAAAGTATAACTCTGTTGTCATTCCCGCGAAAGCGGGAATCTGTACGAGGGAAATTTTTAGATGCCCGTTTTCACGGGCATGACACAAAATTGTAGTTACAGATAATAAAAAATATCAATATCATAAGAAAACACTGAGAAAAAAAGATAGTCATCTTAGAGTATTTTTAATTAAAAGAAAGACTCTGTGACCTCTGTGGTATCTTTTAATTTATATGAAGATCAAAGGCAAGGCATGGAAATTTGGGGATGATGTAAATACAGATGAGATAATCCCTGCAAGGTTTCTTAATACTCATGACCCTAAGGAGCTTGGCGCGCACTGCATGGAGGATATTGACGCGACTTTTTCCAAAAAGGTTTCTAAGGGCGACATAATAGTAGGCGGCAAGAATTTTGGCTGCGGTTCATCAAGGGAGCATGCGCAGATTGCCATAAAAGGCGCAGGGGTCTCATGTGTAATAGCCCAAAGCTTTGCCAGGATTTTTTACAGAAATGCGATTAATGTCGGCTTGTCTATACTCGAGATAAAAGATGCCCAGGACATATCACAGGATGATTATCTGGAGATAGACCTGGATAAAGGCGTGGTTGTAAATCTTTCGGAAAATAAGTCGTACAAGGCTCAAGTCTTACCTAAATTTATACAGGAGATTATTAAAACAGGCGGACTTTTGAAGTGGATTAAGAAGAGAAAGCGAGGCTGAGAAATGCGACCCATTCGACAGGCTCAGGGTCGTCCTGAGCAAGTGAAGCGCGTCGAAGGACGAAGTCCCGAGCGACCGAAGGGAGTCGAGGGATACAAGATAGCTGTGATCCCAGGAGACGGCACAGGCCCAGAGGTTATGAGAGAAGGGTTAAAGGTCTTGAAGGCAGTGAGCCAGAAAATTGGCTTTAAATATGAGACAAAAGAATATGATCTAGGCGGAGACAGGTATTTAAAGACAAAGGAACTGGTGCCTGATCCTGTATTAAAGGAGCTTTCCGGAATGGATGCTATATATCTGGGCGCCATAGGGCATCCAGATGTAAAGCCTGGCATCTTGGAGCAGGGTATACTTTTAAAACTCAGGTTTCATTTTGAGCAGTACATAAATCTCAGACCTGTAAAGCTATATCCAGGTGTGTGGACGCCAATAAAAGATAAAGGTCCTGAAGATATAGACTTTGTAGTGGTAAGAGAAAATACAGAAGGCCTATATAAAGGTATGGGCGAATTCAAGAACAGGGGCACCAAGGATGAGATCGCCTTACAGATCTCACACAATACAAGAAAGGGTGTGGAGCGCTGCATAAGGTTTGCCTTTGAATATACCAGGAAAAGAAATAAGAGAAAGAATCTCACGCTTTGCGGCAAGACAAATGTCCTGACATATGCATGGGACCTGTGGCAGAGGACGTTTGATGAAGTGGCAAAAGAGTACAAGGATATAAAGACTGATTATGCGCATATCGATGCAACATGCATGTGGATGATCAAGAATCCTGAGTGGTTTGATGTGATCGTGACAGATAATATGTTCGGTGATATTATTACTGACCTGGGCGCAATGATCCAGGGCGGCATGGGCATTGCTGCAGGAGGCAATATAAATCCTAAGGGTATTTCCATGTTTGAGCCAATAGGCGGGTCAGCGCCTAAGTACACAGGAAAGAATGTCATAAATCCGCTTGCTGCTATCTGCGCAGGCGGGATGATGCTTGAATACCTTGGAGAAGAAAATGCAGCGAATATGCTTGAGGCTTCAGTCATGAAGGTGACGGGTGAGAAACTAAAGAGCCTTTCGGCTGGCAAGATGGGATATTCTACGAGTGAGGTAGGGGATCTGGTGATAGAGAACCTGTAAAATAGGTTCAAAGAGAGGTCATCATGAGCAATAAATATAATGTAGCAATAGTAGGCGCCACTGGTATGGTGGGTGGCGAATTTATAAGGGTGCTTGAGCAGAGAAAGTTCCCAGTCAAGAATATACGTCTTCTGGCATCAGGCCGCTCAAAAGGCAAGACGCTTAAATTCTGCGGAAAATCACATAAGGTTGAGGTGCTTGGCAAGGATTCTTTTAAGGATATAGATATCGCGCTATTCAGTGCGGGCGGAAGCATTAGCAAGGAATTTGCTCCGATCGCTGTAAAAGCTGGCGCAATAGTCGTGGATAATTCCAGCGCATGGAGAATGGATCCAAAAGTACCTCTGGTGGTCCCTGAGGTAAATCCGCATGCAATAAAGAGGCACAAGGGCATTATAGCTAATCCAAATTGCTCGACCATACAGATGGTCGTAGCTCTAAAGCCGCTTCATGATGTTGCAAAGATAAAAAGAATAGTTGTCGCGACCTATCAGTCTGTTTCTGGTTGGGGCAAAGAAGCAGTGGATCAGTTGTGGGAAGAAACTAAAGAGGCTGTAAAAAGCAATAAACGTCAGGCAACCAGTGACAAGATAAAGAAAATAAAGAAAGTATTGCCTGCCCAGATTGCCTTTAATGTGATCCCGCACATAGATGTATTTTTGCCAAATAACTACACCAAGGAAGAGATGAAGATGTTGAATGAGACCAGGAAGATCATGGAAGATGACAGCATAAATGTGACTGCTACCTGCGTGCGCGTAGGCGTCGTGACCTCTCATGCAGAGGCAGTCAATATTGAGACCGAGAGAAAATTAAGCGCGGATGAAGCAAGGGATATCCTTAGAAAATCACCAGGCGTGGAAGTCATTGATGATGTTTCAAATTCAAAATACCCCCTTCCCATAGATGCAGCAGGCAAGGATGCCTGTTATGTTGGAAGAGTTCGCGCGGACAAATCTGTAAAATATGGCCTTAATCTATGGGTTGTCAGTGACAATCTACGCAAGGGCGCGGCCTTAAACGCAGTCCAGATCGCCGAACTTTTGATTAAGTGACCCGCAATATCCGTCTGACAATCGAATATGATGGCGCTCGTTTCTGCGGGTGGCAGTCCCAGCGAAAAGAAAAGAGAAAGACTGTTCAGGAAGAGATTGAAAAGGCAGGCTATAAGTTATTTGGGAAAAAGATCAATCTTATAGGCGCTGGCAGGACAGACTCAGGCGTGCATGCAGAGGCGCAGGCCGCAAATTTTAAGATAGATTCAAACCTGCCTTTAAGAAATATCAAAAGAGGACTCAATAGCTGCTTACCTGAAGACATTGTAATAACTGCAGCAGATGAAGTAGATATAAGTTTTCATTCCAGATTTGATGCCAAAGAGAAACTTTATAGATACACAATACTCAATAGGAAAATCAGGTCACCATTATTAAAGCAACATTCCGCGTTTGTTTCGTATGACTTGAATATTAATTCTATGAGAAAGGCAGCCAAATATCTTATAGGCAGGAAGGATTTTAAATCTTTTCAGGCAAGTGACAAGAAAGAAAAAAGCTCAATAAGGACAATAAAAAAACTTACTATTGTTTCTAAGCCGCCCCTGATAGAAATCTATATACAGGCAGATGGATTCTTATATAACATGGTGCGGAACATCGTGGGTACATTGATAGATGTTGGTAGAGGCAGGATGAAACCAGATAAAGTTAAGGAAATTCTATCAAAGACGCGCCGCGCTTTAGCTGGCCAGACAGCGCCAGCAAAGGGCTTGTGCCTGGCGAAGGTTTTTTATTAATATCCAAACCCGTCCGCCTTAGGCGGACGGGTTTGGATATAGGTGTAGGATAGTAGGTGTATATTATATAGGTTAGGGGGCATAATAGCCTCCTTAATATACGGCGGTTTATATGGTAAAGAACATAGTGTATATAGTTGTTGCAGTAGTTTTTGTGTTTGGCTATTTTCGGTATTTCGAACACCGGTCGCTTTATTTTCCTATGGAGGAGATAGAGGTCGTGCCGAGCGCCATTGGGCTTGCGTACGAGGATGTTTACTTTGAGACAGAGGATGGTGTAAAGATAAATGCGTGGTTTGTAGCAGCAGAGAATTCAGAGTATACGCTTTTATTTTCTCACGGCAATGGCGGAAATATAAGCCATCGGGTAGAGAAGATAGGTATGCTGAATAAACTTGGATTAGATGTGTTTATTTTTGACTATAGGGGCTATGGGAAGAGTAGCGGCAGGCCGTCAGAAAAGGGATTTTATAGAGATATGGAGGCTGCGTACAATTATTTAGTGAGTGAGAAGAATATCCAGCCAGAACGAATAATACCTTATGGAGAATCATTAGGAGGCCCAGTAGCAGTTGATCTTGCCAGCAGGAAAAAGGTCAGGGCATTGATAACAGAGTCTGCATTTAGTTCTACTGTAGATATGGCCAGGGCACTCTATCCGTTATTTCCAGCGTTTTTTATATCTGCAAAATTTGACTCGGTGAGTAGAATCAAGGATCTGAACATACCAAAGCTTATAATCCATAGCAAGAATGACGACATCGTGCCATTCGCTCAATCTGTGAAACTCTTCAAAGCTGCGCCAGAACCAAAGAGGCACATAGTCTTAACAGGCAGTCACAATAGCTGCTATGTGGATTCAAAGCATGAATATACAAAAGGAATTCGTGAATTTTTAGAAAAGATACCATGAAACCCCGCGTCTTTTACGATTGTTAATCCAATGCGGGTTTGTAACATGCAGGATTATTTGGTATAATAACCTTTATGGATAATATAGATCCTGTATATAATATAGCTGAGAATCTTGTGAACTCAGTGGCTATGTTCAGGGATAGGGTTGCGATTGAGACTAAGACTGCTGATACAATCAAGACTCTGACCTATGGCCAGTTAGGAGATAGGGTAAATTCATTTGCCCATTTCTTGTCATCGCAGAGTATTCTAAAGTCAGACAGGGTAGGCATGGTCATTGAGAATAGGCCAGAGTTTGCAGTTATTTTTTTCGCCCTATCTTACATAGGCGCTATTGCAGTTCCTCTTGACCCTCACATGACCACTAAGGATGCGAAGAACATCCTTAGTGATGCTGGCGCAAAGCTTGTTTTGGTTTCCAAAGAGACCCAAGCTATAGTTGAGCCCCTTAAGGACTTTATCCCGTCTATTAGCATCGAAGACATTAAAGAATCAGGCGCCTCTCAGGGATTTAAGAAAGCCACAATAGAACCAGATGAGGTAATGCTGCTATTGTATACTTCTGGCACTACTGACCTGCCAAAAGGTGTAATGCTCACACATAAAAATTTGTGTTCAAATTTCCATTCGCTAAAGAAGCTGAAGATATTCTCAGCCAAAGATATAGTTTTGTCAGTTCTGCCGCTCTATCATTCCTATGCCATGATGACCACCTTTCTTGCGCCACTTTTTTCAGGCGCAAAAGTGGTATATGTACCTTCTGACTGGCCTGAGAAATTAGGGGAATATATAAAAACGTCGAGGGCAACTGTATTTATTGGCGTGCCGCAGATATATCATATGATGCACTCCAGGATGATGAAAAAGATCGGAGAGATACATGGCCTGGCAGGGATGTATGTAAGACTTGTAATAAAATTTGGCCTTGCAAAGATCTTTCTTCGCAAGATTAAGAATGCCTTTGGCAAAAATCTTCGCTTTTTTGTAAGCGGCGGCGCAAAGCTTGATAAAGATGTTGCCAGAGATTTTTTTAAGCTTGGTTTGAAAGTAATAGAAGGGTACGGCCTTACTGAAACCTCGCCTGTTGCAAGTCTAAATCCTTTGAAAAGGCAAAAGATAGGCTCTATTGGCAAGCCAATAGTTGGCGTAGAACTAAAGATCATGAATAAAGATGCGGATGGTATTGGCGAAATCGCTATCAAAGGCCCAAATGTGATGAAGGGCTATTACAAGAAAGAAGAAAAGACAAAAGAGGTAATGAGGGATGAATGGTTTCTTTCCGGGGATCTGGGATATGAGGACAAAGACGGGTATTTTTATGTGACAGGCAGGTCCAAGGAAATGATAGTCTTGAGCTCTGGGAAAAATGTATTTCCTGAAGAGGTCGAAAAGCATTATTCTCAGACGCCGTATATAAAAGAGATGTGCGCCATGGGTGTCGTAAAGGAAAAAGGCGGGAGTAAATTAGAATATTTGCACGGTATTATTGTGCCAGACACTGAGTTTTTTAAAGAGCGCGGGGAGATGAACCTTAGACAGGTTATGGCAAGCACATTTGATAATCTTTCGCAAGGCGTTCCAGGCTACAGGCGCATAATGGGTTTTACATTGACGCAGACCCCATTGCCTCGCACTATGCTGGGAAAGCTAAAGAGGTATGAGGTCAAGAATAAATTTTTGCCTCTGATTTTAGAAGAGGGCAAGAAAAAACAAGAACTTAGCCCTGAAGATAAGGAGTTAATTGAGTCTGAGATCGGCAGGAAACTCATTGACTGCCTTAAAGAGAGCTTGGATATAGAAGGAGATATACATCCCTCTGACAGTATAGAACTTGATCTGGGCGTGGATTCACTCAGCAGGGTAGAGCTTATGCTGGCTATTGAGAAATGTTTTGATGTGGATATACCAGATGAGATGGCGATGGCAGAGATATTTACTGCGAAGGATATGATTTTAAAAGTAGGGGAGCTGCTTAATCAGCCATCAGCCATCAGCCATCAGCTATCAGCTCAAAGCAATAAATCTCAGGCTGTTCATTGGTCAGAGATTTTGAAGCAACCTTTGCCAAAGGATTTTCAGAAAAAGATTTCACTCAGGCTTAGCTGGACTGACTATATGTTTGCATTTTTTGTCAAAGGTTTTATCAGTCTATTCTTCAGGCTTTTTTATTTGCTCAGGGTGCAGGGCGCTTATAAGATACCTAAGAAAGGGCCGTATGTCTTGTGTGTCAATCATACAAGTTTTTTTGACGGGCTTATTGTGACAGCAGGTGTTCCATTCAGAATACTGCTGGGCCTATTTTTTATAGCATTCAGGAGATATTTTATAGTGCCTGTTATCAGGAATTTTGTAAGAAGAGCAAGGATTATTCCAATAGATGCCTCACAGATAATAGAGGCGATGCAGGGTTCTGCGTTTATTTTGAAACATAATAAGGCGCTTTGCATATTTCCAGAAGGCGAGCGATCCATAGATGGCAAGGTAAAGGAATTCAAGAAAGGCATTGGTATTATTGCAAAGGAATATGATATACCTCTTGTTCCAGTGTATATTAAGGGGGCATTTGAGGCATGGCCAAGGACACAGCGATTTCCAAAGCTGCATCCGATTAAGATAAGATTCGGAGATCCAGTATCTAAAAAGGATCTGATTGAGAGGGGCATGAAACTTGGCGCAGAGGACGAATACGATGCCGTTTGTATGGCCATAAGAGATGAAGTAGATAAGCTAAAGTAACCTATTCCACCGCGTAGGTGGCCTTTGGCCGCCTACGCGGTGTATAAAAGTTTGAGGAGAGGAGATTGGCATGGGTAGGGTAAACCCCGTACCAAATTTTAAAGACCACTCTAAAATTAGGCGAGATGCTTCAAAAATTTGGTACGGGGTAAAGGTTGAGAAGCCGACAAAGGAACAGCTGGATAAGTTAGGCGTGGATAAATGGGGCAAGTGGGAGTGCGATGTGAAGAAGTTTGACTGGTACTATGATGACAATGAGACATTCTATGTGTTGGAGGGCAAGGTAAAGGTCAGTACAGATGATGGAGAACAGGTCGAGTTTGGCAAAGGCGATCTTGTAACATTCCCGCAGGGCGTAAAATGCACGTGGGATGTCAAGGAAAAGATAAGTAAAGTATATAAATTTGGAGGTGTTTAGTGTCAGATGATATACAGATGAATCCGGATCTGCAGTTTTCGATTGCATGTGACAGCATACGCAGGGAAGACAATGGGAAGATGATGTTTATAGGCATCTTTGAGGTGATAGGCGCCAAGAATTTTCCAGCAAAGCACCGCGAGCTTTTTATTGCAAACAGGTGGATAAAAGGAGCTGGTAGATTTACTGAAAAGACCAGAGTCGTGAATTTAAAGAGCAACAAGATGGTCATAGAGACAAAAGAGGTCACCTTTGAATTAAAGAATATAGAGGCAGCACATACAGTGATATCCAAATTCCTGAATATAGTTTTTCCAGAGCCAGGCAGGTATCAGGTAGAGGTGCTCTTGAATGGGGAATTATTAAGGTCTTATCCTATTATACTGGCTGAAGACAAACGAAATTAATATTTAATTTTACACAAATGACCACGAATCAAAAGCCGACCCTTCGACAAGCTCAGGGTTCTTAGTCCCGAGCGAAGTCGAGGGACGAATTACCACGAATTATTCGTGGTAATTAGATAAAAATTTGTGGTAATTCGTGTAAAAAATAAAATAGGTGCTTTATGCGTATAGCAATGTATTATGCAAATAATGACGTGCGCGTGGAAGAAGCGCCTAAGCCGAAGATAGGTGATGGCGAGCTTCTCATTAAGGTGATAGCAAGCGGTATATGCGGCACAGATGTTGTAGAGTGGTACAGGCGCGATAAGGTGCCGCTGGTACTTGGCCATGAGATAGCAGGTGAGATTGCTGAGGTCGGGGCTGGGGTGAAGGGGTACAAGGTTGGCGACAGGATTTCTGCTTCCCATCATGTGCCGTGCGGGAGGTGTCATTACTGTGAGATGGATCACCATAGTACTTGCGAAACATTGCGTAAGACAAAATTTTATCCTGGAGGGTTTGCAGAGTTTTTAAGGCTCCCAGAGATCAATATAGAAAAAGAAGGTGTGTATAAGATACCTGAGGGTGTGTCTTTTGAAGAAACGACATTTACTGAGCCGCTTGCATGCGCAATACGCGGGCAGAGGTTAGGGGGATACAAAAAAGGCCAGTCTCTTTTAGTGATAGGAAGCGGGATCTCAGGGCTTTTGCATATTCAGCTGGCAAAGGTCAAAGGCTTTGGTAAGATATTAGCCACTGATATTAATGAGCATAGATTAAAGGCAGCGCTCAAGTTTGGCGCAGATGAAGCTATTCATGCAAAAGATCTCAAAGAGGAGAAGATTACAGATTTTGTAATATTGTGCACAGGCGCAAAGAGCGCATTTGAGCAGGCATTTAAGGCAGTAGACAGGGCCGGGACGATTTTAGTATTTGCATCAGCTGATGAGGGGTATAAATATCATTTGCCGATAAATGAATTTTTCTGGAGGAATGAAGTGACGATCACGTCTTCTTACGCGGCAAATCCTGAGGAGCATCTTGTGGCGCTGGAGCTAATAAGGGATAAGAAGATAAATGTGAAAGATATGATTACGCATAGATTTGGACTGGGAGATATTCAGAAGGGATTTGACCTTGTGGCAAGTGCAAAGGAATCATTGAAGGTAATAATTGAGCCACAGAAGTAATGACAAATTTGGATTTTGGAATTTGGGATTCATTTGGAATTTGGCATTTGACATTTGGAATTTTACTGTAAACTAGAGGGAGGTTAAGATGGACTGGGGCATGAAGAATCGTCTATCACAGATCATAAAGCCAGATACAAATAGGACTGTCATGCTGGCGGTTGACCATGGATATTTTTTAGGACCAACAAGCGGCCTTGAAGAGCCAGCTAAGACAATAGAGCCGCTTTTACCTTATGCTGATTCCCTGATGCTTACAAGAGGGGTCTTGCGGGTTTCAGTAAATCCAGGGAGCTCTACGCCTATTGTGCTCAGGGTCTCTGGCGGGAACAGTATATTAGGAGAGGATTTATCAAAAGAGGCAATTACTGTTTCAGTCAAGGATGCAATTCGTCTGAACGTGAGTGCAGTTGCTCTGTCGATCTATGTTGGCTCAAAATATGAGCACCAGACCTTGAAAAACCTTGCCACGCTTGTAAGCGAGTGCGAGGAGTATGGTATTCCTGTTCTGGCAGTGACTGCTGTTGGCAAGGAAATGGTCAGGGATGCCAGATACTTGAGTCTTGCATGCAGGATTGCAGCTGAAATTGGCGCGCATTTTGTAAAGACGTATTACTGTGAGGATTTTCAAAAGGTAGTAAAAACATGTCCGGTGCCAGTAGTGATAGCAGGAGGCAAAAAGATCGCTGAAAAAGATGCATTAAAATTGGCCTACAATGCTGTCAAGGATGGCGCAGTAGGCGTTGACATGGGCCGCAATATATTCCAGTCAAAAGACCCTGTAGGCATGATAAAGGCAGTAAGACAGATTGTTCACGAGAATGCCAAGCCAGAGGACGTCTTTAGAAGCTTGAAATTATAATTTATTATTTTTATGCACAGATTATCACAGATTAAAAGATACAGATGATCGCAGATATCTGTGATCATCTGTAAAGCACGAATTTTACATGAAATTTGTGATAATCTGTGGTATCTTTTAGGAGTCTTTCAGGAAGAGGTAGTACACTAAGATAATAGCTATTACAAATAGAGATCCTGTCCTGATAATAAATGGGTCAAATCTCTCCCCGCCCTTAACTACCATCTCAGTGATAATGATTTCTAATTTAGTGGCCCCCAGTAATATCAGACCTGTAAGAAGGCAAAAGGAAAAGGATTTTTTCCCTCCCCAGAACCAGGCCAGTGTCAGAAATGTCAGAACAAGTCCTGCCCAGAATAAAGGATTATCATAGGTAAACTGAAAACCCTTAAGAAGTTCTAAATACGGAATCAGTATTTCCATTATTTCTTCAAGATTCATGCCGTAATTATACCACTGAACTTAAATAATTCAAGTGAAAAATTAAAGAAGGATAGTAATATTTCCCTGTTACAAATATTTTTCGGGCGAGATTTTTCTTGACCCGCCAAAAGCGGCAAAGTCTCGCTGAAGGCGGACGAGGTCTGCGGAAAATGTTCTTTGAACATTTTCCTTGACAGGGACGGGGTTTATGGTATAATTAAACCTTTCTGGAAATAGGTATATTATGACTACAATTTTTATCAATAAAAATGATATTAAGAGGAAGTATTACCTTATGGATGCAAAGGGGAAGATTCTGGGCAGGCTCGCAGTCCAGGTAGCCCTGCTTCTGAGCGGTAAACGAAAGAGCAACTACACACCCAATGTAGACAATGGCGATTTTGTGGTAGTAGTCAATGCAGCAAAGGTAGCTGTTACAGGCGCAAAGCTTGAACAAAAGGTATATACGCATTATACAGGATATCCCAGTGGATTAAAAACAAAGAACTTAAAGACACTTTTAAGAACAAGGCCTACAGAGGTGATCAGGCATGCAGTAAAGGGCATGCTGCCAAAGAATAAATTAGGCTCAAGGATGATAACGAGGTTGAAGTTATATGCAGGAGGAGAGCATCCACACAAGGCTCAGGATCCTCAAAAGATAGAGGTATAAAATGGTAACAGAGAATATAGTATGGGCTACAGGGAGGCGGAAGAAGTCAATTGCACGCGTGCGGCTGATGTCAGGCAATGGCGAGATACAGGTCAATAAAAAGCCTCTCGACGAATATTTTAACAGACCAACGCTTAGATTGCTCGTGCGGCAGCCTTTAAAGACCACTAACCTTACAGATAAGGTTAAGATCATAGCGACTGTCAGGGGTGGCGGCAAGTCAGGTCAGGCTGGTGCATTGAGACATGGCATATCAAGGGCGCTTGCGACTACAGGCGAAGAGGCAAAAGGCCTTTTAAAGAGAAAAGGTTATTTGACAAGGGATTCGCGGGTAAAGGAAAGAAAAAAATACGGCCAGAAAGGCGCCCGAAAGAAATTTCAGTGGACCAAGAGGTAAGGATTTTTTAAAATTCGAATTTTTATCGACGCCTATCTTGCTATTTTCCGACGAGAAAATACATTGACAAGATAGGCGTTTTTATTTTATAATGACGATAATTCATGGTATGGAAAGTATATCCCCCCTTGTTTTCTTCCCCGCAGATTTGCTGGCGCAAATCTAATCGCGGGGACAGGTCGAAAACAAAGCAGGGGGGACGGCGAAAATCGCTCGAAAGCTATCGCCGCGAAGCGATTTTCTTGGAAAAGGAGACAGTTATTATGTTAAAAGTAGGCATAATGGGCGCAAGCGGTTACGCAGGAGAAGAGCTGTTAAGGATTTTATTAAATCATCCTGAGGTTCAGATTACTGCAGTAGCTGCAAAGATAGATCCTGTAAATATATATAAGCTATATCCATGGCTAAAGGGAAGGCTCGATCTGGAATGCAGGGATATGAGCGCAGAAGAGATAATAAAGAAGTGTGATTGTGTATTTCTGGCTCTTCCTCATAAGGTATCCATGAAGTTTGCGCCTAAATTTTTAAAGGCAGGTAAAAAGGTCATAGACCTGAGCGCTGACTTCAGGATAAAGGATGTAAATGTATACGAGAAGTGGTATGAGGTAAAACACGAATGCCCTGAATATATAAAGGACGCAGTGTATGGGCTTCCAGAGCTTTACAGGAAAGAAGTAAAGAAGGCTGAGTTAATAGCTAATCCTGGATGCTACCCTACGAGTATAATCTTAGGATGTGCCCCGCTTCTCAAAAAACATCTGGTGGATCCTGATTCTATTATCTGCGATTCAAAGTCTGGTGTCAGCGGCGCCGGAAGAGTGCCCAATCAGGCGCTTATGTTTACAGAGCTTCAGAATAGTTTCAGGCCTTATAAGATAAACAGCCACAGGCACATGCCTGAAATGGATCAGGAGTTAAATCTTATA
>JAHILY010000107.1 GCA_018896815.1 Candidatus Omnitrophota bacterium | reverse complement strand
GGGGCTGGGCCAATAGGCGCATTTGGCAAAGGATATGGCGCATTAACCGCTTCAATACTATTTGGCAAAGGGAATATGGTGGCAGTGTTGATCCTGAACGCCTTTATCTTAACAACTTTGGATACAGCCACCAGGATCTGCCGCTATCTCTCAGAAGAACTTTTAAAATTAAGAATAGATTCTTTTCGACATTTGTGGTAGTATTTACAAGTGGTATTTTGGCCTTGAGTGGCAAGTGGAGCGCTATCTGGCCAATGTTTGGCGCCACTAATCAGCTGGTGGCTGCGTTTACATTTCTGGTAGTATCGAGCTGGTTTCTGTGCAGAGGAAAGAGCTTAAAATATACTTTTTTCCCAGCAGTTTTTATGATATTGACAGCTATAGGCGCGCTCTTATATCAACTGGTTAAGTTTGTGCGCGAGGGTAATATTATTCTTGCAGCTATATCTATTATATTAGTAATATTGGCGGTATTGATGGTAGGGGATGCAGCGGCTGTGGTTAAGAAGAAGAAATTGCGAAGTCAATTATGAAAAATTCTTTGATTGTGCAGAAATATGGCGGGAGCTCGGTTGCGAATATCGACCGCATAAAGAGCGTGGCTGAGAGGATTGCCAGGTATAGGAAAAAAGGCCACAGCCTGGTTGTGGTGATCTCTGCATTGGGAGATACTACGGATGAACTGTTGAAGCTGGCGCATGGCATAACTGCTTCACCAAGTGAGCGGGAGCTGGATATGCTCATCTCTACCGGCGAGCAGGTGTCTGTGGCGCTATTGGCAATGGCCATGCATAAGAAGGGTATTGATGCGATTTCTTTTACTGGCGCGCAGGTGGGTATTATTACTGACCGCAGCCATACAAAGGCAAGGATTATAGATGTAAGCGCTGACAGGATAAAGAAGGCGTTGAAGCAGGGCAAGGTAGTGATCGTGGCAGGTTTTCAGGGAGTCAATCTCGATCAGGAGATCACTACTCTTGGCCGTGGCGGTTCAGACATGACAGCAGTTGCGCTTGCTGCGACGTTAAAGGCAGGGATGTGCGAGATCTATACTGACGTGGAAGGGGTGTATACTGCAGACCCGAAGATCGTCAAAGATGCGCGGAAACTTTCTTGTATAAGCTATGAAGAGATGCTGGAACTGGCCTCGCTCGGCGCGCAGGTAATGCAGGCGCGGTCAATGGAGGTGGCAAAGAAATTTTCTGTGCCCTTACACATAAGGTCTAGTTTTTCAAACAAGGTCGGCACTATTATATCCAAGGAGGTCAAGGCAATGGAAGAGGTAATGGTAAGCGGAGTCGCCGCTAATAAAAAAGAGGCAAAGGTGACGATTTGTGATGTGCCTGACAGGCCAGGTATAGCTGCTAAGATCTTCAGGGACATTGCAGATAAAAATATAAATGTTGACATGATAATCCAGAATATCTCAAGGACTGGCTATACTGATGTTTCATTTACCATGCCTGTGGAGGAATTAGGCAGAGCGAGGCAGGTAATGGAGAGAATCGTCAAGGATGTAAAGGCCAAGGGAGTGATTTACAATAGAGAGATTGCCAAGATATCAATCGTGGGTGTTGGGATGAGGAGTCATTCAGGCGTGGCAGCAAAGATGTTTGAGGCGCTTGCGTCAAAGAGGATAAACATAGACATGATCTCGACGTCTGAGATAAAGATTTCGTGCGTGATAGACAAGAAGCATGTGAAGGATGCAGTCAAGGTGCTGCACAAGGCATTTAAGCTGGGGAAGAAATAGGTATAATGATTACCACCCCCGCGGTGGGGGTGGTGAATGGAGTAATTATGCAAGAGATTAAGTTATATGATACGACATTGCGGGATGGGGCGCAGGGAGAGGGTGTTTCCTTTTCTGTGGGCGACAAAATAAAGATTGCCAAGAAACTGGATCTGCTCGGTATCCACTATATCGAGGGCGGATGGCCTGGCTCAAATCCAAAGGATATGGAGTTTTTTAAAGAGGTCAAGAAGCTGAGGCTTAAGAGGTCAGAGGTGGTTGCCTTTGGCAGCACAAGGCGGACAAAAAAGACGCCAGCAAAGGACGAGAACTTAAAGGCGATTCTTAAATCAGGCGTCCGCACTGTGACGATCTTTGGGAAGGCCTGGGATATGCATGTCACAGATGTACTAAAGGCGTCGCTGCAGGAAAATTTAGACATTATCAGCGAGACAGTAGAATATTTAAAGTCTAAAGGCCGCACAGTGTTTTATGATGCAGAACATTTCTTTGATGGGTATGTGCGGAACAGGGAATATGCGCTGGAGACATTGCGCGCCGCGTGCAAGGGCGGCTGCGATGCCATTGTCTTGTGCGACACAAACGGCGGCATGATTACGCATGAGCTTGGCACTATTGTAAGAGGTGTTTGCAATGAGTTTAACAACATGATGATTGGGATACATACGCATAATGACAGCGGCATGGGTGTCGCGAATAGCATTGCTGCAATTGATGCAGGCGCGAAGATTGCGCAGGGCACGATCAATGGATATGGCGAGAGGTGCGGGAATGCCGATCTGTGCGTGATTGTTCCTAATCTTCAGTTGAAGATGGGTTATAAGTGTCTGCCTGACGCCAAACTCAAGGAATTGACTGAAGTTTCAAGGTATGTCAGTGAGATTGCAAACATGAAACAAAAAGACAATCAGCCTTTTGTGGGCAGGAGTGCGTTTGCCCACAAGGGTGGCGTGCATGTCAATGCAGTAATGAAAAACCCAGAGACATACGAGCATGTCAAGCCAGAGTCTGTCGGGAATCACAGGAGGATCCTGGTGTCCGAGCTTTCTGGCAAGACAAGTATTATTTTAAAGGCAAAGGAAATGGAGCTGGATCTCTCAAAGGATGACCCGCAGACCAGGAAGATCTTGAAACTGGTCCAGAATCTGGAGAATCAGGGATATAATTTTGAGGCAGCAGATGGGTCTTTTGAGCTTTTGATGAAAAAGGCATTGAAAAAATACAAGCCGTTCTTTTCGCTGGAAGGATTTAAGGTAAGCATTGAGAAGCGAGAGGACAATACCCTGATCTCTGAGGCCACGATCAAGGTAAAGGTCGATCGCAAAGAAGAGCACACTGCTGCTGAGGGCGATGGCCCTGTAAATGCGCTTGATAATGCGTTGCGAAAGGCATTGAACAAGTTCTATCCAACGCTTGCCGAAATGCACCTGTCTGATTTTAAGGTCAGGGTGCTGGATGAAAAGGCAGGGACTGAGGCAAAGGTGCGGGTATTGATCCAGTCGCAGGACGAGGAGTCTTCGTGGGGCACTGTGGGCGTGTCTGAGAATATCATAGAGGCGAGCTGGCAGGCCCTAGTGGACAGCGTGGAGTACAAGCTTTTAAAGGACAAGGTCAAGTAACCCATCCTTAACTTAACACTTATCAAAAATCAAACCCGCATTGAAATTTAATTGCAATGCGGGTTTGAAAAGCAGCCCTCACATTGTAATGAAACAAATACCATCCCGATATAATCCGCAGGAAGTAGAGAAGAAGCTGTATGAGAAATGGCAAGGTGAAGGGCTTTTTCATGTAGAGTCAGGCTCTTCTGAAAAGCCTTTTACTATTGTGATTCCGCCTCCCAATGTCACGGGTATACTTCACATGGGTCATGCCCTGAACAATACTATCCAGGATATCCTGATTCGCTGGAAAAAGATGCAGGGGTTTGCGAGTCTCTGGGTGCCTGGGACTGACCATGCAGGCATAGCGACGCAGAATGTCGTCGAGAAAAAGCTGGCCAGGGAGGGCAAAACAAGGAATGATCTGGGCCGTGAGAAGTTTGTGGAAGAGGCGTGGAAGTGGCGGGAGGAGTACGGGAGCGCTATTGTTGCGCAGCTCAAGAGGCTCGGCGCGTCCTGCGACTGGGAGAGGATGCGGTTTACAATGGACAAGGGTCTTTCAAGCGCAGTGCTCGAGGCATTTGTACAGCTTTATGGCAGGGGCTTGATCTATCGCGGGAATTACATAATTAACTGGTGCCCTCGGTGCCAGACTGCGCTTTCTGATGAAGAAGCGCCGCATGTGGAGACTGAGGGGAAGCTGTATTATATCAGGTATCCATTTAAAGAGGCTCCATGTTCTATGCTCAAGGCTGAAGGCGTGGTAGTAGCGACGACGAGGCCTGAGACGATGCTGGGTGATGTTGCGGTTGCAGTTAATCCAAAGGACAAGAGATATAAAAAGCTGATTGGGAAAAAATTGATATTACCTATTATGGGCCGTGAAATAGAAGTTATAGCAGATGATTTTGTAGATAAGGAATTCGGCACAGGCGCTGTAAAGGTCACGCCAGCGCATGACCCGAATGATTTTGAAATATCTAAAAGGCACAATCTCGAGCCAATAAAGGTAATGGCGCCTGACGGAAAGATGAATGAAAACGCAGGCAGTTACAATGGAAAAGACAGGTTTGATGCGCGAGAAGGCATAATCAAAGAGCTGGAAGAGCAAGGATTTCTGGTAAAGATAGAAAAACATCACCATGCTGTGGGCCATTGCTATAGATGCCATACTGCAATAGAGCCGTATCTTTCGCTGCAGTGGTTTGTGAGTATGAAGGAATTGGCCAGGCCTGCGATCGAGGCAGTCAAGAAGGGCAAGATTAAATTTCATCCAAAGAGATGGACCAAGGTCTATCTGAACTGGATGGAGAATATAAGAGACTGGTGTATCTCCAGGCAGATCTGGTGGGGACACCGCATTCCAGTCTACTACTGTCGGGGTTGCATGGAGACTGGAATGCGGAAATCAAAAATCCAAAATCCAAAATCCAAAACAATGCAAGGAGTCATAGTTTCAAAAATAAAGCCTGAAAAATGTCCAGATTGCGGATCAAATAATATATATCAGGATGATGATGTTTTGGATACATGGTTTTCGTCGTGGCTGTGGCCATTTTCCACGCTTGGCTGGCCTGAAAAGACAAAAGACCTTGAATATTTTTATCCAACGTCTGTGCTTGTGACTGCGCCGGAGATATTGTTTTTCTGGGTAGCAAGGATGATCATGGCAGGTATGGAATTTACAGGAGAGATCCCATTCAGAGACGTTTATCTACATGGCACAGTCAGAGACTTGACAGGTAAGAAGATGTCAAAGTCTTTGGGTAATATTATTGATCCAATAGACATAATCAATGAGTTTGGCACAGACGCGCTGAGATACAGCATGATGGCAATAACAGCCACCGGCCAGGACGTATTTTTGTCCAAAGAGAAATTTGAGATAGGCAGGAATTTCGCGAACAAGATATGGAACGCGTCGAGATTTGTGCTGATGAATATAGGTGACCAGATACACCGCGTAGGTGCACCAGAGGCGCACCTGCGCGGTGTACTAAGTTTAGCTGACAAGTGGATCTTGAGCAGGCTCAATAAAACCATTGCAGCAGTGACCAAAGCTCTCGAACAATACAGGTTTAACGAGGCAGAGTCGCTGATCTATGACTTTTTCTGGCATGACTTCTGCGACTGGTACGTGGAAATGGTAAAACCTCAGCTAATACAGCGGAATACGGAATACGAAATACGAAATACGGAGCAAATATTAATTCACGTCCTTGAGGCCTCGCTGAAGTTATTGCATCCTTTTATGCCATTCGTGACAGAGGCAGTGTGGCAGAATGTAAAAGAGCGCAAGAGCATTATGGTGGAAAAATGGCCAGAGCCAGATAAAAAATTGATAAAAAAGAAAATAGAGGCTGATGTCGATATAATTAAGAACATAATAACAGGAATAAGAAATGTGCGCGCAAATATGAATATACCGCATTCCAACAGGCTCAATGTTTACATCGCGCCATTGAAGAAAAAGGAAGAGGCAATATTGGGAGGCGGCATCGAGTACATAAAGAATCTTGCGCGCGTAGAAGAATTAATAATAGACAAAGATGCAAAAAAGCCAGAGGCCTCTGCATCTCTTGTCCTGGAAGGGTTCAATATCTTTATTCCTCTGAAAGGCGTTATTGATATTGAAAAAGAAACCGTTAGGCTGACAAAAAAGACAGAAGAGATCAAAATAAAGCTCGGTTTTAGCGAAAAAAGGCTTAAGGACAAAAATTTTACTAAAAAGGCGCCGGAAAAGATAGTCAAACAAGAGAGAGAGAAGAGTGAGAAGCTAAAAGAGCAGATGGAGAGGACCAGGGAGACGCTAAGGTCGCTAAGTTGATACTGTGGAACCTGCCCCACCGCGTAGGTGCGCGGTGCGCACCTACGCGGTGTACTGTTGTACTATATGAAACTATCTAAAGAAAAGGTACTTCCGATAATAATGAGTGCATTGAGTGAGGATGTTGCGAGCGGCGACATCACAAGCAATGCTGTGTTTGAGAAGGACAAGGTCGTGATCGCGCAGATTGTCTGTGGCCAGGATTGTGTCCTGGCTGGTGTTGATGTCGCAAGGTGGGTATTCAGCAGTCTCGACGAGAAAATAATGTTCAGGCCACTTGGCAATGATGGAGATAAGGTAAAAAAGAAAAAAAAGGTTATTTCATTGAGAGGTTCCATAAAAAATATCCTGGCAGGCGAGAGAACTGCATTGAATTTTTTAGGCAGGCTTTCAGGGATCGCCACGCTTACCAGTGAATTTGTAAAAAAGGCCAAGGGCGCAAGGGCAAAGATATACGATACAAGAAAGACCACTCCTGGCATGAGGGTGCTGGAAAAGTATGCAGTGAGGCTTGGCGGAGGCTATAATCACAGGATGGGGCTTTGGGATAGCGTGCTTATAAAGGATAATCACCTTGCTGGCTCAAGGCTGAGCGCTATCCAGGATGCAGTGAGGTTGACGAAGGCAAAAGGTTATAGAAACATCGAAGTAGAAGTCGATAATCTAAAGGAATTTCAGGTGGCCCTGGCTTCAGGCGCGGATATTATAATGTTGGATAATATGAAAATAGAAGACGTCAGGAAGGCAGTGAGGCTCAATCGATCAAAAGCAGAACTAGAAGTTTCAGGTAGGGTTACGTTGGATAGTGTTAGCAAAATAGCTAAGGCAAAAGTCGATAGAATTTCCATAGGTTCTCTCACCCATTCAGCTCCAAGTATTGATTTTTCTTTGGAGATATGTTAAGCCTCCCCCACCGCGGGGGTGACCCACCCCCGCGGTGGGGGAGGTAATAATATGCCCCAGTTCAAGTTAGTTTCATCATTTACGCCGCAGGGGGACCAGCCGCAGGCCATTGAAAAGATTACAGCTGGACTTAAGGGGGGTTCTCGGTATCAGACTCTCTTGGGCGTGACAGGCAGCGGCAAGACCTTTACAATGGCGAATGTTATTGCAAAGGTACAAAGGCCCACGCTCGTCATTTCGCACAATAAGACCCTTGCTGCGCAGCTCTACAGCGAGTTTAAAGAATTTTTTCCGCACAATGCAGTTGAGTATTTTGTCAGCTACTATGATTATTACCAGCCAGAGGCATACGTTCCACATACAGACACCTATATTGAAAAAGATGCCTCCATCAATGACAATATAGACCGGCTCAGGCTTTCAGCCACAAGCTCGCTAATGTCCAGGCGTGACGTCATAATTGTTGCGAGCGTATCGTGTATATATGGCCTTGGTGCACCAGGCGACTACCAGGAGCTTTTACTTTTTTTAGAAAAGGGCCAGAGCATAAAAAGAAGCGGACTTTTATCCAGGCTTATAAGTATTCATTATTCAAGAAATGACATTGATTTTAAGAGAGGCTGTTTCAGGGTAAGGGGTGAGATTATAGAGGTATTTCCTGCTTATAAAGAGACTGCATTCAGGGTATATTTTTTTGGCGACCAGGTAGAGCGCATTTCAGAAATAGACCCCCTGACAGGGAATATCATGGAGGAGGTGGAAAAGATAGCGATTTATCCTGCAAAGCATTTTGTGACTACACAGGATAAGCTGGAAATGGCAGTTGTTTCTATTAAGGTGGAATTAGACGAGAGGGTCAAGGAGCTAAAATCACAAAATAAATTACTGGAGGCGCAGAGGCTGGATTCGCGGACCAGATATGATCTGGATATGCTGCGGGAGATGGGGTTTTGCAGCGGCATAGAGAATTATTCCAGGCACCTGAGTAGCCGTGAGCCAGGATCAAGGCCGTATTGCCTTTTGGATTATTTTCCAGAGGACTTTCTCACAATCATTGATGAGTCGCACGTGACATTGCCTCAGCTGAGAGGTATGTACAAAGGTGACCGTTCGCGCAAAATGACCCTTGTCGACTATGGATTTAGACTGCCGTCTGCGCTTGATAACAGGCCTTTGAATTTTGATGAATTTATGGAAATGGTCAATGATGTAGTGTTTGTCTCTGCAACGCCGTCAGATTACGAGGTTGCGAATTCCAGTCAGATCGTTGAGCAATTAATAAGGCCAACAGGCCTTATCGACCCTGAGATTATTTTGAAGCCAACTGATGGCCAGGTAGATGACCTTGCAGCGAACATAAAGGATAGGGCAAAGAACGGCCAGAGGGTGCTGGTCACGACTCTGACCAAGAGGATGGCTGAAGACCTGGCGGCATATTTGAAGGACATGAGATTGAAGGTGAGATACCTGCATTCAGAGATAGGCACGATCGAGCGGTCTGAGATATTGCGCGACCTTAGGAAGAAAAAATTTGACTGCCTGGTCGGCATAAATCTTTTACGCGAAGGACTGGATCTGCCAGAGGTGTCGCTGGTGGCGATCCTGGATGCTGATAAAGAAGGATTTTTGCGGTCGCAGTCGGCTCTTATACAGGTCTCTGGCAGGGCAGCTCGCAATATTGACGGACAGGTAATAATGTATGCTGACACTATTACAAATTCAATGAAAAAGGCAATTGAAGAGACAAATCGCCGGAGGAAAAAGCAGCTCTTGTTTAACAAGAAAAATAATATCACACCCCGCTCAATAGAAAAGGCAATCAGGGAGAGCATAGAGGTTGTGAAAAAGGCAAAGGATATTACGCTGGACGCGGCTGGTCAGACAGAAGACGAATATGAGATAGACAGTGTTGTGGCTGAGCTGCAGAGGGATATGGAGCTGTGCGCGAGGAATCTGCAGTTCGAGAGGGCGGCAGAGATAAGGGATAAGATAAAAGAAATAAAAACTCAAAAGTAAAAAGGTAAAACCAAAACTCAAAATTTAAAACTTTTGAATTTTTAATTGTGGTTTTGAGTTTTTCGTTTTAAGTTTTTAGTTATGCTCGACGATAAAATATTAAACTTTTTTAAATCGCGCGGCGACGGATATGTATCTGGTGAGGAGCTGAGCGAAAAATTTGGTATTTCGCGCACAGCAATATGGAAGCACATTGAGAATCTTCGGGGCCAGGGATACGAGATCGCTGCTTCTCCGCACCTTGGCTATAGGCTGGTATCTCGGCCTGACCGTTTGACAGAGGTCGAATTAAAATGGCAGCTTAATACTGATATAATTGGAAAAAAGATTTATTCTTACAAGGAGACAAGATCCACTAATGATATTGCGCACAAGATTGCTGCTTCTGGTGAAAAAGAGGGCGCCCTGGTGATCGCAGAATACCAGACCAAGGGCAGGGGCAGACTGGGAAGGAAATGGGTTTCGCCGCGCAGTAGGGGTGTGTACCTTTCAGTAGTTTTAAGGCCCAATATCCTGCCCAGAGAGATCTCGATTATTACGCTATTTTCGTCCCTGGCTGTTGCAAAGACAATTAGAAAAGACATTGGGCTTTCTGCGCTGATCAAGTGGCCTAATGATATATTGATTAACAACAAAAAGGTGTGCGGGATATTGACAGAGCTTAATGGCGAGGCAGATAAGGTCAATTATGTAATAGCAGGGATAGGTGTCAATGTTAATACAAAGAAGGAATTGCTTCCTGAGGGCGCGAGTTCACTCTGCGCTGAGAGGGGTGAAGATATAGACAGGATAGATTTTACCAAGTCCCTTTTAGTGAATTTAGATAAATACTACAAGGCCTTTTTGGGCGGTGAGATAGATTTAATTTTAAATGAATACAAGCGCCTTTCAGCAATACTTGACAGGAATGTCAAAATCAATTATCATAATCGTTCTATGACAGGCCGGGCAGTGGATGTGGATAAGGATGGCGCGCTTGTGTTGAGGATGGACAATGGGTTTCATGAGAGGGTGCTGTCCGGCGATGTCACGATGCTGAGGTAACCACTTTTTGCACCGCGTAGGTGCGCGGTGCGCACCTACGCGGTGCAAGGAAGGTTTGTTATGTTGCTTGCAGTAGACATAGGTAACACGAGTATATATAGCGGAGTTTTTAAAGGCAGGGGTTTAAAGAGGCCCTTTCGCATAGATACGTATAGCAAGAATATAGAACATATATATAGAAATAAATTAAGGCCATATTCAGGTGCAATAGAAAAGATTATTGTGGTAAGTGTGGTGCCTAAAGAATTAAAGAGGGTGGTGAAAACCCTTAGGCATATCCTTGGAAAAAAGATTTTAGTCATTGGCAGGGATATTGACAGCGGGGTTAAAAATAAATACAGAAGGCCGAGCCAGGTAGGCCAGGACAGGTTGGTAAACGCAAGGGCAGCGTATGAATTATATGGCGGTGGTGCAATAATAGTAGATTTTGGAACAGCAATAACCATAGACGTGGTAAATAAAAAAAGAGAATACCTGGGTGGCGTAATTGCGCCCGGGGTCGAGACTTCATACATGACATTGTCAGAACGCGCAGCGCTTTTGCCAAAGATGCGCATTAAAAGGCCAAAAGGGGTTTTGGGCAGGGATACCCACAGCAGTATGATAAGCGGCGCAGTGTATGGTTTTAGCAGTTTGTGCGATGGTATTGTCAAGAGATTGAAAGATGAATATTGTAAGGGCGCAAAGGTAATAGCAACAGGCGGGCTGTCAAGTCTTATGGGCCCGTATTGCGAGACCATTGATAGAATAGATCCTGAGCTGACGCTCAAGGGTTTGAAAATAATAGGAGAGGGAGATGTTTAAGATCTTGTCGAATGAAAAAATTGCGCCAAGGATCTTCAGGATGGAAATAGAGGCGGGCCTGGTTGCAAAAAAGGCAAGGGCAGGTCAGTTTGTGATGATAAGGATCGACGAGAAAGGCGAGCGCATACCTCTTACTGTAGCTGGTCACGACGATAAAAACATCACGATCGTATACCAGGCAGTCGGGGTTACTACGCACAGGCTGGCAGAGAAGAAACAGGGAGAGCATCTCCTGGATGTGGTCGGTCCTCTGGGCCATGCAACAGAACTCGGGGAGATCGGGACTGTGTGCTGCATTGGCGGCGGGGTCGGGATAGCAGAGCTGTATCCTGTGGCAAAGGCATATAAGGGCAGCGGAAACAAGGTTATTGCTATCATAGGCGCAAGAAATAAGGAGCTTGTTATTTACAAAGATGAACTAAAGAAGATAAGCGATGAATTTTTTGTTACTACTGATGATGGCTCAGATGGTGAGAAGGGATTTGTCTCAAACGTGCTTGAGAGGCTGATCGAGTCTGGACAAAAAATAGATCTGGTCTATGCTGTTGGGCCAGGGATCATGATGAAGGTGATTTCAGATGTGACTAGGCCGAGCAAGATAAAGACATTGGTTTCCTTGAATACAGTGCTTGTGGACGGGACTGGCATGTGCGGTTCGTGCAGGATAGAGATGGATGGCGAGACAAAATTTGCGTGCGTGGATGGGCCTGAGTTTGATGGCCACAAGGTGAATTTTGATGAGATGATAGCAAGGCAGAGTTTGTTTAAAGAGCAAGAGGGGCATGCGTGCAAGATACGAGGGATTAAAACCTGATCCACCGCGTAGGTGCGCGGTGCGCACCTACGCGGTGTAAAACGGTGTAAATTAATGAAAAAACAATCTCCGAAAGACAGAATTAAGAACTTTAACGAAGTTGCGCTGGGCATGTCTGAAGAAGAAGCTGTAAAAGAGGCTAGTCGCTGCCTTTTCTGCAAGGAGCCCAAGTGCTCTGCAAATTGTCCTGTTGAAATAGACATATATAGATTTATTGATGCAATCAAGAACAAGAAATTTGACGAGGCAATAAAGGTCATTAAAGAAAAAAATAATCTTCCAGGTGTATGCGGCAGGGTGTGCCCGCAAGAGGACCAATGTGAAGGCGCGTGCATACTGAATGCAAAGAACAAGCCTATAAACATCGGCGCGCTAGAGAGATTTGCCGCGGATTGGGAACTTAATCAGCTATCAGCTATCAGCTCTTCCGCCAAAGGCGAGACCTCGCCAGCTACTGCTGGCGGGCAGCTATCAGCTAAAACTGGAGCTAAAGTAGCAGTTATTGGTTCTGGGCCAGCGGGGCTGACCTGTGCAGGGGACCTGGCCATGATGGATTACAAGGTCACTGTATTCGAGGCGCTTCATACTGCTGGCGGTGTACTGGTTTACGGTATACCAGAATTTCGTCTGCCAAAGGAGATTGTAAAAAAAGAAGTAGACTATTTAAAATCACTGGGGGTAGAGATAATAGAGAATTTTATCGTCGGTAAAACATCCACGCTTAAAGAATTGTTCGCGCAGGGTTATAAGGCCGTCTTTATAGGCACAGGCGCGGGGCTTCCAAGCTTTATGAATATACCTGGAGAGAATCTGAACAGGGTTTATTCTTCGAATGAGCTTTTGACAAGGGCGAATTTGATGAAGGCATATCTTTTTCCTGACTTTGACACGCCGATTAATATAGGTAAGAAGGTAGCAGTGATAGGTGGAGGCAATACTGCAATGGATTCAGCCAGGGTGTCATTGAGATTGGGGGCTGAGAAGGTATACATAGTTTACAGGCGCTCTGAAAAAGAAATGCCTGCGAGGAAGGAAGAGGTTGAGAATGCAAAAGAAGAGGGTATTGAATTTCACATACTCACATTGCCTAAAAGAATAGTTAGCGATGACAAAAATTTTGTAAAGGCTATGGAATGCATAAAGATGGAACTTGGCGAGTCAGATGCTTCTGGCAGGAGAAGGCCTGTTCCAATACACGGCTCGGAGTTTATCATGGATGTGGATACAGTGGTGGTGGCAATAGGCCAGAGCCCTAATCCTGTATTCTTAAAAGCAACGCCAGAGCTTAAGCTGGGAAAGTGGGATAAGATAGTAGTGGATTCTAAGACACAGGCGACGAATATCAAGGGTGTCTATGCTGGCGGAGATGCTACGCTCGGAAATGACACTGTGATCGCAGCAATGGGCGCTGGCAAACGCGCTGCAAAGGCGATAACTTTACACTTGAGCATTCTGAATGCTCAAGTGTAAAAGGCAGAGATATGAATAAGAAGAGGAAGAGGGTGCTGGTGGCGATGAGCGGGGGCGTAGATAGCTCAGTGGCTGCTGCTATTTTGAAAGAGCAGGGCTATGAGGTTATTGGCGCGACCATGAAGATCTGGCCAAAGGAGAACTGCGGCAGGCATGGGGAGCGCTCATGCTGCTCGCTGGATGACATCGAAGATGCCAGGAAGGTATGCAGAGCGCTTGGCATAAAACACTATGTATTGAATTTTGAAAAAATATTTCGCAAGGAAGTGATTGATTATTTTGCCAAAAGCTACATGAAGGGTCGTACGCCAAATCCATGCATTATCTGCAATGAGAAAATAAAATTTGGAGGCCTGCTAAAGAAAGCCCAGGAGCTTGACTGTGATTTTATTTCAACAGGTCATTATGCAAGGATTGAGAATAATGGCGCCTTTAGATTAAAGGAGTCAGCTGACAAGGCTAAAGACCAGTCTTATGTCTTGTTTTGCCTCAAGAAAGGACAGCTAAAAAAGGTTATTTTTCCCGTCGGAGACCTTAAAAAGCATGAGGTGAGAAAAAAGGCAAAAGACCTCGGGTTTGGAGTTTTTGATAAAAAAGACAGTCAGGAAATATGCTTTGTAATGGATAATAAGTATGCAGGCTTTATAAAGGAATACTGTGGCATGGAGTCAAAGGACGGGGACATTGTAGACTCTGAGGGCAATGTCCTTGGCAGGCACAAAGGCTATTGGAATTATACAATTGGCCAGCGAAGGGGACTGGGTGTTTCTGCTAAGGAGCCGCTTTATGTGACAGAGATTATTCCAGAGAAGAATCTTGTCAAAGTGGGTGGATTTTCAAATGTAAAAAGAAAGAGGTTTATTGTAAGGGATGCTATTTTTTCGCAGGGATTGAAAGATAAGGGCATTGAAGTCAAGGTAAAGATTAGATATACGCATAACAAGGCAAGCGCTACACTGCGGGACATGGGCGATGATAAGATAGAGGTCGAGTTTAGCGAGCCACAAGAAGCTATAACCCCTGGCCAGGCAGCTGTGTTCTACGATGGCGAGTATGTGCTCGGCGGGGGATGGATAGACCAGGTGTTGGGGTAGTAAGGTAAATATGGATAAACTTAGTAAACTTAAGGCAAATTTAAGGGCGCTAGAGAGCGCGGTGGTGGCGTTTTCAGGTGGCGTGGATTCGAGTTTTTTGCTGCGCGTGGCTCGGGATACCTTGCCGAAAAAGAGCCTGCTTGCTGTGACAGCGGTTTCAGATACTTATACGAAGTTAGAGCTGAGTCAGGCAAAGAGGTTTGTCAGGTTATTAGGCGTGAGGCATAAGATCATTTTTACAGATGAGCTAAAGGACGCAAATTTTAGAAAAAATCCAGTCGATAGATGTTATTATTGCAAAAAGGAGCTCTTTGGCAGGCTAAAGGCTATAGCAAGCCATAAACGCATAAAGAATATCATTGATGCGTCAAACAAAGACGACAAGAAGGATTACAGGCCAGGCAGCATGGCAAAAGAAGAGTTTGGGGTAAGGAGCCCGCTCCAGGAATCGCAGATAACAAAAAAAGACATAAGAAGATACTCTAAGAGACTTGGTTTAGAGACATGGGACTTTCCGTCAATGGCGTGCCTTGCATCAAGGGTGCCATACGGCACAGAGATAAAGAAGGATGTGCTGGAAAAGATTGAGGCAGCAGAGAATATTATAAAAAAGGCGGGGTTTAGACATGTAAGGGTAAGGTATTATAATGATATCGCGCGTATAGAATTAGAGAAAAAAGAGATAAAAAAGTTCCTAAATTGCAAAAGTTATGATAAAATATTGAAAAAATTGAAGTCGCTCGGATTTATATATATTACCCTGGATCTGGAAGGGTACAGGACAGGGAGTCTTAACGAGGGTATTAATGAAGGTAAACTAAAAAGTAAAAATGTAAAACTTAAACTTAAAATTTAAAAGTTTTGAATTTTTAATTTTGGTTTTGACTTTTGCGTTTTAAATTTTGAGTTTCCAAGGCGGCGTAGCTCAGCTGGTTAGAGCAGTCGGCTCATACCCGGCATGTCAGTGGTTCGAATCCACTCGCCGCTACCAGAACCGCAGATTACGCAGATATTGCATAGATATCGTGATAGCAGATTACGCAGATATCGGAAATGCTACGTATTTTGGGATTTATCATCCGTGTAATCAGCGGTTCTTATTACCCAGATATTAGGAAATTTATATATGCCTACCAGTTTTATCGACAAAGTCAAATCGACTATAAAAAAATATAAGATGCTCCAGAAAGGCGATAGGGTGCTTGTGGGGCTCTCAGGGGGCGCGGATTCTGTTACGCTGCTGCAGGCGCTTTTAAATTTTAAAAAAGAATATGCGCTGGAGTTATTTATTGCCCACCTTGACCATAGTTTCAGGGGAGAAGAGTCTCAGGGAGATAGTAAGTTTTGCGAGGATCTAGGGAAGAAATTGGGTATTGAGACTTTTTGTGAGAAGAGAGATGTGCCGAAGATTGTCAAGGAAAAAGGCATTTCGCCTGAAGAGGCAGCGCGGCAGGAAAGATATGATCTTTTTACAAAAATAGCCAGGCACAAAAAGATTAAAAAAATCGCGGTGGGCCACACAAGGGATGACCAGGCAGAGACAGTTTTAATGAGGGCGATCAGGGGCGCTGGCATGGCAGGTCTCGGCGGGATAAGTCCTGTGAAGGACATGGCTGGATTTACTGTTATAAGGCCATTGATAGAGCTTTCAAGAAAAGACATAGAGGGCTTTATCAAAGGTTCTGATTTAAAATTCAGGCATGATTCTACAAATGATGAGGTTGTTTTTACCAGAAATAGAGTCAGGCATGAATTGATCCCGTATATCGAGGATAAATTCAATTCAAACGTAAAAGAAGTCCTGGCAAATATGGCTGAGGCCCTGCGCATTGAAAATGAATTTTTGGAAAAATATGCAAAGAGAAAGCTTAAGAGCGTATCAAAAAAATCAAAAAATGGAGAAATAACAATTGACATCAAAAGATTCAAGAAACAGCCAGAGGCGATACAGAAGAGGATCTTGAGGAGCGCCCTGGAAGGGCTTAAGGGTAACCTCAGGAGGCTTACTTATCAGCACTGGAGGGAGATGGATGAGTTAATACAGAATCGTCCTGTAAATTCAGTGGTTGATCTCCCAGAAGGGATTGACATTATTAAGGATAGGAACGGACTTGTCTTAAAAAAACGACCCTCCTGCCCTGCCTGACTTTACATCCGTCTTCGTTGAGCACTTATCGTGCTCAACTTCGCCGGATAAGTCCGACGAAGCCAAGCACGAAAGTTGCTTGGCGAAGGCGGACACTTGAAGATTGCAAGAGTGTAAAGTTAGTGGTATACTAAATATTTAAGCTATATAAAAGCAAAAGGAGTCTTATGCAATCTTTGAAACAACCCAAAAAAATACTGACAAACAAAAATAAAAACAACTTAAACAAGAATATATTTTTCTGGATGGGGCTTTTTCTGCTCCTTGTGTATATATTCCGCCTTGGTTCTTTTTCTCCGCAGACCGCGCCGAGAGAATTAAGCTATGGTGAATTTTACAGGCTCCTTGAGAGCAATAATCAGACAGGCGCAATAGAGGCTGTCGTAAAAACCGAGGATGTGATAAAGGGGTCTTTCTCGAGCGGCGCAAGTTTTAAGGTCCGTATCCCTGATGGCGACAGGGAGTTATTGACGCTCTTGAGAAACAATGTGCCAGACTACGTAGTAGAGCCGCCCAAGACGATGTGGGCAAATATTTTTTATTCACTTGGCCCGATGATCCTGTTTATAGGGTTTCTGTGGTTTTTTGTTTACAGGAGCGCGCAGGGCGGAGGCAAGATCTTATCTTTTGGCAAGAGCAGGGCAAGGCAGATATCCAACGACAAGATCAAGGTGACATTTAATGATGTGGCAGGTGTTGAGGAGGCAAAGGAAGAATTAAATGAGATCATAGAATTTTTAAAAGACCCGAAAAAATTTCAGAAACTTGGCGGCAAGATCCCGAAAGGCGTGCTTTTAATGGGGCCTCCCGGCACTGGCAAGACGCTTTTAGCAAAGGCAGTCAGCGGCGAGGCAAGCGTGCCGTTTTTCAGCATAAGCGGTTCAGACTTTGTTGAGATGTTCGTGGGTGTCGGGGCATCGAGGGTGCGTGATTTGTTCGAGCAGGCCAAGAAGGCGGCGAAGATGGGTGGAAAAGGAGCGATTATTTTTATAGACGAGATAGATGCTGTAGGCAGGCAGAGATTCGCAGGTATTGGCGGCGGACACGACGAGCGCGAGCAAACACTCAATGCGCTTCTGGTAGAGATGGACGGGTTTAATACGCAGGAAGGCGTTATATTGATCGCAGCTACGAACAGGCCTGATGTCTTGGATCCGGCATTGCTAAGGCCTGGCAGGTTTGACAGGACGATCGTGATAACGCGGCCAGACATAATAGGAAGAGAGGCGATACTGGGGGTGCATGTTAGATCTATAAAGCTGGATAAGTCAGTAGAGCTTAAGTCAATTGCCAGGCAGACATCTGGTTTTTCAGGCGCAGACCTTGCAAATCTGGTGAATGAGGCAGCGCTTTTAGCTGCTCGCAGAGACAATGCCGGCGTGGGCATGAAAGAGATGCAGGAATCCATTGAAAGAGTTATTGCCGGGCCTGAGAGAAAGACCAGGGTGATAAATGTTGAGGAGAAAAAGATCGTTGCGTATCATGAGTCAGGCCATGCGCTTTTGGCGCTTTTAATACCAGGGGCTGACCCCTTACACAAGGTTTCGATCATACCAAGGGGCATAGCGCTTGGCTACACAATGAGGATGCCATTAGAGGACAAACATATAGTTACAAAGAAAGAGCTTCTTGGAAAGGTGGTTGGCATATTTGGCGGGAGGGCCAGTGAAGACCTGATATTCAAGGAGCTTTCAACAGGCGCGCAGGATGATTTGGAAAAGGCCACTGATATCGCAAGGAGCATGGTGATGCGATGGGGCATGAGTGAAAAGCTGGGTAATCTTACTTTTGGCAGGCGCGAAGAGCAGGTGTTTTTAGGCAGGGATATTGGCGAGGAAAAGAATTACAGCGAGGCAACAGCTGTTGAGATAGACAGAGAGGTGCGTAAGATCGTGGATGACTGTTATGACAGGGCGAAAAAGGAGCTTTCGAATAACAAAGACAAGCTAAAGGCGCTGGCTGAAAAGCTTCTGGAAAAAGAAGTAATGGATTTTGAGGAAGTGAAGAAGCTGGTGTTTGGAGATAGCGCAAAACATTAACTGTAGTTTTAAGATTGGATAAATCAGAAATGCTGGAATTTAATTCACGAACCTGCATAATGGGAATACTTAATCTCACGCCTGATTCGTTTAGTGGCGACGGCGTGTATGGGGATGTTGGCCGCGCAGTCGAAGAAGCTGAAAGACTTGCGCAAGAGGGAGCTGATATAATAGATGTGGGCGGTGAATCAACAAGGCCTGGCTCTTTGTCTGTGCCATTGGAAGAAGAAATAGGGCGCGTTATCCCGGTTATTGAAAAGATTGCAAAGAGAATAAAGATTCCAATTTCGATTGACACTCAGAAGTCTGAAGTTGCAAGGCGGGCGCTGGATAGCGGAGCGTCAATAGTGAATGACATTACCGGATGCGAGGCTGACAGGGATATGGCAGATGTTGCTGCAAGATACAATGCAAAGGTCGTTATCATGCACATCAAGGGCACGCCAAACTCAATGCAGAATAATCCAGTGTATGATGATGTAGTTACTGAAATTATAAATAAATTATCCAGCCTGATCAGGAATGCAGAAGAGGCTGGCGTAAAAAAGGAAAATATCATAGTAGATCCAGGAATAGGTTTTGGCAAGACATTTAAACACAATCTGGAGATAATTAATAATCTTTCTCGTTTTAAAGCGCTGGAGAGGCCAGTACTGGTCGGGCCATCGAGAAAATCATTTATTGGGAATATCCTGGGCGTTGAGCCAAAAGAAAGAATTTTTGGCACAGCCGCAGCAGTGGCGATTGCAATAAAAAATGGCGCTGATATAGTGCGCGTGCATGATGTAAAAGAGATGAGTCAGGTTGTCAGGGTGGCGGATGAGATTGTGAAGGCGGGTAAGGCATGATAAATTATGTTTCTTTAATCAAAATTCTGGTCGAGATCGGCATACTGTGGTTTGTGTTTTATGTGATCTTGACATTTGCAAGGGGCACCAGAGGTGTGCAGGTCATGAAGGGCATAGTCCTCGTAGTGCTTTTTTTTATTGTCACGCAGAAATTAGGGCTGGACACAATCAGCTGGATATTTACGAAATTATTTGCAATATCTGTTATTGCGTTTTTGATTATTTTTCAGCCAGAGCTTAGAAGGGGGCTTGCGAGTATTGGGCAGCGCGGCTGGTCAGGGATATTTTTCAGGGAATCTGAGATAATCAAAGAGGTGGTGAGGGCAGTGCTGTCTCTTTCAAAGAGAAAGATAGGCGCGCTTATAGCGATTGAGAGAGAAACCAGGCTCCGTCACTATATGGAAAGCGGCATAGAAATAGATGCAAGGCTCACCACGGAACTTTTGATCACGATCTTTATGCCGAATACGCCTCTGCACGACGGCGCAATAATAATCGCAGCTGACCGTGTTATAGGGGCAGGGTGTCTGTTTCCTTTGACGCAAAACCCAAAGGTCTCAAAGACGCTGGGAACAAGGCACAGGGCAGCGATTGGATTGAGCGAAGAGACAGACGCGATTGTTATTGTGATATCAGAGGAGACAGGCAGTATTTCAGTTGCTACAGGCGGGAAGCTGACGCATACGCCTGATGGCGCCAGCCTGGAAAAGCTGTTGACAAATTTATATAGTCCGCCAGAGAAAAAGAAAAAGGGCTTGCCTTTTACAAGAGGTTGATTTCATGAAGAGCTGGATCGTAAATAATTTTTGGATAAAGATAATTTCTTTGATACTTGCCATTATTGCGTGGTTTTATGTGAATGGCGAATTGGACAAGGAAAAGCGCATTTCTAGAAAATTTTATAATTCATCCCTTTATAAGTCATCCCTCTCAGAGAGCAATCAGATGACAGGCAGCGCTGCGGAGAATAAATAACATGCCCAAGCTTGGTGTCAATGTGGATCATGTTGCGACATTGAGGGAGGCAAGGGGAGGCAGCGAGCCTGACCCGGTGTGGGCTGCACTGATTTGCGAAAAGGCAGGGTGCGACAGCATTGTGGCGCATCTGAGAGAGGATCGCCGGCACATAGATGATGCGGATGTGAGGCTCTTGAGGAAAAAGGTCATGACCCGGTTTAACCTCGAGATGTCGATAAATCCGGGGATAGTAAAGGTGGCAAGGCGTATTGGGCCTGACCAGGCAACGCTTGTTCCTGAGAGAAGACAGGAGCTTACGACTGAGGGAGGGCTGAGTGTATTTAAAAATAAAAGGAGGATTGCGAAAGCTAGTGGGTTATTGCTAGATAAGGGCATCGAGGTAAGTCTTTTTATAGATCCAGATCTGCGGGAGATACAGGCGACAAAAGATATTGATGTAGGGATTATAGAGATACACACTGGCGGCTATAGCCTGGCAAAGACGCGTAGCTCTGTGGAGAGCGAGTATAAAAAAATAAAAAGGGCAGTTGATTTTGCTCTCTCGTTAGGGCTGGTTGTGAATGCGGGGCATGGGCTTAATTATGACAATACGAAGAGGATTGCGCGGATTCCTGGCGTGCATGAATTAAACATAGGGCATTCAATAATGTCAAGGGCTGTATTCGCAGGTTTGTATAAAGCCGCGAGAGACATGAAGGAGCTGGCGCGATGATAGTAGGCATAGGTGTGGATATTATAGAGGTAGAGAGGGTAAAGCACGCGCTAGATGCATGGGGCGAGCGTTTCCTGAAAAGGGTCTTTACTGACAGGGAACTGGACTATGTAAACACCAAGAAATTTTCGCATGAGAATTTAGCTGCGAGGTTTGCGTGCAAGGAGTCAGTGCTGAAGGCGTTTGGGGACACAAGGATAGGCGCGCGGCTTAAAAATATCGAAGTGCTCAATGATGCAAAGGGTAAGCCTGAAGTGGTATTGCACGGCGAGGTCAAGGAGTATGCAGAGAAAAAGAACATAGGCAGCATCCTGGTCAGTATGTCGCACACGGGCAATTATGCTGTGAGCCAGGCGATATTGTGGACCAACAAATAACTTTACATCCGTCTTCGTTGAGCACTTATCGTCAGTCTTCGCTGAATACTTACCGTATTCAGCTTCGCCTGACTTGTGCTCAACTTCGCCGGATAAGTCCGCCGAAGCCAAGCACGAAACTTGTCCTGCGAAGCTGTGCACGAAAGTAGCACAGCGAAGCAGGAGTTGCTTGGCGAAGGCGGACACTCTTGCAATCAGACTGTGTAAAGCTTAGCAGCGACAGGTGAGATGAAAAACATTTTAAAAAAGAGGATGAAAGATAGTCATAAAGGCGAGTATGGGCATGTGTTTGTGCTGGCTGGGTCTCGGGGCATGACTGGCGCGGCAGGGCTGTGCGCGAACGCGGTCTTGCGCTCGGGCGCTGGGCTTGCGACACTGGGGGTGCCGGAGTCGCTGAGTCTTATGATGGGGCGGAAGCTGACTGAGGTGATGACGCTGGCCCTGCCTGAGACAAGAGATGCGACGCTGTCAATAAAAGGCAAACAAAAGATTCTTGAAAAGGCAAATGCCTCAGATGTTGTAATAATAGGGCCTGGCCTTTCTCGCAATAAAGACACTGTAAAATTAATAAGGCAGCTAATAGCGGGCATTAAAAAACCGATGGTGATTGATGCAGATGGCTTAAATGCAATCGCAGGGCAGGTCTCTATATTGAAAAAAGTAAAATGCGATTGCATATTGACCCCGCATCCTGGCGAGATGACAAGGCTCGTCAAAAAAACCAGTAATTATGTAAAAAATAATAGATTAATTGTTGCAAAAAAATTTGCAAATTATTATAATGCTGTGGTAGTTTTAAAGGGTCATGGTACAATAGTCGCTGATAAGAGGCGTTCGTATGTCAATAAGACCGGCAACCCTGGTATGGCAACAGCTGGAAGCGGGGATGTCCTGGCAGGTATTATCGGAGGTTTCTTAGCGCAGGGCTTAAAGGCCTTTGAGGCAGCAAGGTTAGGCGTGTATGTACATGGCATGGCAGGCGACTTAGCTGCGAAAGAAAAAGGCGAGATCAGCCTTATTGCAGGCGATATATTAGAGAAAATACCCAAGGCGATTAGAGAAGTTGCAAGGCAGTTTTAGGTCTTTCATAAAATTATTTAGGTCCTTCAGCAGCTATAATCTTCCTATTCGTCCCTCGACTTCGCTCGGGACTAAGAATCCTGAGTTTGTCGAAGGGTTCGTCGGATTATTTAACGCTGTTTCAGGATCCAAATTTACTTCGTAAATTTGGGCAGATACCCGAGTGGCCAAAGGGGTCAGACTGTAAATCTGATGGCTCGCGCCTACGGAGGTTCGAATCCTCCTCTGCCCACCATGATAGCTTAAGTAAGTGGGCGTGTGTAAGGATTCGAATGGAGCTTTGCGCCGAGCGAAGCGAGGACAAGCTGCGCCGAATAGGCGCAGCGGCAGCAAAGCGAATGGCCGACTTCGCCCGAAGGGCGAAGCGCCGAATCCTCCTCTGCCCACCATCAGGCTTCGCCAAGCACTTAACGTCAGTCTTCGCTGAATACTTACCGTATTCAGCTTCGCCTGACTTATGCTCAACTTCGCCTGATTTTTTCAGTTTCTCCGGATTTTGTCGGGCAAGGCCCGGCGTAGCCAGGCACGTTAAGTGCTTGGCGAAGACAGGCGGGTGTAGCTCAATGGTAGAGCACTAGCCTTCCAAGCTAGCTATGACGGTTCGATCCCGTTCACCCGCTCCATGGTTCGACGCGGCAGCCTTTGGCGGCCTTGCTTACCATTAGCAATTGAGAATCTATGGAAATATTGAAAAAAATTACTACAGTTAAGGATTTGAAGATCATGGCAACCAAGACATTTGGGAATTTAATAAAGGCTGTTGTGGACGTGGATCGAGAATTAGTTGCGGTTGATGCTGAATTGCACTCGGATTTAGAGGCCTTGTTTCTTGAAAACGGGTCGCAGCAAAAAAGTCTTTGGGGAGTTAATTTCTATCCTGATCTGCAAGGAGATGATTTTGTTGAATTTGATTCTATGATTAATATGCGCCCATCTCAACAAAACCTGAGCCGGGGGATTGATGATGAATCGACTCGTAAAAAGATTCTCGAAGTTATTAATAAGTGGGTTAAAAAATGAACCTCGAGCATAAAAAACTCGCTGCGGGACAATGGAAGCAGTTATCTTTTGCTGAACAGATGGCTAATATTGGAAGCGAGGTTAGCCGGGCGCTCAATTGGAAAAACAAGGGCAATGCAGAATATTGCCAAAAGGCAACTAATCGCATACTTGAACTACTGTCTCTAACGTTGGATAATCTTACAATCTCCTCTCATTATAAGGAACTCACTCGTCTCAGAGAGGCAATCGTAGATTATTTTTACGGAACAAATCAATTTTCTTCTTCGGAGATATTATGGAGAAAATATTTTGATTATTTTGTTTATGCTTCGAGGATGAATCATTAAAGTATTTCGCTGGCGTAGCTCAATGGCAGAGCAATGGTTTTGTAAACCATAGGTTGAAGGTTCGACTCCTTTCGCCAGCTCCACTTCAACCGTAAAAGGGGGTTATAGGGGGAAAGATAGTTTCCCTCTATCGGCGCAGTAAGTTTCTTTGCGTTAAAACCAGATCCAAACCCGCATTGTACAAAAATCCAATGCGGGTTTGTAAAGCGGAGTAACATGAAAAATAACCACACGAAAAAAGTCGATATATTTGCGTTATTTCTTCCTGAGATAAAGGATCGGTTGCAGCACAGGAATTTTGGGCAGCTCAAGGAGATTATAAAGACGATACCGTCTATGGACCTTGCTGAGGGCATCAGGCAGCTGGAGGAAAAGGAGAAGGTGCTGGTGTTTAAACTCCTCGGCCCGAAAAAGGCAATAGAGGTGTTTGAAGGCCTGCCTTTTGAAGACCAAAAACATCTTCTTAATAATTTGAAGAGCGAAGAGGTTTCAGATATCTTAAATGAAATGGCATCTGATGAAAGGGTAGACCTTTTTAAAGACCTCAGACCAGCTGTTTTTAAAAAGATGACCAACCTCATGAAAAAAGAAGAGGTGGAGGATCTGCACAGGCTACTGAAGTATCGCGAGAATACTGCGGGCAGTTTAATGACGACAGAACTTATTGAACTCCATCCGCCCATGACAGCAAAAAAGGCGCTCCTGACACTTCAGGAAAATTACAGGCCAGGACAGATAAAGGATATAAATTCTATATATGTTACAGATGAAGGCCACAAGCTACTTGGTGAAGTCACGCTGCAAATGCTGATCATAGCATCGCCTGACCAGCTTATAAAAGACATAATGACGCCTGTTGACTGGATTAAAGTCAGCGCAGGCGCAGACAGCGCAGAGGTTGCAAAGAACTTTGAAAAGTATGATCTACTGAACATGCCTGTTGTGGATTCAGAAGACAGGCTTGTCGGTATTATTACAATAGATGACGTTGTTGAATTAGTGCATAAAGAGACAACAAAAGAGATGTATGAAATAGGAAAAATGTCTCCTGCTGAAGGAAAAGAGATACGCTACGCGCATACCGGAAGTTTCGGCCTTGTAAAGAGACGGGCTGGCTGGCTGGTGTTTCTTTTGATATTTGACTTTTTAACAGGCACTGTGCTTAAGACATTCGAACATGCACTTGGTACTGTGGTTGCGCTGACATTTTTTATCCCAATGCTTCTTGATACAGGCGGTAATGCCGGGAACCAGACATCCATTACTATTATTAGAGGTCTTGCAACAGGGGACGTGACCCTTAAAAATACATGGAGAGTGGTCAAGGTAGAACTAATAGCAGCATTGCTTATGGGCGCCATTGTCGGTATTGTTGCGTTTGGCAGGGCAGTACTTTTACAGGAGTCAACTGTTGTCGCAGTCGTAGTAGGCGCGACAATGACCTCGATAGTGTTGCTCGCAATCGCCACAGGAATTTTCCTTCCGCTTGTTTCCAAGAAATTCGGGCTTGATCCAGCATCGCTTGCAGGGCCTATAACTACGAGTATTGTAGATGTCATTGGACTGATTATATATTTCAAGATAGCGCAGGCGCTGATCCCTGCCTTGCAGATGTAACTTATGTGTCCGAACTTACCCAGCACTAATTTGCAAGATTAACGTTAAGTCTTCCAAATTAGTGCTTGGGTTATGTACTCATTTATTGACACAATGGCTTGATAGCAATATAATAAAGATTAAAAGGGGTTAATATCTATGATTCCTGCTATCGCATATACATAACCAGCCACAAGACCTCCTAAGAATAAAAAGGGGGTTTTTTATTTTTGTCCTGTTTTTTTATTACATCTTATCTGGTTTGCCCAGTTAGTTTCATGTAGCGAGAGTAAAAGAGGAACCATTTTATGGGTACAGCCCGAAAGCTCCACTTTATTATTTTGTTTTTCTTCATCTTTTTTCTACCTACCCTAAGCTTAGAAGCGGCCAATTTACCGCCTCCCTTGCCCTGTGATTTCTTTGGCTTTGAAGAGAGGACTGGTGACTTTCATGCTGGTGATATAATTACTGCTCAAGATCCCGATGGCATTATTTGTGGAAGATATACTGTTGAAACGGCTGGTAGATACGGTTTTCTAACGTGCATGGGTGATGATCCCAATACCACCGAAGTCGATGAAGGAGCTATTGATGAAGATCCCATAACTTTTTACGTAAATGGAGTTAAACAGCAAAGACAGGCTATCTGGAAATCAGGAGAGGCGATTCAGCTCGATCTGGGAATTCCAGCTACTACAGATTTAGGTATAACGAGTATCTCTTTTTCAAATTCTACCCCTCGGCGATTGGATACAATAGAGATGTTTGCAGATGTTACCAATAGTGGAGGAGGATTCGTAGACACTTTTACGGTAAATTGGCGTGTAGATGAAGTAGATATAGGGAGCACTCAGGTTTCAGAACTTGGCCCTGGGGAGACTGCTACTACAGAGCCAGTCAGTTGGGAAATAACAGGAGAGATTGGTTGCAGGCAGGTTGAGGCACGTATTGGCGAAGATAATACCAGAAGCAAGAATATCTTAGTTGATCTCAATGGCACTGGACGGATTGACATTGTAGATATCATGCTTGTAGTAGTTAAATGGAATACCCACGAAGGCGATGGTAAATACGTTCCTCTATATGACATGGATAATGATGGAGATATTGACATCGTCGATATTATGAAGGTAGCCCGCTTATGGCACGTAGAGTGTTCGGATTAACTTTACACTTCTTACAATGAAGAAGATGAAAAAGAAGGTCATGAATAAAAGAGTAGGCCAAGCATTATTAGCGTTAACCCTTATCTTATTAAGCGCTTATTTAGCACCCAGTCCGGTTTGCGCTGAAGAGAGTTACGATATCCCGCTTAAATCCGGCGAGAATCTCATCGCTTTACCTCTTACCCCCCAAGATCCCAATATCCAAAGCATTCTATCCCCAATTATAGATAAAGTAAAAGACGTCTGGGAATACAGGCCTTCTGATGTTGATGATCCCTGGAAACATTATAGGCCTGGCCTTGAAGAATACAGCGACCTTAGCGAAATCGGTGCTGGAGCAGGATATTGGGTCGATCTAAAATCTGATCTCATCTTACAAGTTACAGGAACCCCTGTAGCGGAAAATACCACATTTGATCTCAAAAAAGGATGGAACATAATCGGCTGGCCTTATCAATATCCGCAAGAGATAACCGAGGCCCTCTCCGCCTTGACATTTGGAATAGACTATAACCAGGTTTCAAGATTTAATAATGTCACAAAAACTCAAGAGGATTTCTTAAACCTCTCAGGAAGCGATGACTTCATAACCTTTGACCCTGCCAGGGCTTATTATATCTATATGCTTAAAGATAAGACGGTATATTTTTATCCAAGTGACTTTATAGGGCCAGAAGGAGGAGAGGTTACATCATTTGACGGAAAAGTAAAGGTAATCATTCCACAAGGTGCCTTAAATGAACCAACAGCTATAGGATTAACTCCAATAGACCCTGAAACTCTTACACCAGCAACTCCTTTAGATAAGGCTTTACTGAGTGCAGTAGATTGTAGACCATTTGGTTTGGTATTCAATAAACCTGTTTCACTTATTTATACACTGGATCAAGCAGAGGTTCCTGGCACAACTGTAGAATTGGGTTTATATGACAGTATAAATGATGAAATCGTTTCAACAGGCAGGACTACCACTGTGGGTGTAGATGGATATACTTTGACATTTTCATTGATGCACTTTTCAACTTATGCTGCCATGAAAAGTACTTCACAACAAGTTATGCCTATTGGTGCGAGTGTTAAGATACCTTTACCAGATGTATTAACAGGCGCATTTAGTCATTCTATACCTATAACTGTTGCTCCAGGACGTAAAGGCCTACAGGCCAATTTAGCACTTGTGTATCGTTCATCCAATCCAAATTCTTGGGTGGGGACGGGATTTAGTCTTAATACAGGCTATATTGTACGTTCAACAAGATTAGGCCCACCTACATATACTGATAATGATACATTTTATTTTATAACTGACAACGGCACAACAGAACTAGTGCATCTAGTAGATAATCTCTATCAATCAAAGATAGAGTCTAGTTTCATTAAATTCTTTAAAGAAGAAGATGATTCATGGCGCGTTGTCACTAAAGATGGCGCAATATTAAGGTTTGGACAAGATACTGATTCTAAAGAGACTTCGGAACAAGGCACATTCAGTTGGTATCTGACAGAAGTAGTTGACCCCAATGGAAATTATATGGACTATCAATATACTAAGGACCAGGGTAAATGCTATCCAAGCCGCGTAGATTATACAGGAAATGAAATAGGCGTCTCCCCTCAAAACAGTGTAGAATTCATTCTTGAATCAAGAGATGATATTCCTTCGAGCTATATAAGCGGTACTAAGGTTGCCACTACCAAACGCCTCAAAGAGATCCTTGTGAAAGTAGAAGGAGTATTAGTCTGGCGATATGAGTTAGGATATGATTATAGTGAAGATACTAATAGGTCATTATTGCGCTCAATAACTCAGTATGGTAGCGATGACAAGAGTTTTCCGACACAGAATTTTGGGTACCAGAGAGCAGAAGACAGATGACAGAAGACAGAAAACAGATGACTTCAATTAAAAGTGTAAAAGATTTAAAGGTATATAAGTTATCTTACAAGTTAGCTATGGAGATATTCGAAGTAACTAAAAAATTTCCCAAGGAAGAGACCTATTCATTAACCGATCAAATAAGGAGGTCTTCTCGCTCTGTTACTATAAACATAAGAGAAGGTTTTGCTAAACGAAAATATGAACAAATATTTATCCGACATCTTAACGACGCTTTTGGTTCGAGTGAAGAAACAAGGGGGTGGTTAGAATTCTCTCTAGATTGTAGTTATATGACTAAAGATCAATATGAAAAATTAGATAAACAATATGACGAAGTAAATGCCATGCTGTACTCTTTGATGGAGAAATGGGAGTCTTATGAAAAACCCTAAGGAGGTTATCTAATGAGAAGAATAATTTATTTACGAACGATTTTGATATTTATTTTTTTCTGTTATCTGTCTTCTGACTTCTGTCTTCTGAGCTACGCAGCTACACCTCGTCTCACCAACTACCAAGGCAGACTCACAGATAAATCAGGCATGCCATTAGAAGGTTCATACAGTGTTACTTTTAGAATCTATGATGCAGAGAGTGCTGGCAACTTACTTTGGGGGGAGATCCACCAGGGACTTGTTATTCAGAAAGGTGTATTCAATGTTCTTCTTGGTTCAGTTACGAATCTTGATTTAGCATTTGATAGAGAGTACTACTTAGAGATTAAAGTTGGCGCAGAAGTAATGACTCCGCGGCAACAAATAGCAAGTGCAGGATATGCTATTAGGGCAGAGACTGCTGATAAGATAGAGACAAGGACATCAGATCCGCCTTCACCGGAAAGTGGAAGAATATGGTTTAGAACGGATCTTTAGGATTTTTTATGATAAAAAAAATATTATTTCTTATAAGTATATTTTTTGTTGTAACAGCAAATGTATACGGAGGTAGTGTATCTGTTAATATAGACAATGATTTAGATGATGGACATTTGGTGTGGAATAGTGGTTCATGCAATTTTTATACGGGTTGGAATTATCATAATGCTGGTAGTATATATTTATATGGAAATGGTCTTGGGTTTGTACAATTTTTTAGGTTTGATGGTGTAGCAGTTCCTCAAGGAGCTACAATATCGTCTGCTACACTAACAATTGAGTCATATGGTTTAACTGGTAGCTCTACTCCAGAGTTAAGAATTTATGGCTGTGATGAAGATGATTCAGCCAGAATGACTGCTCATGCCAATTATACAGCTAAACCCAGAACAACTGCTTATGTCACTTGGGATACTACAAGGTATTTTGGTCAATCTAATATCTCCCCTGATATAAAAACTATAATACAAGAAATAGTAGATAGAGGAGGTTGGTCAAGTGGGAATGCTATTCAATTATTAGTTCAGGATAGGGATTTTTGGCAAGTATATTCAGTTCCTGCTTCTACGGAGGAGGCTAATAATATTCATTTTTGTAAAGAGTATAATCAAAGTGGAACTCATACTCTAAGTATTACATTCTACGAAGATATAGGACTTAGAGTGTATAATGGTTCCCAAGTTGTAAGTATCGGTGCAGAAATTTTGGATGGACATAAATTACGAATTAGAAAAGGTGATACTACTTGTGGATTGCCATTAGTAGATATAGATGCTCCTAATGCAAGTCCTATAAGAATATACGATGGAGGTTCAGTAAAAGCGTTAGTGGAAATAAAATAAAGGAAAAGAAGGGAAAAGAAGAGACGTTTACCGGCATAAAGCGGAAGCATAGTTAGATTTAAGCAGGAACCTGTAACTTATTTTAAAAGATAAATAAAATGGCAAAACGAATAATTTCTATAACTTTAATAATCCTGCATATTGTCACCTTTGGCCCTATCAGGGATGCCTTTGCCTTTAATGCC
>JAHILY010000013.1 GCA_018896815.1 Candidatus Omnitrophota bacterium | reverse complement strand
CGGATCCCTGGGAACATCAGCCCATGCCTCATTAAATATAAACGCTAATCCTACAATAAATATCACTACTATAAAGAGCTTTCTAAGCATACTTTCCTCCTATGTTAAAAATATTTATAAAGTATTTATATTATTTATTATGACATAGAAAAATTCCATAAGACAAGAAAAATCTCGCCTTCGGCTCGATGACTCAAAGAGATTTTTCGCAGACCTCGTCCGCCTTCAGCGAGACTTTGCCGCTTTTGGCGGGTCAAGAAAAATCTGCGAGAGCGCTGAAAAAGTCCAAAAATAGGCAGTGCTCTCTGAGGTTGCTGATACATTTTGAGGAGTTTTTCAGCAACCTCATTACTTACTCCTGAATCCTACCGACTTTATCTCTATGTTAGCATCAAATATGCCTGGGATGTAATAATCGTTCTCCCAGAGGAAACGGACTGTGTGTGTTCCTGAAACAAAACCAAGGCTAAAATCCCCTGTATTGTATTGATCTGCCTGGGCAGGAACATAAAAACTGCCCCTTGGTTTTTCATCTACATATACAGCAATGCGAAAATGGTAACTGGCCGGGGCCTTGCCCCTATTTTTTGCTGTCAGCGTTGCTCGGTAGAATTTTCCTTTAGTGAGATCGACCTTATACTCTACCCATTGTCTACCCCAATTGGTGTAAATAGAGTCGTTCTCTTCATGCCAACGTGAGGAACGGTCTAAAGCATCTGTCGCAGTAATATTAACCACCGTGTCGCTATGTTCTCCTTTTAAGTCAGCAGTAGGGGATAGGATCTCATCCTCTTCAACTGACTCATCCTCTATCTCCTCTAAATCAAACAGCTGATCTATATCTACAGGTTCAGAGAGAGGCAGACTATCGACTGAGACATCGGTCACTGTAGGGATATCCTCGGATGGAGTATCTTCATATGGAACATCCCCTAAAGCTTCTTCGGTCTCCTCTAAGAAACCACCGCCAACTATGACAGGAGGGACCAGATTAGCGCCTTCATCATCTAAGTCATCCTCTTCAGGCTCGGGCGGTGTATCTTTATCAGGCGGCGCATCCTCATCAGGTGGTGTATCTTCATCGGGTGGTGTATCTTCATCGGGCGGAGGTGAAGTAACCTCATCTGGCTCAGTTACTACTATTGTTTTACTTGCATAATCTGTAAGCTCGCCATCTGAGACTGTAAGTGTTACCTTATATTCTCCTGTGTCCTCATACGTATACTCTGGGCTCATTTGGTTCGAACTTTCGCCATCTCCAAAATGCCAGCTATAACTAATAGTGTCTCCATCTGGATCTTCACTCCCAGACCCATCAAAGTTTACTGTAAGCGGTGTTTCACCTTCATGAGGACTTGCTGAGATCTCAGCTGTAGGCGCGTGATTCTCTCCTGCCCCTGTAACAGCAATAGAACCATTTTCATACGTTACAGGTATTTCGTTTGCTCCGGAATCCATAAATGCTGCATCGGAAAGGATTAGATCACTTCTCCCTCCACGCCTTCCTATAAACTTAATGGTCACCAAAGAATGGATTTTCTTATCGGAAAAGATATCAGCCGTGAAACTATATGCCCCAATCTTTACGCTTCGCTTTCCATTGGCTGAAGCATATGATGGACCCATCGGCGCAACAGGCGGAACGCTTATCCCTATTGATAAAGATGCTGTCTTAAGTTCTAAAATATCTGGATCATAAATCAGATTTAATTCGAATCCCCTAAGGCCTAAAGCATCTCCTGCCTTAATCTCCACTGTGGTTTCCTCCCCAGGCTCTATATTCTGATCCGAAGGAAAAACCGAAAGCATGGCAGCCTCTGAGAAACCCGCCAGGCTCAATAGAAACAATACAGACAAGATTAACTTAAAACTTAATTTACGCATTTATCCTCCATTTAAAAAATAATCTCATATTGCCAATGTGTATAAGATAAGCGTGCCTTTTAGACGAGTAGATTTGGTCTCACTTGCCCTGAGGTCAAACTTTTCCAGGCTAATAAATATAGGCGGCTTGAAGAGCATGGACACAAATTTATTAATATCTGAAAACTCGCCCTCTATCTGCAGTTCAATAACATATTTCTTATAAAGCTCCTCCTGAACCACTGGCCTCGGCCTTATATTAGCTGTTTTTATTTCAGAAGACAATGCCTTTTTTTCTATATATCGCAATATCTTGGATACGCCTGCAGGGTCCACCGCATAATCACTGTATTCACTGATAATAGTATTCCTGGTCTCTAATAATCTCAGGCCATTTCTTATTGCGGTTTTCTTTATTACGATTTCATTATTCAGGCTGCTCCATTTTTTAAACGTATGTTCCAATATAAAATTGTACGCCAATGCTGAGATAATAATAGCAAATGTCGCAATGAGGATATATTTTTCACGTTTTGAAAAGCTTAATTTAATCATAATCTCCCTAACCTGCACTGGATATTAAAATCAGTGATCTCCTTACCCTTTACCCTCTTTTTAGTAGTGTGTTTAATCTCAACGCTATTGAAAAGTTCTGATTTTTCGAGCTTTTTCACAAAGCTGAAAACATTGGATGTGTCTTTTGAAATACCTTTGTAGGTAATGGCTTTTTTACCATCGTAACTCATGCCTGTTAGAGAGATATCAGCCGGTATCAGATTACGAGACTCTTTCAGGATGTCAATAATAAAGCTGCCTTCATCTCTATGTTTTTTGGCAATCGTTATCTTCTTAAGTAACTCATCCAGGTCCCCTGTCCTGGATTGTATCTCCTCTACCCTTGCAGAAAGCATGCCTAAAAGTTTATTTTTCTCATGAATCTTAAAGAAAACTGAGGCAAAGAATAAGATTATAATAAATCCTATGAGAGAATATGTTATGATAAGCCCCTGTCTTTTCTGCTGCTTTGTATTCTTATCAGTAAATTCCCGGGGCAACAGGTCGATCTCCGCAGAAAGGCCGGCATCGGTTAAATCGTCGGCGTATTCATGAAAATCCACGGGGATACTGAAGTGTTCTTTTGTATGCGGTCTTATAGTTTTAATATCTACGTCGGAAGGATGGGCTATGACGATATTCTCTATCTCGGGGTTGAGTTTATCTCTTTTGTAAACATGAATTGACCTGTCTATCTCCTCAAAAAATCTGTCGCTATTTTTAAAACCTCTGGAAAAAACCGGCCTCGTCTTATCTGCTATCATGATCTCTGATTCATCCCTGCCGATATGTATAATAAGATTCGCCTTGTCCTGTTTCAATACCTGTTTCTTTAATAAAAATAGATACAATAGCTCGCTATGTAATCTTATGCCTTCTACCTTAAGCCCTTTAAGATCATTCTCACGCATCATTCTTTCGATCATCTCTCTCCTGGCAACAACAAGCATGAGCGATGAAAAACCATCTCTATAGGAGCCAAGATTCCTGCAGCCAAAAATCATCTCCTCTTTTGGATACGGGATCTCCTTTATAGCCTGAAATTCCACCATCCTCTTGATCTCAGCCTCATCCATGGACGGGATATCTATAAACCTCACTATGACTGAATGTCTTGGGATGACTATAATATTATTCATTTTCTATCTCAATATTCCTTCCAATGCAAAATCTCGCCTTGCTTACTCACTACTGCTTCTATGCTTTTGACTATTTCTTCATCCTCGGAAAAAGATGCCTTGGCCCAGATGCGGAAAAAACCCGAGTCTACAGTAAACAAAGAAGAGTCTATCTTAGTTTCGTCTCCATCATAACTGCTAATAGATCCAATACTTGTAAATGCGCCATCGTCTTCGGTTCCTTCTATATCATCAAGGCCAACCCCATCCCTAATGCCCAATACAACCTGAACCAAACTATCCTCTCCTAAAATCGCCTTTAATACTTTTTCGCTCGCAGTATTTATGTTTACCTTGGATTCGGTCCCTCTATGAATCGTCACAAAATCTTTTAGTGCCAAGTAAATATCGGATGTTACCTCATCTATTAAAAATAATTCCTCCATAAATTCAAACTCTTTTCCTTTTCTATACTCCAACACTGCTTCAGCAGGAAGATTTACTCCTAAGAGATCAAGGCGGTTTTTATATTCCTCTCCTTTTTCTCCTTCTACATCAGCATTCAGGTTCAACCTGCTGCTTTCATCATAAGCGCCATAAAATACCTTTCCTTTGCCAAATTCAAATGATTTATCAGGTTCGCTCCATTCCTCATTCAGGCTATCATAATCATTATTGTCACTGGCAAGCTCTGCTATCATCTTCATCACCCCTGCCCGGGCAAGATATGTGGCCTTTATGCTGTCAGACTCGTACTTGGCCAGCTTTACATCAGTCGAGACACGGTGAGAAAGTATCACACTGAGTATCGTCAGGATTATCAAAACCCATAAGGTAAATATTAAAATACTGCCTTTTTCTTTCATCATCGCATACAAAGCGGACTTGATAAATCAAGCCCCTACATCATCATTCTGATCCGAGTTTGCCCTGTTGGAGAAAGATTACCTTGCTGTAGATCTCTTCAGTGTCTTCTGCTTCTACGGAAATCCTCACGCCTGAAGGAAGTTTTTCTGATGTCCAGTTATTTTGCCAGGTAAAACTGTCCTCTGACTCATATGCATACTCAAATCCTATTGATTTCATTGAAGACAATAACTCTCTCTCCTTAGGAACTTCTTCATTGTCCTCGGAATGGATCTTTTGTATTCTTGTAAGACCGCTAAACCCTGACTCTTCATCTGTGTTCACATCATAGGTAATTTTATAGACCTGGCCTTTATTGTCAGGCCCGCCTGAGACAGTCAACGGAAACTCTATTTTTTCAGGACCGCCTGTGAATTTAAACCCGGAAAAAAAGAACGTATTTTTTATATCCTTTTCCATCTTTAAAAATGCCAGCCTGGTTTTCTGGAGAGATTCTTGCTCCTTGCTCCTGCGCCATGTCTTTATCCCCATATTAAAAGCGCTATAAACCGCGACTATCACTACTGTAAATATGGTAATACTGATTATAGTCTCGAGAAAAGTAAAACCATTGCGTCTCATGACGTTTGATATATATAGGTTGGCACGAGCATAGAGCATTTCTTGCTTCCATGATCCCATGAAATCTCTAAACTAATATCGTAAAGATTCTTAAGCTCATCCTCATCCACGCTTTCTACAGCCAGATTCCACGAAAATCTACTGCCAAAATCCTCAAATACGCCTTCATCTGAGAAAATCTCTCCGTCAGTATTGTGAACTTCGTAAATCTTCTCTTCAAAGAGTAACCCTGCCCTGAAATAATCCTCTGAAAGCTCTATTGCCTTGATTGACCTGATAAAAGAACTCAATATCAATACCAGGCCTATGGACAAGATAGTAACGCTGACCATTACCTCCAGCAGTAAAAAACCCTTATTTTTCATCTTCCCAGTTCGTAACATCGTCTCCGCCGCCTTCTGCCTCATCAGGGCCATAAGAATAAAGGTCATAATCGGGATTCTGTTCGCCTGGAGAAACATAGACATATGGATTCCCCCATGGATCCCGCGGCGCTCTTTTAAGATACGGGCCTTTTCCAGTCTTCGTCCTCAACTCAGATAATGCAGATGGAAATTTCCCGTTATCCAGCTCAAACAGATCAAGCGCAACAGAGATATTCGCATGTATATCTGCCTTGGCCGCAGACACCCTTGCCTCTTCTGAGCGGCCCACAAGCCTGGGCACCACCATTGAAACCAGGACACCGATAATAATCACTACGAGCATGAGTTCAATCAGCGTAAAACCTTTTTTGTTATACATGTAAGCCTCCATGTTCAAGCTTTAAGAAAATTTAAAAAACTTACAGCTCATTGTGCGGTTATGGATATCTCGAACACTGGCAACAGCATGGCAATCACTATAAAACCGACGATCAGCCCCATTGCTAAAATCAGGACCGGTTCCAGAAGGGCTGAGACTGCCTTGACAGCCCTGTCGATCTCGACCTCGTAGGCCTTTGCGACCTTTAAGAGCATCTTGTCCAGGAACCCTCCTTCCTCTCCTATTGCTGTCATGTTCACCACAAACTGCGGAAAAGAGGTATTCTTTTTTATCGCGGCCTTTAATGAAGAACCTGCCTTGACATCAGTATAAACACGCAGCACCTCTTCTTTTACTATTTCATTATCTATTATGTCAGACGTTATCTTCAGGGAATAAAGGATCGGGACGCCGTTCTTCAAAAGGGTTGAAAGTGTTCTCGAAAACCTCGCCAGGTCACTATTCTTTATAAGCCCGCCGACAACAGGCAGCTTTAATTTAAACCTGTCTATGGTTTTCTTCGTGCCCTTATTTGAACTTCCTTTTTTTATAAAAAATACTACTCCGCCGGCAAGGATAACCAGTAAAATCCAATAACTACTCGCAAAATCGCTGATCCCTATAAGGATTCTCGTGGGAAGCGGCAATACCTCCCCCATCTCAATAAACATATTGGCCAATTTGGGTATAACAAATGCCATCAAGATAAATATTGTCCCGATGCCGACGAATACCATCAGCATCGGATAGAGAAGCGCGGCAATGACCTTTGATTTGACATCCTCCTGCTTTTCTAAAAAATCCGCTATATTGACCATGACCTCGCTTAGCATACTCCCTGCCTCGCCTGCCTTTACAAGGCTTATATATAAACTTGAAAATATATGCGGATATATCGTCAAAGATTCTGAAAACGTGTTTCCATCTTTGATGCTGTCTCTTATACTTCTTATGACTTCTTTCAGCTGGGGGTGGCCTATCTGTTTCTCGATTACATTCAGCGAGTCAAAGAGAGTCAGCCCTGAATCCAAAAGATCTGAAAGCTGCCTTGTAAAATTTGCCAGGTCTTTTGGCTTGATGCGCTTTGAAAAAAGCAAAACCCCTTTGGTTTTTTCCTTAGAGAAATCCTTTTTTTCTTCGATCCATACAAGATAAAGGCCATCCTGCGTCAATCTTTTTATGGCGGCATTCTCAGAATCCGCTTCGACACTCCCTTCTACGATTTCTTTCGGCCCTTTTTTTGCTTTGTACAGAAAGTGTGCCATAGTATAAATATCAATCTTCTTCAGTAACCCTCATAACCTCATCTATGGTCGTAAGGCCTCTTTTTATCTTCTCCCACCCATCCATGCGAAGGGTATGCATGCCCAGCTCCAAGGCCTTCTTTTTTATCTGGTCAGACGAGGCCCTCTGGAGCGCTAGCTCGCATATATCTTCGTTCATGACCAAAAATTCATAAAGCCCTGTACGGCCTTTATAACCACTAAACTTGCACGCCTCGCAACCCTTTGATTCATAAATAGTTACATTACGCGCATCATCTTTTATCTTGAATCCTTCCAGAAGTTTTTTATCCAGTTTCTTTTTGACCTTACACTGCGGACAGATAAGCCTCACAAGCCGCTGGGCAATAAAACACTCTACAGAGCTGGCCGCAAGATACGGCTCCACGCCCATGTCTAAAAGACGCGTAATGCCGCCTGCGGCATCATTTGTATGCAGCGTGCTGAACACAAGGTGGCCTGTCAGGGCAACACGAATAGTGATCTCTGCGGTCTCAAAGTCTCTTACCTCCCCCACCATCATGATATCAGGATCATGACGAAGCATAGAGCGCAGCCCTGCGGCAAAACTCAAACCTATGCGAGGGTGGATCTGGATCTGCGTTACGCCTTTTAACTGGTACTCGATAGGATCCTCTATTGTTATAATCTTTTTATCCTTCTTGTTTATCTTTGATAAGCAAGAGTAAAGCGTGGTGGTCTTACCGCTGCCAGTAGGCCCTGTTACGAAAATAATACCGTGAGGCTTCTTTATGAGTTTTTCAAGAATATCTAAATCAGAAGACAATAGCCCGAGATTTTTCAGGCTATACAGCATGGCGCTGCTCAAGATCCTGATATCAACGCTCTCACCAAACTGCGTCGGAAGAATAGAGATCCTTAAATCCAGCTCATCATTCCCTACCCTGATCCTGATCCTTCCATCCTGCGGAAGCCTGCGTTCGGCAATATCCAGATGCGCCATGATCTTTAGCCTTGAAACTATGGCAGCCTGAAAATATCTTATGTTCGCAGGGACAGAGACATCATACAATACGCCATCTATCCTATACCTTACCTTTAATTCATCCTCGTAAGGCTCGATATGAATATCCGTAGCCCCATCCTTAACTCCCTGAACCAGGATTTGATTTACAAATTTTATTATAGAGGCATCTTCTACGAGATCTTCTATGTTTTCTGTCTTCCGCGTTTCCAATGCGATCTCTTCAGTCCTATCGCCCGTATCCACTATCTCCTCTATGGTCTCTGCGCCTATGCCATAATATTTTTTAATGCCTTCGTTTATATCTGATTCCGTAGCTAAAACCCCGGCTACGTCGCATCCTAAAAGCAGTTTCAGGTCGTCCAGCGTCCTTACATCCAGAGGATCTGCAACTGCAATAGTGATAGTATCTTTTTCAAATTTTACCGGGATCAGTTTGTAATGGCAGGCATATTTGGCAGGAACCTTCTCAAATACTTCATGCGGTATCGCAAGATCCTTTATTTTCAAATAAGGTATCTTTAATTGCTCGGATAAAACCGGATACAACTTATCTTCTTCGATAAAGCCAAGTTTTACCAGCGTAGTCCCTAAAAACTGGCCTGTCCTCTGGTGTTCCTTCAGGCCAAGATCCAAATCTTTGTATGAAATCAGGCCCTTCTGGATCAACCTTTCGCCTAAGAGTATTGTTTTTTTGATCGGCATTTTAAGTACTCAGGGTGATAGATAATATAAAGATTAAAGCTATATATAGACGGCCTATATTCACATTATAAATATTATCACAATATCAGGAAATTAGCAAGGTGAGAACGTATTAAGGAAAGTCGATTCTGACTGTTTCATAAGGAGATAGATAAACTGTTTGTTCTTGTGCATAATGGTACCTATGCCTGACCTTGATGGTATACGTCCCTGCACTAACACCGATGAAACCATATATTCTCTTCCTGCGAAAAACAATCCTTCTTGCCAATGGCTTATGGGAATTTTCTGGCCATAGCTCAACAATTGCAAATCCAAAAGGACGTTCCTCAGAAAGCGCGACCCAACCATAGATATGGCCGTATTCAGGAGATGGAGAGCTGCCTTCATTATTGAACTGCAATTTACCATTCCAAAACATAATCATTCCACCATCATAGCCAATGACTGGCAAATAATTCCCTCCAGAGACAGCTTTAAAACCTACCTTATAACGAACCTTTTGCGGATCCTCGGCTTCGATCTCCATTCCATCAATAACAATGTAGTCGACATAGAGATTGCGATCCTCTCCGAGCATTGGTATCCACATATCATTTATAAATTCTACCTCTATGGTGTCATCTTGTGATAGGTCCTCAATATAAAAATCATAATTTTCATACGTACTACTGAGTTCAATAGGTCCAAAAGAATTTTCCACTTCTCCGCCATCATCTTCATAATGATGTATTACCATTTTTGCAAATTCATTGCCAGCCATAGCGCCTCTGGCTCTGATAGTGAGATTAAATGAAGGTTGAATGGGTAAGAGTCGAAAATCTACAGTCTCTGTTTCGTTTTCACCTAACTCTATATCATAGGTAGTTTCAGAGTCATAACCTTGTTTTGATGCAGTTACATCATACGACCCAGACAGAAGATTAGTTATTTCATAATGGCCTTGTGCGTCAGTGTAATCAGTATAAGTTGTATCCTCTATAGTAATCAAGGCCTCATGGATTGGCCGACTGGTTGAATCATCTAAAACCCTTCCCTGTATAGTGCCAAGAGGAGCATTTATTGTAATCTCTTGACTTGCCTCGCCTTCTAGTCCATCATTATCCGTCACTTTTAAGACTGCTGTATAGGTCTTTGGTGGATCTGGATTAGTTGCGTGGATATAATATATATCATCTTTGGAATCAGCAACATCAGTGCTTGTAGTCCCTCCAAAATAGTACATATACCCATTGTAGTAAGCAGGACTTCCCCAGCCTCTATCTTCTGGTAATACCATTGCCTGATTCCAAACATCAGGGCTGCCTCCTGCAACATCTACATATTGAACCATGTTGGCAGCAGTACCGAAAGCTGGATTGGTTTCTGTTATATCAAGTCCTCCTAGATAATAGAGGCGTCCCTCAGGCGTCATAACT
>JAHILY010000012.1 GCA_018896815.1 Candidatus Omnitrophota bacterium | reverse complement strand
AGTTATTTTGGATTTTTTAAGGAAGTTATGTTTCGGAAGGAATTATATTTCTTTTAGCTACTAGAGTGCCAAAACGGTACAAGAAGCTAATGTTTCAAGCATGCAGGGCGTTCATGACAGTTTCCGGATTGGACTCTGCTACTTTAAGTAATGCCAGGGCAGGACCTTCGGGCCTTCTACGGCCTTGTTCCCAGTTCTGCAGCGTATCTATGCTGACCCCGATCATGTAGGCAAATTCAGCCTGAGACACATGAAGTCTTTTGCGTATATTAGCTACAGCCACAGGATTAAACCTAAAAACCCTTCCAGGCATTAGCTTTCCATTATGTATTTTGCGGGCCTGGTCAATGCTCGTTAATAGATCTTTAAAATCTTTATTTTTCATAGCACTCCCTCCTTCACATATTTACGCAAGATTTTTATCTGTTTAGTTGTCAAATCTTCTTGTTCGGATTTTTTATACGGTAATAATAAATATATTTTTTCATCCCGCGTATACAGATAATAAATAATCCGCAATCCCCCTCTTTTTCCGCTCCCAGAAAGCGCCCACCGTAGCTTTCGTATGCCACCTGCTCCTGGAATAATCGCCCCTGCTTCGGGATTGATTATCAAGGCCCACTGCAATTCACTATACTCTTCATCGGAAAGGATCTTAGCTATTCTTCTGGTAAAAATAGGAGTTTCGATGATCTCCACGGTGTCTTTTCCTCATACTACAAGTATACGCCAATGGCGTATACTTGTCAAGGGCAAAATGTTTTAATAATAGAGCTGTCTTCTATAATACAAGACACCGGAGGCGGTTATTTCTTTCAGGTTTTTGGAAAATTTAATTAGGTGAGGGTAGTGAGCGGAGTTCTTTCAGGCCCTTCCTGAATTGCTTAGAGGTAGTGGAAAAACGTTGGTATAGCTCTTTCTCTGTAAAATCCTCTCTGGAGTGTCCTTCATGTTTCAACAAGGCCTCCATTAGTAAAACGGTCTTTAGAGTAGGGGATGTCTTGGCGAGGATTTCCGGGTCAAAGATGCTGGAAGAAGAGGTAAATGTATCTCCTGGGAGCTCAATGAGCTTAATATAGGCGTCTTTACCATGTGTGAATGTGGCTGTAATCAGCCCATACTTATTAGTTAATTTCTTAAGGGTCTTGATGACCTGCCTCCTCTTGGCAGTGTCTGACCAGGCCTCAGGCATCCGTAGCTCAACAGCAAAGCCCTCTAAATCGAGAAAAAACTGATTTTTGCCTATCCGGGCTGATTCTCTCATAAGAAGCAGGTATGCGCTTATACTGCGGTTGGCGCCCGTTTTCCGCATAGCAGGGAAATACTTCTTCTCTTCCAGTAATACCAGGGGGATCTCTATGGTATCGGGTAATGGCGCTTTTGCTTTAGGCCGGTCGACTCTCTCAACATCCCCTCCCTTCCCTTCCATGCCAACAAGGAGGATGTTTCTTACGCGGATGGTTTTTTCCTGGGCAAGATCCGGGGAGTCGATGATGGTGGCTGATTCGTAGTTGGCCTTTAATGCCGAGACGCTCCAGTTGGTGCTCCCTTCTACTACGTAGCGCTGGTCGACAATGATGAGCTTATCGTGAAGCATGTGATAGGGCGAGGCGAGGTATATCCTGGCGCCTTTTTTCTCAAGGCCTTTTAGGGGCGCGGTTAGTTTAAGGTGATCGGTGGTCTCGAAGCGGGTGTTCAGGTATATCTCTACGGTGACGCCGCGGCCTAATGCCTCACTGAGGTCGTTCAAGAGGAGCTTTATAGGCGCTGGGTCAGTGCTTATGACATACATTGAGATAATGATAGATTCTTTGGCGTTATCGAGGAGTTCGATGATGGCGGGTTCGTAGCTGCGGTCAGAGATGTCAGCGACTCGGGCGTCGTGGTAGTCGAGGGCAAGGGCTGGGGCAGCAAGTGGGGCGATTGCGAGCGGGGCGATGAGTAGGATCAGGAAAGATAGTTTGAGGAATGTACGCTTCATGGGCATGGGCGCTAATTGCGGCTTAATCTTCGCCTATCTCTATCTTTATGGTCGAAATCCCTGTGGTGGGGAATTTCTTTGTCTCTTGCTTATTCACTGTATACTCCCACGCATCATAATCAAAGCTTACGGCATAGCACCGCTCTACCTCAACGTCATTAAACTTTACTACCCAGCCGCCTTTTGGCATGAGGGCCTCCTGTTATTATAGGGTGTCCCCAAATAGGACGTCCCCTCTTACTATATAAATATACTAGATCTTTCCTCATTGCCCACCTTCTCTTGAAGATAATCCCGTAAATCTTTCCTTAAATTCCTTCAATAGTTCTTTTGCCTCCTCAAATTGCTCCTCATCAACCATAATACCAGCAGGTTGAGCCAATGGTCTTAATTGTAGAAAGTTTTCACCCTGTATATAATAAGTTATATCATGAGACTCAAATAGAGATTTTAAGAAGGCGACATCTGCGGGATTAAATGTGTAGAATAACTCTTTAAATTTGACATATTCTGTGGGAGGCTGTTCTGGAAGTTTATCTACTAATGGCAGGTTGCAATCAGCACAAGCGGTAAATTTTTCTCTATATTCAGCTTTGCACTTTGGACAGAACATATGCCACGCCTTTGTGGTTAGTGTATATATGATACTACTAGGGGCTTATTGAGTCAAGGTAGGGTGTGTTATGTGTGGTAGGGCTTAAATGGGGGTAAGTAAAGGGGAAATGCCTACAAACTGGAATTAGTTGTTTTGCGTATACCATTGCCTGAAGATGTGCGACTTTGCACATTGGTTTCTTGGCTCACTGTGATTCTATATGCCCCATAAGGCCCTTCTCTCCCTATTGTCTCGACATCTAAACCATACTGTTTGGCGAGCTTCTTCAGATCATCCTCTGTAGTAGCAGGTTCTTCTTCCGAAGGAGAGCGCCAGAATTCTATAGGCCAGGTAATTCTAGCTTCTCCGCCATCTTTTAGATGTTCATGAAGTTCTTTCAAGAAACGCTCTGTTGTATGATATCGCCCGGACCACCAACCTGGTGGATTAAAAATAATCAAGTCGAACCTTCTGCCTCTTAAATTTTCAAAGAGATCTCCCTGTTTAAGTTCGATCCTTTCAGAAAGTCCAAACCTCTCTATATTAGACCTTGTAAGTTCAATTGCTTTTTCATTATTGTCAACAGCTGTAATAGATCCTGCATCCATTAGTTGTGCTGCTAATAGGCTAAGCACTCCCGTGCCACAGCCCATATCTAAAACATCAATGGCAGGGCGATCCTCCCATCTAAAATACCCCCTAAGCACTTCTATCGAAAGTTGGGTCGTTTTATCAAGGGGAGAATGAACATCTTTATGTACGAGAAGTGCGTGTGGCAAACCAGGAATGATTTCTTCTGATGCAGTTTTAATAATAACTCCCTCTTTGCCTATGTATAATCTATTCTCTAATCGTTCCTTCCAATGAAGCAAATAAAAAGCCTGTGTTGGGTGTAGGCCACGATAAGATACAGGCGAGGCTTTATTTACTGTCCTATAATAAAACTCGTCCAACCACTCTTCGGTAGATCTTAAGGCAGATATCTCATCTAATCCAGACGCCAAGTGATAGTTATATATCTCACGAAGTGTGGAAATTAAAGAGGGGGCTTTGCTAGTAGGGAGCGTTGATTCAAGCTTATAATAATCAACAACGTGCTCATATATATACTCCGAATCGCTATCAAGTCCCCCGGTGTACATATCCTTGCTATATAAAACTATAGTGTAATATGGTGATCTAAAAATTGAATCACAAATATCATATATTCTGTCGCAAAGAGCCCTTACTGTATAAGGTTTGCCTAATGGTGCTTTCCTTGTGGTATTGATTTTTCTTAAATCAGGGACTGATTCTATTGTTAAAAGAGCGCTATCGTTTTCTAATATATCGCAAAGCGAACCTAAAACCTGATCAGTGTCCCACCTTTTTTCCGCCCAACCCGGCGATAATTTTATTAAAAATTCTATATCTTTGATGGAAATTTTTATATTATTTTTTTCAACTGCATTCAGCCATGCCTTCATTGCCGCAACTGTCTCTTCTTTATATAGTACTTTGCTATTGCATTCATCTAAAAAACTATAAAATATATCTAATACTGGCTCATAGGCTTTTGGTACTCTTGATTTCCTAACCTTTCTCTCTGTAGCAGTCACTACGATCCAATCCGGTGCATTCAAATGCTTTTGTTTCAAATCCAGCT
>JAHILY010000106.1 GCA_018896815.1 Candidatus Omnitrophota bacterium | reverse complement strand
GGGGGGTGAGACAGAATGGCAGAGAAAGTGTTGAAATGCGGCATAAAGAAGACCAAGGGGTATCTTTACTTCATCGATAAGAAAGGAGATATCTCCAGAGCAAAGATGGCGCGCGGCGGAAGAAAGAAAAAGAAGAGAAGATAAGAACGATTCAGCCCCGCCCTTTTGGTCGAATGGTCTAGGCGAAAAACCAAAAAGGCGGGGTGTACCTTGTTGTAAGGAATCTCTAAAAAAGAAACCACAGAGAAACGTTGGTTTATAGTTTATTGTTTATGGTTTATTGTAAAAAAATCTCTGCAATCTTTTATAATCTCAGTAATCAGAGGTCGCTGATGGCATTTTAGGAGTTTTTCAGCGACCTCTTAAAGCATGGATGACAAATCTATTCGAATCATCGGAGCCAAAGAGCACAATCTCAAGAATATCGATCTTGAGATCCCGCGCAATAAGCTTGTCGTAATCACAGGCCTGAGCGGCTCAGGTAAATCCTCGCTTGCCTTTGACACGATCTACGCAGAAGGACAGCGCAGGTACGTAGAGAGCCTCTCTGCGTATGCCCGCCAGTTTTTAGAGCAGCTTGAGAAACCAGATGTAGAGCACATAGAAGGTATGTCACCAGCCATATCTATTGAGCAGAGAAGGGCTGGAGGCAATCCCCGTTCAACAGTTGGCACCACAACAGAGGTCTATGACTACCTGCGTCTTCTCTTTGCAAGAGTCGGCACGCCCTATTGCTACAAATGCGGCCAGAAGATCACCCAGCAGACACAGGATGAAATAATAGACAGGATATTAGAATATCCAGACAAAAAGATTCTTTTGATACTGGCGCCTATTGTGCGCAGCAGAAAAGGAGAATATCTCAAACTGTTCAAGGATCTCAAAAAACAGGGGTTTATCCGGGTCAGGGTGGATGGAAAGACTTTGTCCCTCGACAAGCTCGGGACTTTGTCCCTCGACGACAAAATAAAACTGGACAAGAATAAAAAACACACAATAGAGGTTGTTGTAGACAGAATTGTTATTGAAAAAGACATAAGAGATAGATTGGCAGATTCAGTAGAGACGGCCTTGAAGACAAGCAAAGGTCTTGTGGTTGTATCAGATGGAACCAAGGAAGAACTTTTTAGCGCGTTTTACTCGTGTTCAAAGTGCGGGATAAGCTATGAAGAGATAGAGCCCAGGATCTTCTCTTTCAATAGTCCGTATGGCGCATGCGAGATGTGCAGCGGCCTTGGCACAAAGACAGAGATAGATGCAGATCTTGTTATACCTGATAAGACAAAACCTCTGAGACAGGCAATAAAACCATGGCGCGTAGGGGGCAAGAGGATAATACTTCATTATAGAAGGCGTTTGAGAAAAATGGGTATAGAGTATGACTTTGATATTGATACGCCATTTAATAAGATCCCGAAAAAGGTGAGCGATATTATAATCTACGGCTCAGGTTCTGATGATCGGTTTTATTTTGAAGGTGTCGTGCCGAATCTCTTGAGACGGCTTAAAGAGACAGACAGTGAATTCATGAGGAGAGAGATCAGTAAATATACAAGCGAGTCAGTCTGCCCAGAATGCAGGGGGAAACGCCTGAGGCCGGAAAGCCTGTCAATAAAGATAGAAGATATGTCCATAAGTGATGTCAGCGGGCTTTCAATCAAAGATGCAAAGAAATTTTTCTCCGGATTGAAATTAACGCCCAGGCAGGAAAAGATAGCCCATCAGATCTTAAAAGAGATCCGTGAGCGGCTTAGTTTTATGAGCAATGTGGGGCTTGATTATCTTGCACTTGACAGGCGCAGCACAACGCTGTCAGGTGGTGAAGCGCAGAGAATAAGGCTTGCGACTCAGATAGGCGCAGGCCTTGTGGGCGTTGTCTATATCCTGGATGAACCCAGCATAGGCCTGCATCAGAAGGATAATTCAAAGCTTTTGGATACCCTTAAGGCCTTAAGGGATTTAGGTAATACATTAATAGTAGTGGAACATGATGAAGCAACAATCAGAAATGCTGACTATATCATAGATCTGGGCCCAGGCGCTGGAAAACACGGTGGTTATATTGTAGCTCAGGGAAAACTAGATAATATTATAAGCTCCAGAGACTCTCTCACGGGAAAGTATCTGCGCGGTCAGCTAAAGATACCTGCTCCCAAGACAAGAAGACAAAAGACAAAAAAGAAACTTATTATTCAGGGCGCAAAGGAGCACAATCTAAAAAATATAGATATAGAGATACCTCTTGGCCTCTTTGTATGCGTTACAGGTGTTTCTGGTTCTGGCAAGAGCACATTGGTCGACGATATTCTTTACAGGGCGCTGGCAAAGCGCATATATGGCTCAAGAGAGAAACCAGGAGAACACAAAGATATAAAGGGAATACAAGACATAGATAAGGTCGTAGTAGTTGACCAGGCGCCTATTGGCAGGACGCCGCGCTCCAATCCTGCTACATACACAGGGGTTTTTTCTCACATAAGAGATATATACGCAAGGTTACCGGATTCCAGGATGAGGGGGTACAGGCCAGGCCGTTTTAGTTTTAATGTCAAGGGCGGGAGATGTGAGGCGTGCCAGGGTGATGGCATAAAAAAGATAGAGATGCATTTCTTACCTGATGTCTATGTAAGATGTGAGGTGTGTAATGGCAAAAGATATAATCACGAGACCTTGCAGGTGTTATACAAAGGAAAGTCCATTGCTGATGTGTTAGGGATGACAGTAGAAGACGCATCAGAATTATTCAAAAACATACCCAGCATACGTCAGAAGTTAAAGATACTCAATGATGTAGGCCTTGGCTATATCGAAGCGGGCCAGTCTGCTACAACGCTCTCTGGCGGCGAGGCGCAGAGGGTAAAGCTTGCCACAGAACTCAGCAAGGTCGGGACAGGAAGGACACTCTATATACTTGATGAGCCCACAACAGGTTTACACTTTGCTGACATTGAAAAGCTCCTCAATGTATTGCATGCGCTGGTAGAGGCAAAGAATACAGTCCTGGTCATAGAGCATAACCTGGACGTAATAAAATCCGCAGACTATATAATCGACCTGGGCCCAGGCGGCGGCGACACCGGCGGCAGAGTAGTAGCCTGCGGTAAGCCAGAGGAGATCGTAAATGCCAAAGGGTCGTATACAGGGGAATACCTGAAAAAACATCTGGGAGGATAGGGGGAGATAAGGGATAATAAGGGAATAGGAAATTTTCCCTTGCATCTATTGCTTACCAGTGATATATTTATATCCAGGATGAGATATCTGGGACCTATCTATACTATATGCCTCATATTAATACTATCTACCTCTATAGCCGCTGAGCCTGCTTATAATGACTTTACCCTTGCCAAAAAATCATTCCAGGACGGTTTCTACGAAATAGCTGCAAATTCCCTTGAAAAGTTCATATCTGAAAATCCACAAGCCCCGGACATATTAGAGGCCAAACTCCTTTTAGGCGAGTCATTAGTGCATGTTCATAGATTCAATGACGCGCTGCGCTGCATAGACACTGTAATAAATTCTGAAGAGGCAGTTGATCTTAAAGACGAGGCAATGTACTGGAAGGCCGAGGTATATTTCAGGACCAGGGATTTTGAAAAGGCAAAAGAGCTGTACAATGCATTAGTGAATGATTTTCCATCTTCCACATTTGTGCCCTATGCAAGGTATTCTATTGCGTGGTCTTTGTACGAGGAAGGTAAATACAAAGACTCGCTTGATAAGTTTTCGCAATATCTATCTGGATACCCTGATACTGAATTCAAAAATGATATCATGTTAAAGATAGGCGAGATATATTATAAACTGAAACAATACGAAGAGTCTAAAAAAGAATTGTCAAAATTTGTTTCACAGGACCTTGAGCCAGAGCTTTTGGCGCGGGCTTATTTTTACATAGGCGAAGACCTTTATTACCTGAACGACTATAAAAAGGCATTAGAGTCATATGAAAAATCCCTGAGCCTGTCTTCTGAGGTAGAGACTTCGGTCTACGCGATGTATGGAAAGGCCTCCAGTTTTATAAAAATGAATCAGCATGAAGATGCCATAAGAGAATTCAAGGCCCTAAAGGCAGTAAAAAAAGAAAACCAGATCATGGATTCCGTGCTATACAGAGAGGCTGAGATCCTGATAAAACTGGAAAGATTCAATGATGCCCTGGATAATTTCAATGAGATCCTGGAAAAGTTCCCTGAGAGTAAATGGCTGAACAATGTCTATCTGGGAAAGGGAGAGGTCCTGTATCGTCTGGGTTTATACGATGATGCGCTGTTCGCTCTCAAAGAAGGCATAGGCAAGTTTTCCTCCAGCGAATACCTGGATGACATGCGCTATAATCTGGCCTGGATCTATTTTAAATTAGAGATGTTTGATGAGGCCATTGAGGAGTTCAGGAAGGTCATTAAGAATTCTGACAGTGATCTGTATCGCGTATCATCATATTGCAGATTAGGCGACACCTACGTAGAGATGTCTAATCTTGAAGGCGCGCTGGATGTATATGATATGGTTTTAAAAGAGGCCAGTGTCAATCCTGATGCTGTCTTTGGCTATGTTGATTATGCGCAATACCAGATCGCCCGTATACTGCTGAGGCTTGAGAGATACGAAGGCGCTGCGCTGGCATTCCAGAGCCTACTGACAAATTATCCAGATTCTAAAAATAGAGAAGACGCAGTCTTTGGATTAGCTGTTTCATATTTCAAAAAAACTGACTATGAATCTGCGGGCAGGGAATTAAGGTCTTTTTTAGACGAGTTTGAAAATAGCAGGTATGAAGAAGAGGCCATGTTTCATCTGGCCTCGTCGCTTTATAACACACTGGACTACGAGGGCGCGCTCAAGATTTATAAAGATATTTCCTCTGCGGGGACTGATTCAGAATCCTCGCGCCAGGCCATGCATGAGATCGGGTGGTGTTATTATAAATTAGGGGATTCAAAAAAATCACTCAAACAATTCCTGGACTTTATTGCCCTGTATCCAACTGACGATCTATCGCAGGATGCGAGGTTCTGGGCAGGAGAGCATTTTGCAAATGAAAAGGATTTCAAGAAGGCAGAGGAATATTTTCGCGAGATCGTAAAGATATACCCTCAGGGCGCGCTTGCTGACGATGCAGAATATAGATTGGCAATGCTCTTCTATGAAGAAGATGACGGCCAGAAGAGCCTCAGGGCGCTTGAAAGGTTAAAAGAAAACTACCCGAATAGCGAATTAATTCCAAGTGTAGAGCTGAAAATAGCAGAGATATTAATACAGAGGGGCAATCTTATAAAGGCAAAGGAGATCTTGAATAAGATCATAGCTAACATGAAAGAACTTGGTTACGCCAACGTGGCCTCAAAGTATCTGGGCGATATCTTAAAAAAAGAAGGCCAGTTTAAGGACGCCATAGAACATTATAAGAAGGCAATAGATAACAGGCGGGGCGATTTTAATGCAAAGATACAATATGAAATAGCAAATCTTTATGAGAAATTAGAGGATCATGAAAGCGCAGTAGCGGAATATATGAAGGTGGGCTATGTGTATCCTGATTCTATAGCCATAGTAGTAGACTCGCAGCTTCAGGCCGCAAGGTTATTTGAAAAAGAGAACAAATGGGATGAGGCAGAAAGGCTCTATAAAAAGATATCAGTCATAGATGCGGCTGATTCTGAATACGCAAGAGAGAGATTAGAGTGGATAAAGAGGAATAAAAATTAAAAGGGAGGACTTAAGATGTTTGAGCTGATCCAAAAGGCAGGACCCGTAATGTACCCTATAATACTTTGCTCAATGTTGGCCTTTGCTATAGTGATCGAGAGGCTATATAGTCTTTACAGGGCAAGGATAGACACAAAAGATTTTATGAATAATATAGAGATCACAATCAAGCGCAACAGGATCGGAGAGGCAATAAAGATCTGTGAAAAGACGCCTGGCCCTATTGCTCGTATAATCAAGGCAGGCATAATGAAACATGACAGGTCCAGGCAGGAGATAAGAGAGTCTATTGAAGATGCAGGCCATCAAGAGGTGCCAAGGCTTGAAAAACACCTAAGCCTGCTTTCAACCATAGCCCATATCTCTCCACTGTTAGGTCTTTTGGGCACTGTTACGGGCATGGTAAAGGCATTCCAGATCATACAGGAAAAATCCGCTTCGTTTAACCCTGTCAGTCCTGGAGATCTGGCTGGCGGCATATGGGAGGCGCTATTGACTACTGTGGCTGGCCTGATAGTTGCCATACCTGCGCTTGTGGCATATAATTATCTTGTAAACAGGGTTGAAGGCTTTGTCCTTGAAATGGAAAGAAGCGCCACGGAGGTTATTAATATACTGGAACAGAGAGTATAGAGGTATGACATGAGATTCAAACGCCGCGTTAAAATGGTAAAATGGCACCTTGACATAGCCCCATTGATTGATTGCATCTTTCTTCTTTTGATATTCTTTCTCTTAACTTCAAATTTTATTTTCCAGCCAGGCATAAAGATAAATCTTCCAAAGGCAGTAACAAGCGAGGTCATACAGGAAAATACGCTTGTCATTACTGTTACATCTGATAACAGATTTTATTTGAACGAGGCCCCTATAACATTTGTGGAGCTAAAGAATAAATTAAAAGGTTCCCCCAATAAGAACAAACCTCTTTTAATAAAGGCAGACAGGGATGTTCCATTGGGCAAGGTTGTTGCTATCTGGGATTTTTGCAGGGATGTTGGGATCACCCAGATAAATATTGCGACGAATCAGGAAGTGAAATAATTTAGCTTTCAGCCTTCAGCTTTCAGCCTTCAGCAGCTGATAGCTGATAGCTGATAGCTGATAGCTGATGAAGATATTCAAAGACCGTATTCTTAATATCGCAGTACTCGTATCCGCCTCATGGCACATACTTTGCCTCTTCGCCATATCTCCTGTGCTTGTGTCTGGAAATATAGTATATAACCACGCGCCCATATCCTTTCTAGGCTCTATACTTGATAAGATCTCTATTGTTCCAGAGAGGCAATTTGCATTAGACAGTGTCTCTGTTATACAGAGGCCAGAGACCTCGAGACATGTGCCTTCAAAAGGATTTCTCTTGACTTCCCCGGAGTTCCTGGAAAAATCTGAGTTTATTCAACCAGATAAAGAGAGGATAGTTTTTTCCAAAGACAGAGACATATTTTTTACTACTTATCATGATAAAAAGACAAGGTCTGTCATTGACTTCAAGGGGAGATTGGTCGGGGGAGAGGCAAAGGATAGGCTTATTTTATACAAGCCAAGGCCATCAAGGCTTTCTATTTTCCCTTCAAGTTTTAGGTCTGATTACAGGGTAGATCTAAGATTTGGAATATCGAGGTATGGATTTGTGGAGAGGCCAGAGTGCATAGTATCAAGCGGGTCGCCAGAGGTCGATCAGGTAGCAAGGAGATACATCAGGAGATGGCAGTTTGTCCCGCTTGATTCAGAGACGCATGTTATGCAAGAGGGGATTGTCAGGCTGAGTTTTAGCGCACCATGATAAAGATAGAGTTTTCATTGGCGATCGCGCTGTACATTGCTTTAACAGTCAGCCTTGTTTTAATCTTTTGGATGATCCTTGAAAGGAAAAAGGTAAAAAAGTTTTTTTCATCAGAAGATAGATTTTTCTGGCAGTGTAATATATGCACTTATGTGTATGTAGATTCAAGACATAGCGTGATATCACAGTGCCCGAGATGCAGGAGTTATAACAAGAAAGAGGAGGCTCAACATGCCTGATGAAAATGTCCCAATAGCTGCGCCGTTAAAGGTGCTGGAGTACAGGACGATCAGCAAGGGCTTTGGCTGGTGGTCAGCAGTGGTATTGGTTGAATCATGGGGCAACAAGAGACTATGTCTTTATCTCTGGCAGAAGTCAGAAAATGGCTGGAAGAGAAAGCAGAAATATACGATACATAGTCAGGAACGCTGGCATTTGATATCTGAGTCAATTGAAAAGTTGATAGGGGAGCTGCAATAATCGCGGAACTGGTAACGCGGAACTTATGCGGAAGGACTATCTATGAACATATTCAGAAACAAAGGAATAGCGTTTTTTATAGCCCTTGACCTTTTGATATTATTGTCTATAGGCGCTGCTGTGTTTTTACTTAACACATACCGTCACGTCAATATAAATGAAGCCATTTCTAACAGGACGCGGGCCATCCTTATAGCAGAGTCTGGCATAGCATATGCTTACTGGAGGATTAGGATTGACCAGGATCAATCAGGCGGCTCAATGGCTGGCGCAAACATATATACATTTGATACTTCTATTCCAATCAATTCATCGCTTTCTTCTGCATGGAGCTTAGTAGTAAAAGTCACAGAGCCAGGCGGTGGATCGCCCAAGACAATAGATTCCATAGTTACTTACCCAAAATCTACAGCATTTCCGTAAGTTAACCTGTTTTTTTATCTAACTCCTGCAATTTCAATATGTTATAGTATAAACTTGCCAGATAGCTCCCTTGTTTTTATTTAAAATAATCTATTATCATAACTATATATCTTACAAATAGTTATATCAAAAAGCCATAGTGCCTGCCTTGACAAAGTAACTTCCTTATGGTATATTTGATTTCACCTAACTTTAGGTAAATGTATTAGGGGGTGTTATAGTGGCTAGGTTAATGGATACAGATGAATTGGCTAAATATCTCAAACTTGAGAAGCAGACGATCTACAACTGGCTTCACCAGAAAAAGATTTCAGGCATAAAAGTAGGCCATGTATGGAGATTTGACAGGAAGGCCATTGATCAATGGCTGTCTTCTCATATGATAGAGGCCAAGACAAGAACAAAGGAATAAATAGTTTGAGGATTGCGTGATATGAATAAAAATATCCTTTCTCTCCTTAGCGGAAAGAAGGCAGTAGGTTTATATATAGGCCAGGATACAGTTGACCTTGTTGTGCTCCGCGGGACAATAAGAGGCCCAAGGCTTATCAATTTTGGCCAGACATATATCTATCCTAAAGAGGGTGATAAAGGAGAGGTTGTCTCTCAGGGGGATGCAGGGCCTTCATCTGCAAAGAAGACAAAAGAAGATTATATAGTTGAGGCCATAAAGAGGGTTTTCAAGGAAAATAATGTCAAGCCGGGAAGAGTAGCAGCGGCGATGTCCAGCGAAGAGGCCATGGTGCGTTATTTCCAGATGCCAAAGATACCAAAGAAGGAATGGTCAGCAGCTGTAAATTTTGAAGCAAAGCGTTATATCCCGTTTCGCATAGAGGACGTGGCTTCAGATTTTCAAGTTATGCCGAGTAGAGACACGCCCAATAGCATGGATGTAGTATTTGTAGCAGTGAAAAAGATGGCATTGGAGAAATTTGTCAGTATATTTGAACGGGCAGGGGTAAGGCCTGTGATTATTGAACCAGCGCCGTTTAGTCTTATGAGGGCGCTGAGTGCTGCTGAACAGATAGACCCAAAGGTTAACACAGCGGTAGTGAATATTGCCAAAAATTCAGCCAATATAAACATATTGAGAAACGGCGTGCCTTATATAATCAGAGACATGCCGTTATATGAAAATATCTCTGAAGGCAAGTTCTCAGAACCGGTCTTTGAAAAGCTGCTTGGCGAAATAAAACTTTCCTTTGATTTCTATGAGAAACAATTTCCTTCAGAGGCCATAGATAAGATAATAATTCAGAGTCAATTACCTCTTGAGAACTGGCATGAAATAGTGGGCAAAGAGCTGCAGATACCTGTTGAGGTCGGTGATCCAATGAGGGGGATAAGGATTAAAAAAGGTATAGTGCCTCCCAGGCTTACTATTGCTTTTGGGCTTGCGCTCCGTGGCACATCAGGGCCATTTATAAACATTAATCTATATAAAGAAAAGTTACTCGCTCATAAGCAAGAAGAGATATTTGTAAAGATGATTTTCCTGGAGGCGTCCGTTGCTGTTTTTCTGCTAATACTATTAAAGGTGCTAAGCATAAAGGCGATAGGCCCGCTTACCAATGAACTTAACAAGACATTGGCAGAGAGGTCAAAGGTCGAGGTCAGGATAAAGAAGCAGGGCATTAAAGAATTAGAGAGATTGAAGAACGAAATGGAGTCAAACAAGATGATAATCGAAAATGTCATATCTCACAGGACTTACCTTACATCCATGTTGTCAGATCTTGTGGCCATGACGCCCAGCAATTTATGGTTGACTGAGATAAGCTTTGAAGAGAAGGTGGATGAGAGAGACGTTTCCAGGATTCGCAGAAAGATCAATATAAAGGGTTATTGCGTGGCAGGTCACAAGATCACCGAGACAGATACCATCAACAATTTTTTGATGGATTTAAAAGAAGGTAAGTTTCTAAGCAGCGGTATGAGCAAGGTAGATATTGTGTCTGTGAAAAAGACAGAGGTTGGCGGCGAGAAGGCAGCGAGCTTTGAGATGCTGTTCACAGGCCCTTAAGTGAGGCCATGAGTTACGTCAATCTTTGATTGACGTAACTCATTTGGCCGAACTTATCCCCCCTGCTTTCATGCTGAAAGCATGAAGGGGGGATTAATTCGCACAGTCATCCGCCTTAGGCGGATGACGTACTCATTAAAGATGGAAAAAAAACCAGCGGCAAAAAAACTGAATAAGTTAGCTGTCCTAACAGCAGGCGTGTCTATTATTACTATTGCTATAGGCATAATTTTTATTTATATGCCGTTTTCGAATAGAAATAAGTCGCTGCGTTCAGAGATATTGTACGAGAGGGACAAAAATGTGCTTATAGGCAAGATCAGGGCCATTGACAAGCATCTGAAGATCTATATGAGAAGGGTGCCAAAGAAAGAAAAGGGTGTCTCGTGGCTTATAAGCGAAGTCTCTGGTATGGCATCCATGGAAGGTATAGAGATAATTTCCATAAAGCCGGGCGAGCCTCGGGAGATAGAGAATTATACAAAGTTCTATGTAGTCGTAGACATGATCTGCACATATCATCAGCTTGGTAAATTTACGTCCAATGTCGAGTCCTCAGAGAAGTTTATTAAAATAGAAGAGGTCAATATAAAAAGACTCGATATGGACCAAGGGTTTGATAAAGAGAGTTCGAAACATGATTCCTTTGATCTGAACGGTCATCTGGTAATAAGCATGCTTACTATAAAGGAATGATTTATGGCTGATGCAGAAGCTAAGAAAAGACAGCAAATGGAATACATGGCAGTGGGTATATTGATAGTCATAGCTCTCCTTATAGGTGTTTCAAGGTTTAAGAAAAAAGACAGGGACGATGAGGTCTTTTCGAGAAAGGTATTTAATGAGAAATGGAAAGAGGTGGAGGCCTTAGAAGAGGCCGTTCCAAAAAAAGAGTTTGCTGTTAATTATGGCGGCGAGCCTGATGAGACACCTTTTAAGAGCCCCATGGATGAGAAGAAAAATGCTGTGCTCGAAAAGCAGGAAGATGTGTTTCTGCCCACACTGCATGTCCAAGGCATGGTGTGGAATTCCAGGAGGCCTCAGGCAATAATCAATGGCGCAATTTACAATATAAATGACACGATTATCCTGGAAGGCACAGAGGGTGAGATTATAGTCAGGGATGTTTTAAAGGATGGGATTCATTTAAGGTATATGGGCAGGAGTTTTATGGTCAAACCAAAGATAGAGGTAAATACTATAGAAGTGCAATGAAAATTACAATATACAATAAACAAATTACAAACAATACACAATATACAATAGACAATTTACAAACATACGAGCCTAAGCAGTTTGTATATTGTAAATTAAAATCAGGAGGTTATTATGAATAAGATTATTAGAATAGGCATTGCATTGGTGTTCTCCATATTTATTTCATCTCCCTGCATTGCCGTAGAGGCTATGTCTATAATGCCTGCTAATGCCAATCCAGATCCGAGCAATATTATCTCTATGGACTTTCAAAATGCAGACCTTAAAACAGTGTTAAAGATATTCTCTCAACAGGCAGGGCTTAATTTTGTCGCAAGCCAGAAAGTCAAGGACAGGACAGTTACTATCTATTTTGACAATGTAAGTGTAGAAGACGCTTTAAACCATATTATGGATGCAAATAATCTTATGTATGAACAGAAACCAGGCAGCAACATTTTTATAGTAAAAGAATCCGGCAAGGAGGAAGTCGAGACAATAACAAAGATATACGAATTAAAGTATGCCCAGCTCTCGTCTATTACTGAAAAAGGCAGCTCGGCTGCAACACAGGAAGCAGAGATAGTAAAGGTGCTAAAGGGCATCCTTACAAAAAATGGAAAGATCGTGACAGACAAAAGGTCCAATAATCTTATAATAAAGGATGTGCCGAGTCAGTTTGCTATTATAGAAGATGTTATCTCCAGGCTTGACATACGCACGCCCCAGGTTATGATAGAGGCAGAGATCATCGAGACCACAACAGCGCTTATTGACTACCTGGGCGTGAATTGGTCATCAGGCACAGGTACGTTTGGGGCATACAATGGCCCTGTTCAGACAACCAACTGGCCTTACAAAGGGAAGCTATTTGACGAAGGGCTTATTTCAACGCCTGGCGGCCTGAGTTTTGCAGGTACGACTGCCAACTTGCACGCATTGATGACTAGCGCTGATACAAAGATCCTGGCCAGGCCCAAGGTCCTTACTATGAACAATGAGACTGCAAGGATAGAGCTTTCTTCTAAGGAGATCGCCATAGCGACTGAGGCGAATACAACAAGTAATGATGTAACTAGCACCGGTACTGCATATGAAGAAAAAGATACAGGGGTCATATTAGAGGTGACTCCTCAGATCAGCAAGGACGGCTATATAACTATGCATATTAAGCCTGACATAACAAGTCTGGCAGCATCCAGATTTACCGGTCAGTTTGATACGCACAAAAGAGCCACAGAGACAACTGTCATGGTCAAGGATGGGGAGACAGTGGTTATAGGCGGACTCATCAAGGCAACGCATGAGCACAGCGAAAGAAAGATACCATTTTTAGGGGACATTCCTGTCCTGGGTTACGCCTTCCGCTATAGGAGCAAGGATGACGCTGACAAGGAGCTCATTATATTTATTACACCGCGTATCGTGAAGGACTCTGTCTATGCCTTGACAAATATCTCTGAACGCGAGCAGGAAAAGCCAAAGACAGAAGAAAAACAAAAAGAGGTTGAGAATTTATTAGATCTTTTTGGAGAGATAGAAAAGAAACTGTACTAAATGAGTCCGCCGTAGGCGGACGAATTTACCCCGAGCAAGGCCGCCAAAGGCGGCCGCGTCGAGAGATCTCATAAAGGAAGAGACCAATGAGGAAGTCAAAGGATAGATTAGGCCAAATACTAATTACAGAGAAGGTAATAACTGAGGAAGGGCTCGAGAAGGCCCTTGAGATGCAGAAGAAAGAAAAGTCAAAGCTCGGAGATGTCCTTGTGAACCTTGGGCTTGTCTCAGAAAAAGACATAGTGATTGCGCTTGCAAAACAGCTGTCCATTCCTTATGCTTCCTATAGCAAAGGATTACTTAAGCCTGCGCAAGACCAGGGGCTTTCAAAATTAGTCCCCGAAGAGTATGCCCGTCGGAATTTATCGCTACCTATATCAAAACACTTAAACTCGCTCACTGTGGCATTTGTAGACCCCTTGAATTTGATTGCAATAGACAATCTGAGACACATGACTGGCTGTGAAATCAATCCTATCATATCTACCAAGTCTGATCTAGTGAGGGCAATGGATGAATTTTACGGAAAAGAGGATTTGTTAAAAGATGCCATAAGCGATTCATATGAGTTAGAGGAGTTTCAGACAGAGAAGTCCAAAGAAGACGAGAATCTGAGCCTGGATGAACTAGTCTCAAGGGCAGAAGAGGCGCCTATTGTAAAACTAATAGATCTGGTATTAATGCAGGCAATAAAAGACAGGGCGAGCGATATTCACATAGAGCCTTTCAGGCAGAAGATTAATATTAGATACAGGATAGATGGCGTGCTTTACGAGATACCCCCTCCTGCAAAGCATCTATTGCCAGCTATAGTCTCCAGGATAAAGATATTGGCAAATCTGGACATAGCAGAGAGGCGGCTTCCTCAAGATGGGGCGTTTTTGGTAAAGGTGGAAAAAAAAGGCATTGATATACGCGTGTCCACTATACCTACTATACATGGGGAGAAGGTGGTCATGAGGATTTTGGATAAGTCATCTACGCCATTAAACCTTGAAGAGCTTGGATTTGAATCTCAGAACCTGGAAGATTTCAGGAAGGCAATAAACAGCCCTTATGGATTGATCCTTACAACAGGCCCAACAGGAAGCGGCAAGACCACCACTCTCTATGCCGCCTTGAATGAAATAAAAAGCCCTCGCAAGAACATCTCAACAGTAGAGGATCCTGTTGAATATAAACTCGAGGGGATTAACCAGGTGCAGGTAAAACCTGGCATAGGCCTGACATTTGCCAATGCATTGAGATCATTTTTACGGCAAGACCCTGATATTATAATGGTCGGAGAGGTCAGGGATCTTGAAACTGCCCAGATATGTATTCGTTCTTCACTTACAGGCCACCTTGTCTTGAGCACGCTTCATACAAACGATGCGCCTAGCGCTATATCCAGGCTCATAGACATAGGCATTGAGCCATATTTAATCAGCTCCTCTTTGCTGCTTATAGGCGCGCAGCGGTTAGTTCGCAGATTATGCCCTGAGTGCAAAGAGGCCTACGAGGCAACGTCAAAGATAGTCAAAGATTTTAATATAAAACAAGAGCTCTTGTATAAACCAAAGGGATGTGACTACTGCAGTCATACTGGTTACAGGGGAAGGATCGCTATTTATGAGATATTAGTTATAAATGATACCTTAAGGGAACTGATTTCAAAAGGCGCAGACCTCGGCGAGATCAAAAAAACAATCAAGGATATGGGAATAAAATCACTCGTTGATGCAGGCCTGAAAAAAGCAGAAGAAGGCATGACCAGCCTTGAAGAGATACTGAGCATTATTATGATAGCAGAATAGGAATAAAAAGATGCCGTTTTTCAGATATGTTGCAAGAGACAGGTCTGGCAGGGTAATAGATGAAGTTTTAGAAAACGAGTCTCAGGATGGCCTTATTGATACCCTGCAGGCACGAGGCCTTTATATCGTATCTGTTGGCCCTGCGCCTGAACTAAAAAAGGCCAAGAAAGCCAGGAGGAGATATCATCGCGGGGTCAAGGCATTTGATCTTATAATGTTCTCGAGAGAGCTGGCTACGCTTATGAGTTCAGGCGTGACGCTCATAAAAAGCCTGGATATATTGTGCAAGCAGATAGAGTCGCAGACACTTTTGCGCGCCATTGAACAGGTTAAAAAGGATATTGAGGGAGGATATACGTTTCAGAATGCGCTGAAAAAACATAGTAAAATCTTTTCTGACTTCTGGATTCACCTGGTTGAGACAGGGGAGGCGAGTGGTCATTTGCCTTTGTGCCTTGACCAGCTTGCCGTCTATCTCGAAGAGAGCGCAGAGCTTAAGAAAAAGATAACATCTGCCATGGTTTACCCGGTGATACTTATATGCGTTGCAGCCGCTGCTATAGCAATCTTTCTGCTGAAGATAATCCCGATATTTTCAGAAATCTTTAAAGGATTTAATGTCGAGTTGCCGCTCCTTACACGGATCGTAATTGGCATGAGCGATGTAGTCAGGAAATATTTTCTTGTTGTGGGCATGGGGATTGGCCTGCTGGTCTTTCTCTTTAAGCAATATACCTCGAGAGAGACGGGTAGGATGCAATATGACGCAATCAAGCTTAAGCTCCCGGTCTTAGGCCCGGTAATATTAGAGATAGCAACAGAGCGTTTTGCAAGCGGACTATCCATGCTTATTAAAAGCGGCGTGCCGATACTTCATGCCCTTGATATAGCTGAAAAGACATCAGGTAATAAGGTGGTAGAGAAGGAACTGAGCGGTGTAAAGACATCTGTCAGAGACGGCAAGGGCATAGCGCAGACCATGCAGGATTCAGTTATATTCTCTCCGCTCGTTGTCCAGATGATAGGCATAGGAGAGGAGATAGGTGAGCTGGGAAAGATGCTGGAAAAAATAGCCGCGTTCTATAAAGAAAGAGTAGATACCTTTGTGGATAGGCTTACTACGATGTTTGAGCCGTTGGTGCTGGTCTTTATGGGCGTAGTGGTGGGTGTCTTGGTCATAGCAATGTTTATGCCCATATTCAGCATATCCAGCGCTGTAAAGGCGTCTGGTTGATATAGCCTGTAATCGATGAGTTATCGGGGGCAATCCTCCAAATTTCGTCATTCCCGCCCCCACTTTCGTGGGGATAAACTCCAGCGGGAATCTCCGCTTTCGCGGGGACGGTGTCTATAAGATACAGTCGACGAGTTTTTAGATTCCCACTTTCGTGGGAATGACAGCGCCCCCTGATAACTCACAGATTACTTAATATAGATGAAATTATTTGACATAACTGGATTATAAGGTATAATCTTAGTTAGAAAAAAAGGAGGGGATGGAGATGAACAGAAAAGGTTTTACGCTGGTAGAGGTATTGATAGTAGTTATCATTATAGGTATCTTAGCTGCCATAGGCATTCCTCAGTTTGCGGCTAATATTGAAAAGGCAAAAGGCGGCGAGGCAAGAGCAGGCCTGGGATTTATACAAACCGCTGAGAAGGTGCATTATGCAGAAAACGACACCTATGTTGGCGGTGCGGGCTTTCAGACTACTCTTGATTTAGCATTATCTGAAAAATATTGGACTTTTGGTGTTGTTGCTGCTACAGCAACCTATACTGCTACTGCTACCAGGCTAAGTGGAGCCCAGAAGGACCAGACTCTTACTATGGATAATACTGGCGCTATGGGTGGAACATGGATATATAAATAATATTAAGTATTTCCTGAAACCAATAGGAGGATATTTGTGATAACGAGAAGAGGGTTTACTCTTTTAGAGGTACTTATTGTCGTTATTATAATAGGTATACTCGCAGCTATTGCCTTGCCTCAGTATATAAAGACGATTGAAAAGGCGCGGTCAGCAGAGGCAGTGACTAATATAGGGTACATTAGGACTTCGCTGGATAGGTATTGGTATGAAAATGACTATTCTTTCGCAGGAGTAACATTGCCTACTGATGGTTCGCAATGTACCTTGGATATCGACAACCCAAATGCAGTTAAAAACAAACTTTATGATACATATAGTATTTCAGGCTTTAGCGCTCCACCGGCAGGGCGTGCATATACTATACTTGCCACGCGCACAGCGCCATCAGGCACTATCTATACAGTCGAATGGGTACAAGAAAGTAATGTTAAAGGCACCCTTTACAGGAGCGCAAATCTAGGAGGGCCTGTAAAGCCTTAAGGATATATAATAACTTATTGCATGGAATTTCAATAATGCACAGATTAACACAGATTGAAAGATATAGGATGATCGCAGATAAATCTATCTGTGATTATCTGTAGAGCATGAATTTTACATGATATCTGTGATTATCTGTGCATTAATGAGCGAAGCGAATTAATTTGCTGATGAAAAATCTTAGCCTGTTCCAACGTATGTTACGAATAGCAAGGAAGAGGATATTTGGGACAGGTTTTACCCTCACAGAAATATTAATCGTCGTCATCATTATTGCTGTTCTTGCCACGCTTAGCCTGCCAATGCTTCTCAAGACAATAGAAAAAGCAAAAGTAGGGGAGGCCATAAGCAATCTAAATCTGATCAGGACTGGCCAGAAGATATATTTTTTGGAGCATGGATACTTTGCTGGCACAGGTCAACCTGAGAACCCTCTAGCCGTATTAAACATAGAAAACCCGAACGATCCAACAAACCGTTATTTTTATTACGAGATTACTACTAGTGCAGGCGCTACCACAGATTTTACTGCCAATGCAGAAAGAGGCGGGAGCGGCGCTCAACCTGTGCCAGGCGGATACGGTTATAACTATCGTATAAGAAAAGATGGTGAGATTACATCACCAGATGGCAGCCCCCTCATTTAATGAGCACTGCAGTTATGAAAATAAAATATTTTCATAACTGCATCTTCTTTGATTTACTTCTCTGAGGGCGCGAATTACATTATGCAATTAAAAGACCTGCTGGCCTTGATGGTTGAAAGAAAGGCTTCAGACCTCCATGTTACAGTAGGTCTTGCGCCTCAGCTAAGAATAGACGGAAAACTTCAGGTAATAGAAGGCCTTCCTAAATTATCTCCTCAGAATACAAAAGACCTTGCACAGAGTATGCTTACAGAAGGCCAGATTAGGAAATTCGAAGAGGTAAAGGAGCTGGACACATCTATTGGTATAAAGGACCTGGGCCGTTTTAGGATAAATTTATATAGGCAGCGCGGGTCAATAGGCATGGCAGTCAGGCTTATACCTTACCAGGTGCCGCCATTAGACCAGCTCGGCCTGCCAAGGGCAGCAAAGCTCTTTGCTGACAAGACAAGCGGACTTGTCCTGGTGACAGGGCCGACTGGAAGCGGCAAATCCACGACCCTGGCAAGCATGATCGAATACATAAATTCAAAGCGGGCAGTGCATATAATTTCCATAGAGGACCCTATTGAATATCTGCATAGACACAAAAGGAGCACTATTAATCAAAGGGAATTAGGCACAGACACCAGTTCATTTCAGGATGCAATAAAACATGTATTTCGGCAGGACCCTAATATTGTCCTGATAGGAGAGCTGCGAGATCTTGATACAATAAAAGGCGCATTAACGCTTGCAGAGACAGGCCATCTTATATTCGGAACGCTTCATACAATAGATGCAACCCATTCGATCAACAGGATCGTGGATGTCTTTCCTGCGTACCAGCAGCCCCAGATAAGGATGCAGCTCTCAATGGTGCTAGTGGGTGTAATCGTCCAGCAGTTATTACCCAGAAAAGCTCAGAGTGGCAGGGTCCTTGCGGCAGAGGTCATGAATGTAATACCAGCCATCCAGAACCTGATAAGAGAAAACAACCTGCATCAGATATATTCATTAATCCAGATGGGCAAGAAATATGAGATGTGCACCATGAATCAGTCTTTGGCAGAGCTCTACGATAGAGGGCTTATAACATGGGAAGATGCCTATTCCAGAAGTGTCAATCCCCAGGAACTGGTGTCGCTTGTGAAGAGATGAATAAAAAGGCATTCAGCCTTGCAGAGATCATCATATCAGTATTGCTTATTACGATTATGAGCGCAGGCATGTTTGGCGCATTTGTCGGAGGGCAGCAGCTTATATACCGTTCAAGGCACAGGCTCCAGGCAATGTATTTTGCCAGGGAGGCATATGACAGGTTAAGGGCGAATTATAAATATACTGATAGTGAAATGGATGTGAATATCCCTCCAGCTAAACATGATGAAAGCGAGATAGGGACTATTATTAGAGGCGACGATATGACAAGTCTGGGAACTGATTTAAAATATGCAGTTGCGTCTTCAGACCAGACTGCGTACAAGGAAGTGACTGTCTATGTTACTTGGACTGAGCCAGTATTATAAAGGTAAAAGGGGCGTGACATTGATAGAGCTTATCATGTCAGTACTTCTTTTATCTATTATATTCTTAGCAGTCTCGGCGCTATATGTCTCGAGTCAGAAGTTTTACTATAAGGCTGCCAATGAGTCGATAATCGCAGAGGAATTATCGTATGCAATAGAGCATATAAGTAAGACAGTAATGAGGGGTATGGGCACAGGGGCATCTGTAGATGTTTCCGCGGGGGGAGTATTATCTATAGATATAAATAACAACGCCTCCCTTGATTCGAGTAACTATGCTGATATTGATGTCTATGAATACGAGTTAGTCAGTGGTTCATTACGATACGTAGATGCTGGGACCAGTACTGTATTAGAGGATCTCTGTCAGAAGATTACAGTAACTAATGCAACCTTTTCTACGGATAGTGGCAATAGCAATGTGCTAACCATATCCTTAGAAGGAAGCTATGGCAATGAGACCCTTGAGCTTCATTTCTCTGCCCATCCCCGCCTTACTACTTTTAATTAATATGAATAGAAAGGCTATGACATTAACGGAGCTATTGATGGTGGTTGCTATTATTGCTATTATTTCGGCGCTATCCATGCCCATGATGCTAAAATCAATAGAAAAAGGAAAGGTAGGAGAGGCGTCAACTAATCTGAATTTCATCAGGACGGCCCAAAAGCATTACTTCCTGGCCAATGGTACATTTTCCTCAGACATAGATAGCTTGCCTATAGAAAATCCAAATGCACAGACAAACCGCTATTTTTATTACGAAGCCTCTCAAGCAGGAGATGATTTATCAGTTGATTTTACTGCAAGGGCCACAAGAGGCGTAGGCGGCGCTCAGCCAGCGCCAGGCGGATACGGTTATTACTACGAGATAAGTAAAGACGGCGATATTACTCCAGAAGCTGGCTGTCCATTTACCTTCTGATTCGTTGTCTGGCACTGGTCTTGTCCACCCACCTAAAAGATGATATAATAAACTTTACGGATAATAAAAGGTCCTTCGACAAGCCAAATAATACTTTGTATTATTTGGCTTGCTCGGGATCAAATTTGCTTCGCAAATTTGGGGCAGTAGCTCAGCTGGGAGAGCGCGTCGTTCGCAACGACGAGGTCGCGGGTTCAAATCCCGTCTGCTCCACCAACCGGGATAAGGATGAGTCATGAGATTTTATGTCTCGCCAGAGTTTATACTTAAGGATAAGAATGCCATAGAGGTAAGGGACAAGAAAGAATTGCATCATATAAGAGATGTAATGAGGCTTACCAAGGGTACCGGCGTCACTGTATTTGATGGGCTTGGCATGGAATATTCAGGTAAGATAAAAGATATTCGCAGGGATCTGATTGTAGTAGAAATCGAGAAGGCTTTGCGAGTGAAGAAAGATAAGTCCTTTCATGTGACACTTTATCAGGCAATAGCCAAAAAGAACAATATGGATTTCATTATAGAAAAGGCCGTAGAATTAGGAGTAGATGCGATTAACCCCATTATTACTGAGAGGACTATACCTGATATTAAAAAAAAGGCTGACAAAAAAAGGGATCGCTGGCAGAGGATTGCAAAGGCAGCCTCAAAGCAATGCGGAAGGACTACGCTGCCAGATGTAGGCGAGGCAAAAGATCTTCAAGCTGCCTTGTCAGAGTCAAAAAAAAGCGATCTTAGAATCTTTGCGGCCCTGGACAAAGATGCCAGGCCATTAAGGCATGCATTAAGGCCTGATGCAAAGACTATATCTGTATTTGTCGGGCCTGAAGGAGATTTTAGCCCTGAGGAGATATCCATGGCAAGAGAGAGAGGCTGTAATATCTCTTCATTGGGGTCATTGGTATTAAGGGTAGAGACAGCAGCGATATATGTGCTGTCATGTATTAATTATGAATATAACATAGCATGATTTTAAAGATGAAGAGCTTTTACATAAAGACATTAGGCTGCAAGGTCAATCAATATGAGGCACAGGTCATAAGGGAGAATTTTATAAGACAGGGTTATGTAGAGTCTGAGGATCTTGACAAGGCAGATATTTGCGTTGTGAACACCTGCACAGTTACCTCTACAAGTGATTCCAAGTCATTTAGATTAGTTCATAATGCCCTTAAGAAAGATAAGTGCGTTGTCGTGACAGGCTGCCTGGTAGAGGACAAGGATCTGGATCTGTCGAGGCTCAGGGGGGTAGGGTATATTGTCCGGAATAGAGATAAGCATAGGATACCGGAAATCATAGAGCCATCAGCCATTCCGCCAAAGGCCCTCGGCTTCGCCGAGAGGCGAGCGAGACCTCGCCAGTTACTGCTGGCGGGCAGCCTTTCCGCCAAAATAAGTGGTCTTAAGGGGCATACGAGGGTGTTTGTGAAGATTCAGGATGGATGTAATAACAGGTGTTCGTATTGCAAGGTCAGGGTTGTCAGGGGCAGGTCAAGAAGCAGGCCTTTTAAAGAGATCATAAGTGAATGCAAGGACTTGATCAAATCT
>JAHILY010000105.1 GCA_018896815.1 Candidatus Omnitrophota bacterium | reverse complement strand
TTTACAAGGGATAATGAAGGAAAATAATGAATGAAAATAACCGCAAGAGTGCCGCAAGAGTGCAAAGTTATTGACGTTGTGTGTGGGGGTAGGATATAATATAACTATGATAGAAGAATGTCGTACAATTCTATTGGCAGAACATAATAAAAGTATATTAGATATACTGACCTATCTTTTGAATGCATGGGATTATAAGGTCATAGTCGCGGCAGACGGGATGTCTGTATTAGACATAGTAAGCCGCGAACACCCTGACATAATCATAATCGACTCAAATCTCCCGAAGATAAGCGGATTAGAACTGTCAAAGTCGCTCAAGGAAGATTTTCTTACCTCCCATATCCCCATAATAATCCTTATAGACAGAAAACAAATAAGAAAAAAGATGCTCGAGATAGAGCAGGGCGTGGATGATTATATTGCCAATCCACCAGACCCTATAGACCTGGAGGTGAGGCTTGAAATGGCATTGCGCCGCAGTGTGCACCAGCTGCACGCGAATGCGCTGACCAGGCTTCCTGGCAATAGACAGATCGAAAAAATAATAAAGACGAAACTCGAGGAAGATGACGCGTTCTCTGTTGCTTATTATGACATTGATAACTTCAAGTCATTCAATGACAAGTATGGCTACATGAAGGGCGATAACGTGATACGCCATGCAGCATATGTTATAACAACGACTGTAAAAAGATCTGGAAACAAGACTGATTTTGTCGGACACATAGGCGGCGATGATTTTGTTGTTATTACAACACCTGACCGCGAGAGATTGATCGCCTCTGAATCTATACTGATCTTTAACAGGCTTATGCCATTTCATTACAATAGAGAGGACAGACAGCGGGGATCTATCATTAATAAGGACAGGAGGGGAAATGTATCGCACACCCCGCTCATGAGCATCTCGATCGCCATTGCCAATAACAGAGAGCGCGAGTTCAGAAATATTGTAGAGCTTATCGAGATAATCACTGAGGTAAAGCGGTATTTAAAGACATTGCCTGGCAGTAATTTCCTGGTTAACCGTAGAGGCATTGAGAAAAAAGAGGCTGCTTATGCAGAGCCATATATTACCCAGGAAAAACCAGTCATCCAGCCCAAGAAAGAGTTTATACATAAGCCCCTTGGCCAGATCCTGGTCGAGTCTAGCGTATTGACTGTCGAACAGTTAGAGCTTGCATTGAATAAGCACTGGAATACAGGACAGAAAATAGGGCAGAGCATAATAGATCTGGGTATGGCCAGCCAGGGAGATGTAGTAAGGGCGCTTGAGGCCCAATTAAATGTGCCTCATTTTGACATAAGGAGCCTGGCTAAGAACGGAGAACTGGGGAATATTATACACAAGATACCTTTTGATGTCATGAAACACCATTCCATGGTCCCTGTTAATAAGGATAAGGATGTGGTGAGCCTTGCCATGGTAAACCCCAAGGATATCATTGCAATAGACAAGATAAAGTCTTTTACTGGTTTGAATGTAGCGCCATTTTTTGTGCTGGAAAGTGAATTTAATGAGCTATGGGGAAAAATAATAAAAAAGGCCGATAAAGGCGATTAGCGTCGGCTTTTCATCGCTCGGCAACCCAGCCGCCCTATTACTATTGACTGCCTCACTAACCCACTGTAATTACAAGGGGTTACGGCTTGTCAAGGTAACGTAGGCCTGTAGGCTTTGCGCCCCCTGATTTCTCTAGGGTTTGCCCTTATCGGCTACTATAAAGTATACCATAAAAATTGGAGTTTTTCAAATTTAAAAACTCCAATTTTTAAAACAGGAGGTGTAGATGAAAAAAGTAAATGCAGCTATCGTAATTATTCTTTCATGTATTTTTTTAGCAGATAGTCCAGCGTTTTCAGAGAATCCAGAAGAAGTGCCCTTTGCAGAACGTTCTGGTCCGATTGCCATGCGAAATCAGATGCCATTATATTTATTTTATCTGCAGATAGCGCCTGACAAGGCAGAGGTCACAGAAAGAAATAAGTTTCTGATAAACGCGGATTATACAGTTTCAAATATAACAGTCAGCGCATTCACGCCTATTACCTCACTCTATACTGTTGATATAGACATGGAGGTCTCAAGGGTCACGCTCGATCTAAGGTATGGCCTGTATGAAAACATGGAGATAGGGTTAGAGGCCCCATACCTGAGTTTATCAAGAGGTTATCTGGATAATTTTATTGAGGGGATCGAGGATGGTATTGGCGCGAGGACCCCGAGATCAAGAGAACGTCAGGGTTCATATAATTTTGACTATAGCCTTAGATACAATGGCAGGTATTTAATCCAGGAAAAACACTCGAAGGATGGCATAGGCGATATTGTCCTTAATGCAAAATATCATTTGCTTAAAGAAAAAAGCTGGTTTCTACCTAATGTTTCATTGCGTTCAGCCATTAAGTTCCCGACTGCAGAGAAGGAAGATCTTTTAGGAAGCGGGGAATTTGACTATGGCGCAGGCATATTGATTGATAAAGGATTTTTTGACAGGGTATTTCTTTACATAGGCGCGAATGCCATGTGGATAGAGGGCCCGAGCTTTTTGAGCCAATTATCGATTAACAAGGAATACTTTTCAGGGCTGCTGGCGCTCGAGTGTTTTTTTACCAGAAGATTTTCTCTTGTCGCGCAGGTCACGGGAAACACTACCCCATACCCGTATTCAGATACAAATGCCCTGGACAATGACGGGTACGAGCTGGGCATAGGTTTTAATTATACACTTAAAGAAAAGACCGATGTTGGGTGGAATTTTGGGATATCTGAAAACATAACTGCTGCATCCAGCCCTGACGTTACGTTGCATACTGGATTGAACTGGAAGTTTTAGATTATGCGGCTACAAGTCTTTCTCTCTAAAGCTGGTGTCTGTTCGCGGCGTTCAGCCGTTGATATAATACGGTCTGGCAAGGCGCGTGTAAATAATAGAAAGATATTAGAGCCCTCTTTTAAAATAAATCCCGCAAAAGATATAGTTTTTCTCAGCGGTAAGAAAATATTACTGAAAGAAAAAGTCTATATTATGATGAACAAGCCCAAGGGCGTTACCACGACAAAGAAAGACCGGTTCGCGAAAAGGACTGTGATGGATCTATTGCCGCGGCGACTGAGCCACTTAAACCCTGTTGGCAGGTTAGACAAAGACACCACGGGATTGCTTCTCTTGACAAACGACGGGGAGCTGATAAATAGACTCACGCACCCGCGATATAATATAGAAAAGCTTTATGAGGCGAGGCTTAATGCAAGACTAAAAGATGACGACAGGGTTGTGTTGGAAAGAGGCCTTGATCTGGATGGCGAGCGCACTCTACCCTGCAGGATCCAGCTGAGAGAAAAATCCAATTTAGAGATAGTTTTGCACGAAGGTAAAAAGCGCCAGATAAGAAGAATCTTTTCTAAAATGGGCTATAAGGTATTAGATCTAAAGAGGTCAAAGGAGGGGTCTTTGGCCGTAGCTGGCCTTGGAGAGGGCAGATGGAGGGCCTTGACAGAAAAGGAACTAAGGGGACTGCCTTAAAATAAATGACCCCTCGGGGAGTTTTTTCTTCGTATAAAGGGGTCATCCTGAGCGAAGCGAAGGATCTCTATAGATCCTTCGTCGCCACAATGGGTTAGGCAAAGGGGCTCCTCAGGATCAAGAAAAATCTCTTTGAGTCATCGAGCCGAAGGCGAGATTTTTCTTGACTAATCTAAAAACACAGTGTAAACTACTAAATTAAGAATTACTTTTCTTTAATATAGAGTATCTTATATAAGTAAGAAAGGGGGGATGAACATAAAAGAGTCTATATAAGATATAAATTTAAAATAATAATATTAAATAGATAATTAAAATATTAAAACAACGCCACTAAGGAGGGAATAATGAGGTATTTATTAGCAATTTTAATGGTATTAGGTATTGCTGGCATGGCCTATGCTGCGCCGGTTGGACTTACTTCAGAAGCAGACCTTACAGAAGGCGAGCTTTTGGCAGAGAATGAAATGGGAGTGACCATTGGGTTTATTTATGATGCAATAGAGGAAAGGGCAGTTAGTATTGACACTGGTGAATTTGGGATGCAGGCATTTCTTGCAAGGATTGGTCTGAGCCTTATGGACAGGTTTAATCTTTACGTTGATATTGGCCAGGCCAGTGACATGGAGTATATTTTTGTAGATAAAGGAGAAAAGCATACTGTAAGTTTTGACGATGAGTTGATATGGGGCGTTGGCGCAAATGCCTTGATTTACAGATGGGATAATGGCCTTGAAGTAGGCGCAGGTGCAAGCTACAGGCAGGCAGACATGACGCTTGAGTCAGTAGATATAGACGGTGCTATTTCCCAGAGAACGGATTTGACCGCAGTGAGTGACGGAGAGTTTAAGGAATATCAGGCTGCCATCGAGGTTGCCTGGAAAAATGATGTGCTCACTCCTTATGCAGGTATTAAGTTTTCAGATGTAGAGGTCGATGCCAAGTTTACAGAGGGCGGCCAGGAGAGAGATGCTGCTGGAAAGAACGCTGATGAAAATGTAGGCGTTTTCGTAGGTCTGGCAATTACTCCAACATTAGAGGCATTAGATAAAGGGAAGAGTATTGCACTGAATATTGAAGGTAGATTTATTGATGAAGAGGCTGTTAGCGTAGGCATAAGCTATAAGTTCTAACTTCAATAATATGAGGACTTATTAAACTCAAAGCGTAGCGGGCAGATTTGTCCGTTACGCTTTTTTGTGTTAATGGACATATCTAATATATTAAAACAAGTCATAGAGAAAAAGGCGTCAGACCTTATATTAAAGGTGGGGAGTCCTGTCTGTCTCAGGATAAATGGGGAGCTTTTTAAGCAGGGGCCCAGCCTTACAGAAAAGGATCTGAATGCCGCGGTAGATGGTATAGTGGGCAAGGGAGAAAGGCAGGGTATAGGAGAAAAAGGCGAAGAGGTCATGGTCTTTGGCATGGAAGATATTGGCCGGTTCAGGGCAACCCTTTTTAAGCAAAGGGGCACGCTTGCCATAGCGATCCGCGCAGTAAGCAGTCAAATACCAGGATTTAAGGAATTGAATCTTCCGGTAAACATCCTTGAGGATCTTTGCAATGAAAAACGAGGCCTGGTCATGGTGACAGGCACCACTGGCAGCGGCAAGTCAACAACAGTCGCAAGTATGATAGACCATATAAACAAGAACAAGGCAAGGCATATCGTGACATTGGAAGATCCAGTAGAATTTATGTTTGAGGAAAAGAAGGCCATTATAAGCCAGAGAGAGATAAGAGTGGACACAGAGAGTTTTCAGCGCTCGCTCGAATTTATCATGCTCCAGTCCCCTGACATAATTTTTATAGGCGACATAAGAAATTCAAACGTCATGTCCACAGCCATGACAGCAGCTGAGACAGGCCAGTTAGTCATAGCGAACTTGCATACTATAAATACGACCCATACAATAGAGAGGATCGTTAATTTCTTTCAGCCTCACCAGCATAATGAGATCCGGATGCAGCTTTCATTGTTATTAAAGGGCATCATATCACTCAGGCTGGTCCCTTTAAAGGATGGAAGCGGAAGGGTCCCTGCCTGCGAAGTCCTTATCGCCACACCCACAATAGTCGAGCTGATCAGGGAAGGCAAGATCGATGAAATAGAGTATTATATTAAAGACGGAAGCCTGTATGGCATGCAGACATTTGACCAGGCGCTTTTAGGCCTTTACAAAAAAGGGTTGATAACCAAAGACACGGCAACTGTCTATGCTGAGAGAAAGAATGAAATGGCGATGAACCTCAGGGAATAGCGCTAACCGCATGAAGAAATTCTTTATTTTCATATTTTTTCTTTTCATGATAGTAATAGCGGCCTTATTTGTATTCGCATTGACATTTGATGCTAATAAGTATAAGGACGTGCTGGCAGAGAAGATAGGGCGCGCCCTGCAGAAGAATGTCGAGATAGGCAATCTTTCGTTAAGCATATTCCCGCCTATTACCATAAATGCGAATAGTATATCCATAAAAGATCCTAACGAGCGAGATTTTTTTATTTCCCTTGATGCGGGCGCATTAGATGTGAGGGTAAGGCTTTTACCTCTCCTGAGAAAGGATCTGCAGGTCGAGCGCTTGATCGCTAGAGACATGGATATACTCCTGCGCGATAATTTAAAAATAGGGGTCCCTGAGACTATACTCAAAAATGTATCCATGTATGGCCCTATAGATATTGAGGCTGTGCTGTCGATGTTTGGCAGGGGAGCGGCGGCGGAGAACATAAGGCTCAAGGGCCTCTTATATCCTGAAATCAGGACAAAATCACCTTATATCAAGAATCTTGAACTAAGGATAGACATGTCCAGGTTTAATCTGGGAAGCGCCCTGGATGCGTTAGGCCAGGAAGAGGCTGCGGAAGAGTTTACCTCAAGCCAGGTGAAGGGTGAATTAGTGATAGGCTCTGAAAGGCTTTACCTTGACCCAAAAAAACTTTATGAATCGGCCATTTACATTACCCTATATAAAGGTAAGATCGACAGGCTTCCTTTTATAAACAAACCCCTGGAGGCCGTGGATCTGGACGCTGAGCTAAACAAAGGGGATGTGCTTGTGAAAAGGCTTGAGGCAGAGATCGCTGGAGGCAAATTTTTTACAAAGGGGACTGTCAGGGATGTTATGGGCAGCCAGAATATAGATTTAGATGTAATACTTAGAGACATAAATATTGAAGAATTCCTGCCAGAGGTCGGCCCTGGCAACCCAGGCCTTGAAGGCATAGTTAATTTAGAGATGAACCTCAAGGCCAGTGGCCTGTCTGAACAAGAGTTTTTGGATTCGCTGGCTGCGCAGGGTACTTTTAAGATAGATAAGGCAGTCTTGAATAATATTAATGTTTTAGTCGCGGCGCTTGAAAAGATCCCGTTTTTTTCAGGTATACTCCTGGAAAAATTAGAGCGTAAATTACCTTCACAATACAAAGAGCTTATTAAACAAAGAAATACTGTTTTTAAGGATCTAGAGCTGGCTTTTAATGTAAGCGAGGGAAAAATAAAATTCCATGATATTTTGGTTGAATCAGATAGCTTTGCTCTTTCAGCTGACGCATATGTCGGCCTGAACCTGGATTATGCTGTCACTGATCCAATCCTCTTTATACACAAAGAAGTCTCAAAGGTCTTTATAGACAGCGTGGAAGAATTAGGGTATCTGAAGAATGACCAGGGCATGCTGATGTTTCCACTAGAGGATATTTCTGGGAAATTGCCTCATATATCATCGAGATCTATAATGCCGGATTTAGACTATATACTTCCCAAGCTGGCTGTGTCAGCAGTGACTTCAAAAGGCCAGGACTTATTAGATAGTATCTTTGGCAGAGAAAAGCCGAGTCAGCCAGAGCAAGAGACTGGGGCAGAATCGGGAACAGCAGGAGACACAGGCCCACAGGAAGAGACAGGGCAGAAAAAAGAAATAAGGCCTGAAGAGGAGCTTATAAGGACTATATTTGACATAATCAGTGGTCCGAAGGAATAATAGAAAGGCTTGATGTGTTCTTTAGATTTCTTAGGGTAGAGGTCCCGCATTCTATAAAACGCGCATCTATAAAACGCGCTTCCCTTGAATAAAAACCCCTTCTGTGGTATAATTATAATAGAGGTAATTTATGGTTTTGATCAAAGAAAGAAGGCTATTTGAGCGCATTAAGGGCGCCATAACTGTGCGGTATAGCATGGAGATGTCGCCTGTCAGGTATTATGCCACTGCCAAGGATATAAGCGGAAGCGGCATAAGGCTCGAGGTCCATAATGAGTTTAAGCCAGGCACGTTATTAGAGGTTGAGATGTTCCACGAAGGCGCTGGTGTAAGCGCGGTTTGTAAAGGTGAAGCTGTATGGGCAGCTGCAAGCGGACAAGATGAAACTTACAATATGGGCGTTAAATTCCTGGACCAGAGCCTGCTGTATATAGGTAGACTGATGAAGGATTTGATAAAAGATCTAGACGCGCCGTTATTTGACGCAGGTTTATAAATGGAGCTTCTTGCAATATCGATCCTCATAGCATTTGCTTTAATTGGCTTTGCAGCTATTTTTTTTACTACATTTGGCACGCTTATTATACTCATAGGCGCTGCCATATATGCATTCCTTACGGAATTTACTTTCCTTAGCATAAACACGCTTATAATTCTTTTGATACTCTATCTATTTGGCGAAGTATTTGAGTATGCCTGCATAATAATAGGCGCTAAGAAATTCGGCGCCTCCAATGCTGCGGTAGCAGGCGCGCTTATCGGAGGCATAATAGGCGCCCTTCTCGGCACGCCTCTTTTTGGTGTCGGTCTTTTAGCAGGCACATTTTTAGGTATATTCCTTGGGGCGTTTTTAGTGGAATTAATTATCCAGCAGGATATTGTAAGATCGCTTAAGGCAGGCCTTGGCGGTGTATTGGGCAGGGTAGGTTCAATATTTGCTAAGGTAATAATAGCTATAGTGATGTTTGTTGTTATTGCCTCTAGCATGATCAAGTGAGGCCATTCCCGAAGGCGATTTTCTTGATTGAATAAAGGCATTTAAGGAGTTATAATTAGGCGCAATGAAGAATATAAAGAGATTGGTCATATTGTTGGCGGTATTTATCTTGGTATCCCTCTCAGCCGGGTATCTAGCAGGTTCTTTTGTATATAAGGATTACAGAAGGAGAACTGCGTATCTCGAGAAGGAGACAAAAGATAAGTTCGGTAAGTTGGAGAATAGCCTTAAGGATCTTTACGTCACGATTGACAATACAGTGGATAAAAATGCAATAGAGAGAAAAGAGCTGTTGTCCAAGATAGAGATTGTAAAAGAAGAGATCAGGAAGTGGGAGGCTGGATATAGAAAGACCCTGTCAGAGCTCAAGGCAGCCATAGAAGAGCAGGGCATAGAGAAGCTTAAAAGGATGGTAGAGAACCTGCAGGAGGACATGGACAGGTTTGAGATAACAGCGCAGGACCTGGATTTAAAGATAGACGAGGTTGGCAGGGACAAGAGTGTGGACCTCGGCAAGATATCAGTTAAACAATAAGGAGGCATGATTATGCTGCTAATATTGGTCAGGCTCTTAGCTCTTGCTATTTTGGTAATAGGTGTATGGTTCCTGATAAACCCGAAGATGATGAATAACTATGCGGCCTTCTGGAAAAAGGATAAAAGGCTGCGCATAGGCGGTGTAATAAACCTTATATTCGGCATTATCTTCTTAATGGCTGCTTCGCAATGCAAGGTGGCCATAGTAATAATTATAATGGGCATTATAGCGCTTGTAAAAGGCATTATGCTCTTTGTGCTTGGTCCGGAAAAGGCAAAGGCAATGATTGCAAAGTGGGAAAACAAGCCAGCTGGCACAGTCAGGGCATTTGCAGTAATTCCTATACTTACCGGCAGCCTGCTCATGTGGGCGATCTGAAATAGCATTTACACCGCGTAGGTGCGCACCTACGCGGCGGGGTAGGTTTAATTGAGATACGCTCGGATATGCGTTGAGCCGATGCCGGTTTCAAGGCCCTGGTATTGGAGCCATTCGCAGGGTGGTTCGTCAATATACCAGACATAGGTAGGCGGGATTAGAGAGCCGATCATACCTGTAAGTATCCCCAGATTAGGAATAAGCCGCAATTTAATAGATTCTACTTTTCCCGACGGTAAATCCAGTGTTTCAGTCCCTATTTCCTTGATCGTTACCCGGTAGAGCTTTTCTTTATCAGACAATAGATAAAAATCCCTGTATTTTTTCTCATTGCGGCGCGCTATGTATGTCTTTAGAACATACGTCATGGTAGCGCTGTCAGTAGTCAGCCCTTTTAAAGGAAGTATTTTTTCTTCAATGATATTTCCATCGGCATCTAATAAAGAGCAAAATATCTTTTTCCTGTTATAATCAAAGCGCCTTTTGTGCATGACGCTTACCTGGCCTGTCTTTTCTTTTATGACAGTAGTGCTCTGCAGGGTATAGAGCAGGTTTTGTTTTTCCTCCATCTCTGAAGAGGTTTCCCATGTTACATCCTCGTATTTGTCATAGTCGCCTTTGCCTCTCGAAGATATTTGATATATAATGCGATCGTCTCTGGAGATTTTTCTAAGAGAAATGCTCAGCCTCGACCGTTCTTCACCAGTCTTTTTATCAACATACACAACCTCTTTATCCTCGCTTTCAGGCATAAACGCAGGCGATATCTCTTCGGCGCTTATTATTGCGCTGCTTGTTGTCAGGATGTATACAATAAACAGGATTTTAATTAGTTGTTTCATGGTCTATGTCATTTTAAGGTAAACTGCGCGATTAGTAAAGGAGAAATTGCCAGAAGAAGGTAATTGGCTGATAGACACAGTTTCAGGGATATAGTATAATAGAAAAAAAGGAGGAATACATGGCTGTTAAGGAAATAGCGCTGGAGAGTTTGAATGTTCAGGAGTTTATTGAAGACAAGGCAAAGGAGATATCGTCTATCGTAGGAGATGGGGTGGCTATTAATGCATTGTCAGGCGGAGTGGATTCCTGCGCTGTTACAATGCTGGGGCACAAGGCAATAGGAAGCAGGCTCAAGACATATTTTATTGATAATGGAATAATGAGAGAGGGTGAGCCGCAAAGTATAGTGGAATTATTCAAAAAGATGGGGGTCAAGGTAGGGATAGTCGATGCGCAGGATAAATTTTTCAATGCATTAAAGGGCGTGACTGACCCTGAAGAGAAGAGAGAGGCAGTTACCCAGACTTTTTATAAAGACGTATTTGGTAAATTGGTTGGAGATAGCGGAGCTAAGTATCTTTTGCAGGGCACTATTCTCACAGACGTGGATGAGACGATTGCCGGCATCAAGAGGCAGCACAATGTATTTGAGCAGCTGGGAATTGACCCGCAAAAGGCATTTGGGTATAAGATCATTGAGCCGCTTGTGCAGCTGCGCAAGGACGGCGTGAGAAAGGTTGCTGCTGGTCTGGGCCTGCCAGAGTCATCCTATAAGCGCATACCTTTTCCAGGGCCAGCGCTCGCAGCAAGGGTAATAGGCGAGGTGACAAGGGAAAAGATCAGCGTGGTCAGGATCGCGACCACAATAGTAGAAGAGGAATTATGCCATACAGGCGCGTTTCAGTACATGGGTATCCTGCATCAGGACAGGGTCACTGGCATGCGGGACGGGAAAAGGGACTTTGGCCTGCAGATCGAAGTGAGATGCTGGGATAGTATAGATGCACGAAAGGCCACGCCTACAAATGTGCCTCATGATGTGCTCTGCAAGCTGGCAGACAGGATAGTAGCTGAGGTCCCGGGCGTCGTAAGCGTCACTTATAATATCACACAGAAACCGCCATCGACCATAGAGGCGATCTAATACAGCAGTAGGGCCCTTTCGACGATTATATTTCCGCATTCTTCGCTGTATTCCTCATGTTCAGGTATATAATTCTTTTCCTTTACTGACTTTGACAACAAAATCATCTAAAAAGTTCCCAAAAAGTGGTATAATAAAAAACAGCGGAACTTTTTCAAGGGATTTACTGTCTAAGGTAGTGGAGGGGGGCATGCAGGATATATCCAGAGATCTTTTAATGCAGGCCTCAAAAGGCGACATGCAGGCCTTTGAGGAGATCTACAGGCTTGCCTCCAGCTTTGTATATAGCGTGGCTCTGAGGATAATAAGTAATGCGGATGAGGCAAAAGAAGTCACCCAGGATGTATTTATAAAAATATATAACAATCTCAGGAGATTTAGATTTCGCTCTTCTTTTAAGACATGGGTATATAGGATTACAGCCAATACCGCGCTAAACGCCCTAAAGAAAAATTCAAAGGAGATGAGTAGGCGCGCCGCTGATTATGATGTTGCGCTCAAGGCCAAAGATGACCGCGCGACAACGACACAGGCTATTGAAATGGATGACAATAAGAAACTGCTTTCGTCTTTATTGGATATGCTCAACCCTGACCAGAGGGCCTGTATAGTATTAAGGGAGATCGAAGGACTGGACTATAAAGAGATATCAAGGGCATTAGGTATTAATATAAATACTGTAAGGAGCAGGTTAAAAAGGGCAAGAGAGGCGCTTCTCGCCCATGGAAAAAGAGGTGATAGGCCATGAATTGCAAAAAAGTAAAAGAACTTCTTATGACAGATTATGTTGATGGCGAGCTGAGGCCGGATATTCGATCCAAGATAAAAGAACACCTGGCAGGCTGTAGTGACTGCAGGACATTGGAAGAGGCCCTGCAGAGGAAGGCTGTAGAGCCATTTAGAAATGCTCAAAAGGTCCAGGCGCCAGATATTGTATGGGAAGGAATAAAAGATGCCATAGCCGTACCTGAAAGAGCGCCTGTTTTTATTATCAGAAGGCCTGCATTTTCTCTTGCAGCTGTTGCGGCGCTTATCTTTTTAACAATAATTTTTGCGAGGCCATTTTTTATCAGCCATGGGCCAGTGACTGAGTATGTGCAGGAACAGGCAGAATTTTTTGCCTACCTGGATACTGGCGCAAACGGCTTTGTTAACGGGGAAGACGAGGGCATAGGTACGGCAATAGAAGAATATTTTCTTTAAAGGGAACTTTTCTTAGACCTTCCTTGTCTAAGTTAGTGAAAGGAGGCGATAGCCATGAACATGAAATTTAAACAAATACTTATTAGCGCGGCTGTGACACTAATGGTGTTTTCGAGCGGGACAGCGTATGCCTGGCTTGCTTATAGCCATGGCCAGGAAAAAGACGGTGAGCGCTCAGGGGAAAAGATGGAAGAGAAAAGGGAAAAATTTATTAAGGAACTTGGCCTGACACCTGAACAAGAGGAACAGATTAAGAATCTCCGAAAGGAGAAAAAAGAGAAAAGAGGGGAGCTGTGGATTAAGATCCAGGCCCAAAGATTAGAACTTAAGGAAGAACTGGAAAAACCGACCACTGACAGGGCAAGGATAGATTCGATCGTCGCAGAGCTCAATGTCCTCATGGCCGAGAAGCTGGAGCAAAGGGTTGAAGGTATACTTTTAATGAAAGAGACTCTTACCCCAGAGCAATATGGAAAGTTTAAAAAGAAAATAGAGGAGTGTAAGGATGAGGCTCGTCACGACGGAAAAGAAAAGAAGCGCGGAAGAGGCCTTAAACGCTAAGCAGCCCAATAAAACCGCGTAGGTTGCCGAAGACACCCTACGCGGTTGAATAGATTAAGAATATCTGCTTTCCGTGAAATCCGTTTGTCTTTAATCTCCCACTGTGATAATATAATAGCAGGAGCAGTCATGGTATTAAAAAGAGTAGAAGGCAATGGTTTCGGTTTTTGTTATTGATTTTGTTGATGGGATTTGTAGTTTTTCGCGTAGTGCGGGCAGGCGGTAAGTAGCTTGTTATGGGCGCTATGGACGCCCATGCTTAACAGAATGTTTATAGTAGTCTTTATTACAACAGCTAATAAGAGAGAGGCAGAGAGGATAAGCAGGGTTTTGCTTGATGCCAGGCTTATTGCATGCGCGAATATAATCGGGGGCATTGACTCCATATTCTGGTGGAAGGGGAAAAAGGAAAAGGCCAGGGAATATCTTCTTATAGGCAAAACCAGAAAGGAGCTATTTAACAAACTCGTAAAAGTGGTCCGGAAAAACCATTCTTACGAAGTCCCTGAGATAATAGCAATCCCTATTATTGCAGGCCACAAACCATACCTTGATTGGATAACGAATTCAACGCAATAATAGTGTGATGACTGAAGTAAATAGATGGGAGGGGGTTATGGCAGTGGAAAAGGTTGGAGAGCGCTATAAATGCAATGTCTGCGGCAATGAAGTTGATGTGACAAAGGTTGGCGGGGGAGAGCTCGTCTGCTGCGGCCAGCCAATGGAAAAGACGAACTAAAGGACGGCCTGGCAGGGAGGTTAAGATATTGAAGACACATACAGAGTACCTTACGTTTAACACAAAGAAGCGGTATGATATTGTGAATATCACGCAGCAGGTTATCTTGGCTATTAAAAAGAGCAAGGTAAAGGATGGTATGTGCCTTGTGAATAGTATGCATATTACCTCAAGTGTTTTTATTAATGATAATGAAAGCGGCCTGCATCAGGATTTTCTGGAATGGGTCGAGGAGCTCGCGCCCTACAATGTCAAAAAATACAGGCACAATCTTACTGGTGAGGACAATGGCGACGCGCATCTCAAGAGGACATTGATGGGAAGAGAGGTCGTGGTTGCCATCACAGATGGCGAGCTTGACTTTGGGCCATGGGAGCAGATTTTCTACGGCGAATTCGACGGCCAGCGGGCTAAAAGAGTGCTTGTAAAGATCATAGGTGAGTAGCAAGGCACGCTAAAGAGATGCGGAGAATAGAATTAAAAGTAATAGCAAGGGCGAAAAAGGAAGAGTTGCAAAAACTTTCCGAAGACAGCTACAGGATAAAGGTTTCAAGCCCGCCAGAAAAGGGTAAGGCCAACAAGAGAATAATAGAGCTGCTTTCCAAAGAGTTCGGGGTGAAGAAACGAGCTATCAAGATAGTATCAGGAGAGGCCGCTAATAGAAAGATAATAGAGGTATTGTAAAGAAAGAGATTAAAGATTTAAACAAGGCCGTGAGGAGAAATAACTGGCGTGTGGCGCTGGCGCTGGCGCCTGAGATAACAGAGAAAAAAGTCATAATGCCGCTGGTAAAGAAAGTCCCTGACAGAGGCAATCTCAATCCCAACATGCCCTACAGTCATATTCGCCAAGGGCCTATTGACAAGTTAAATATCACAGTGTAAACTATAACTACAATCAAATAAAAGTCCCGTGTTTGAAGGGGGAACCCGGACAATAAAATTGGCTATGCCAATCCGCCTCAGGCGGAAAGTAAAACCTTCTTTACATAACCGTAAAGGAGGTTTTTGTGTTTTTAGCCAGGCTCATAAGAATCACCCTAATACTAGCCATCTTCGTAACCGCCTACCTACCCATAACCATAAATCCAAAAATATTTGAAAGAAATCTAGGGGATAGCGTGTCATATATAGCAGCGGATAATATGATATAGCCAGTGCTATTGACTATTAACCCAAGGAGGTGTAGAATGACATTGATTAACGACTTATTTCAGCCTGAATTAGCAGTAGTACCACAAGAAGCGCTTGTTTCCGCTTCTAAGAAAACTGCCTCGACAGAAAAAAATATGGCTTACATAAGATCTCCAATTAATTATACAGGAAATAAATATAGACTTTTAGGGCAGTTAAGAAAATTTTTACCTCAAAAAACAGGGGTTTTTGTCGACTTATTTTGTGGTGGTGCAACGGTTGGTTTTAATGTTAATGCCAAGAAAGTTATTCTAATAGATAATAATAAGTATGTAATTGAGTTATTGAAATATTTAGCAAAAACGAATTTTTCAGAGATTATATCTAGCATAGAAAATATAATCTATGAGTATAATCTTTCTTATTCTGCCAAACATTCATACTCATATTACAAAAAGCAAGGTTTTGTTAATGGAAACAATGGCTTAAAAGAATACAATAAGGAAGGTTTTTATAGACTTAGGGAAGACTTCAATCGATTGAAATATAAATTCACAAAAAAGGGCATGTGCATGCTCTATTCGTTGATGGTATATGGTTTTAACAATGACTTGAGATTTAATAATAAAGGAGAATATAATTTACCGATAGGAAAAACAGATTTTAATAAAAATAATATAAGAAAGTTATACGCCTTTAGCAAAAGAGCAAGGGAGATAAATTATGAATTTATCTGCGGAGATTTTAGAGACAAAACGAGAGATATTATTATGAATGCAGATTTTGTTTATGCCGATCCTCCATATTTGATAACAACTGCTGTATACAACGAAAATGGGGGGTGGAATCAAGATTTAGAAATAGATTTGTTGAGACTATTGGAAGATCTAGAAAAAAAGAAAAAAAGATTCACCCTGTCCAATGTTTTATTTAAAGATGGAGCTGTTAACCAACATCTTAGAGGATGGATAAAGAAAAATAAAAATATTACAGCGCATCGCTTGAATTATCATTATAGGAGTTCCAGTTATAATAAGAAAAATAGAGGGGCCGGAGAGGCAGAGGTGGTCGTTGTAAATGGTTGAATGCAAAGATTTATTTATTAACAATCGGAGGTATATTGGTAGTAAAAAAAGATTACTTGAACCAATACAAGATGCTATATTAAAGCACTTCGGAAGAAAAAAATGTAAAATTGCAGATTTATTTGCAGGGACAGGTATTGTCTCTGATTTTTTTGCAAACCAAAACTACTCCGTTATCGTTAATGATTTATTATATTCCAATTTTGTTGCCTACCAAACATGGCTATCTTCCGAGAAAATAGATATAAATAAAGTAAGCACCTACATCAAAAGCTTTAACAATATAAAAACTTCTAAATTAAAGGACAACTATTTTTCAGAAACATACGGAAATAAATATTTTGCAAGAAATGATGCAAAAAAGATAGGCCTGATTAGAGATATAATAAAAGAAGAAGAAAGCTCTTTAGAGAAAAGAGAATATTTTGCTTTAATTGCTAGCTTAATGTATGCCGCAGATAAAATAGCCAATACAGTTGGACATTTTGAGCATTATTTATCGACTCCTCCGGTAGAAAAAAATCTTAATCTACGAATTCCTTTTATTCCGCAGCGAAAAATAAAAGCACATCTTTTTAATGAGGATGCTAATCAATTAGTTAGAAAAATAAAATGTGATGTGGCCTATATAGACCCCCCTTATAACGCCAGGCAATATATAAATTTTTACCATGTTTTAGAAAATTTAGCAAAATGGGAGAAGCCAGTAGAGTTTGAGGGCAAATCTATGAAATTCAAAAGAAACCATTTAAAAAGCAACTACTCTAAAGCAAGAGCACAAGAGTTTTTTCGAGACTTGCTAAGCAATTTAAATGCAAAGTTGATCGTTGTATCCTACAATAATACTTATAATGCAAGTAGCAGTGCATCAAATAATAAGATCTCTGAAAAAGCATTGGAAGATTTGTTAAAAGAAAAAGGGAAAGTATCTATTAACAGGCTAAAGCATAAGTTTTTTAATGCGGGGAAAACGAGATTCAATAATCATAAGGAATACTTGTATGTTTGTAAGGTAAGAGGGGGGTAATATGGCATTGATAGACTATTATAAAAATAGAGCAAAAGAGGCTGATTGGTTTCAGAAATATTTTAGCTTGGCTGGAGGAAATGATGGGCAACTATTTAAATACATAAACACTAATTATAGAACTACCTTGTCTTTTAAAAAACAGTTTAGAACTTTCTGTGAAATAGAGGGGATTCCTCGAAGTGAATGGCCTGTTTCTCGTCACGGACAGGAAAAACACAAACAACACTTAGTTAATATGCTGGCATCAAAGTTATTCTATAGAAAAAAGAAGGGTAAGGAAACAGTATTTCATAAAACCGCAAAAGGAAAACTCTATAATAAGTTCCTGATGATGGATTTTACGAAAAATGAGCAATGGATTACAAATTATTTATTTTTGCAAGACTCCTATTTGGAAAAGCAAAAAAATTACATTGTAAGCAGAACTAGAGAAATTGTGTCTAATTGGCTGACTATTTTTTCGAGAGACGAGATAGACGATATAATAGAAGAGTTCGTAGACTTAAAAAAACCTGACGTGAAAATTTCTAAAATCGCAAACTATGATTTCTTTATTTTACATTCCTTGAGTACTGAATATGATTTTTTGACTATATATAAAAATGCTTCTAAGAAAGAAAAAAAGGCTTTTAAGGATTATATAAAACAAAATATAAGACGAAGAAGATATCAAGATTGTCCTATATCTAGAAAATATAGAAATAATGGGAACTTCAACAAAAATATGCTTATGGACGAAGCAAAAGTCTTATCTATGGCCATGCAACTATTAAGCTATAATCCAACAGACTTTGAGAGCTTTATAAGCTGGTTATTGTCGATGTTTTGCAATATAGATACTATCGATACGCCGAAGTTAAATAATTTTTTGTTAGACAAAAGATCGATCTTTGAAACAATATTTTTAAATTTATACGATATCAAATTACAGGAAGATGTTGATGAAGATTTGCCAAGAGAGGGAATCGAAGCTGAGAAACCTTTAAAGGAAAAGCCAGAGGTTAAAATAGATGGTACAACTTTTGAAGGAAAAAAGCAGCAAGATAAAATAGCGGCTCGCAGAAAAAAAATAGCCAGAGAAGCAAGCAATCATACTTGCGAGCTTGAACAATTGCATAATTGTAAGTATTTTACAAGTAAAGTATCAAGGAAAAACTATATCGAAGCGCACCATTTAATACCAAAAGAATTTGCAAATGACTTCGAGTTTTCTATAGAAATGTTGGCGAACTATGTGACTCTTTGTCCTCACTGCCATAGAATGATACATCTAGCATTAGATCGAGAAAGAGAATCGTCTATTAATTTCCTATATAAAGCAAGAGCAGGGAGACTAAAATCTGTAGGGATAGAGATTAGAATAGAAGACTTGCGGAAATACAATAAAATAGGCTCTGCATAGAATAGTCAAAGGGGCAAATGGGGATGTCTTACTGCATTATAACAGTTTATAAATGAAAGAAGGGTATATCACAGGATAAACTATCAAAACTCGCGGATGTAACTCATGCTACACTTGTCAAGCTCGAGTCAGGAGCTAATAATAACCCTACTGTTAAGACGTTGAAAAAGATAGCTGGTGCCCTTGATATTGGCTTGCCCTGATTTAATGAAACGTCCAGAGATGCTGTTAAGAATCGATTGGTTAATTTTATGTTGCTTGGTAATTTTTCAGAAGAAGGTGAAATGTCTATAAAAAATAATACTTTAAAAGAGTTGTTGAATTATTACGAATTTACATTGTTAAAATCTGATACCCGATTTGATGATGAATCGGAGAAAAAATTAGATTTTCTGAAATTGGCTTAAGACTTGTAGATAGCGAACATCCTGAGTTTGAGCAACAAGCATTCTTGAATGCATTTGTAAAATATCAGAGTAACAGCCCATTCAGTAAGTTATTCTAACCTGGTTAGAATCGGCGGGTTAAAGAGTGAGCGGAGAAATAAGGGGGTGTGTCGAAAAGGGACAGGTTCCTGATTAGAGCAGAAACAGGGGAGTATTTTGAATGGTATTCAGTGTAAGTACGGGCAAAGAGGCCGCATTAAAGACAAAGATGGCTCTGTTGGGAATAAAAGAAGCAGACTTAGAGGAAAAATTCATACGTTCGAGCGGGAAGGGCGGGCAAAAGGTCAATAAGTCCTCCACGTGTGTTTATCTCAAACACAAACCTACAGGCATTGAGGTCAAGTGCCAAAAAGAACGTTCTCAAGTCTTAAAT
>JAHILY010000104.1 GCA_018896815.1 Candidatus Omnitrophota bacterium | reverse complement strand
TTTAGAAACCCCAAATTTGACATTTGCCGCCTTTGGCGAGCCTCGCCTTTGGCGGGATATTTGCCCGCTGCTTCGCAGCGAGGTCTCGCCGAAGGCGGAGATTTCATTTGTCATTTATCCTTTGATGAACCAAGCTTCCATCCTATCCATGCCCTTCTCAATGTTCTCCATGCTAGTGGCAAAGCTGAGACGGATATGCCTGTCTGAACCAAAGGCCTTGCCCGGCACTACTGCCACCTTTGCTTCAGCCAAAAGTCTCTCGCTAAGCTCCATACTAGCCATGTCTTTCTTCTCAATCCTAGGGAAGACATAGAATGCGCCTCCAGGCCTTGCGCACGAAAGCCCTTTTATATTATTTATCCGCCCGACAATATAATTTCTGCGCCTCTCAAACTCCCTGACCATGTTTTCGACATCAGAGGTTTTTTCCTTGAGCGCCTGAAGCGCTGCCTCCTGGCTTATAGAGGTTGGGTTTGAAGTAGAATGACTCTGTAGATTTTTTACTGCAGAGGCTATTTTGTCGTCGCAAAACCCTGCATATCCAATCCTCCACCCTGTCATGGCAAAGCTCTTAGAAACCCCGTTTACCACAATGGCCTGATTAAAGATATCTTTGTCTAAGGATGCGATAGAAACATGGGATTTTTGATCAAAGATAATCTCTTCGTAGATCTCATCACTTATAACCAAGATATTATTTTTAACCACTATGTCTCGTATCTTCTTAAGTTCATCAATATTATAAACGCAACCAGTGGGATTGGATGGGCTGTTTAAAACAAGTACCTTTGTCTTTTTCGTCAGCACGGCCTTAAGCTTCTCAGGGACTACCTTAAAACCACTCTTCTCATCAGTCTCTATAAAGACAGGCGTTGCGCTAGCCAACTTTACCATCTCTGGATAACTCAACCAGTAAGGGGCTGGTATAATGACCTCATCGCCCCTGTCACAAACAGCCTGAAATATATTGTAGATTGAATGCTTTGCCCCGCAGGATACGACTATCCGGGAAGACTCGTATTTTAATTTATTGTCGTCGTAAAACTTGTCGCAGATTGCCTTTTTCAGCTCGTCAGTGCCTGAGGCAGGTGTGTATTTTGTAAGGCCTTTTTGAATGGCGCTTATACCAGCTTGCTTTATGTGGGAAGGGGTATCAAAGTCAGGCTCGCCAGAACCAAATCCTATCACATCCACGCCTTCTCGCTTCATCTTCTTGGCCTTGGCCGTGATAGCAAGGGTCAGTGATGCGGATACGTTTTGTACTCGGGAGGATAGTTCCATTAAATCTCTGAGTCTACTGTTAATTATCCTTTTTTCTTCCGAATAGCCTCTTAAAGAACCCTGGTTTCTCTTCTGGTTGCTTTGGAGGCTCAACAACCTTACATGGCTCTTTCTTTTTTTCTTCAACTCTCTCTGGTTTTGGCTTTTCTATACTTGGCTTCGGCTTCGGTTTCGGCTCTGGTTTCTTCTCAGCCTTGGCCTTTGGCTCTGACACAGGCTTCTCAACAAATTCAAGAATGGCCATCTGGGCATTGTCACCGCGTCTCCTGCTGGTCAACATCACCCTTGTGTACCCGCCTTTTCGCTCTTTAAACAAAGGCGCTATATCATTAAACAAGATAGAGACCAGGTCGCGATCACCTAAAATACTGTAGGCCCTTCTCCTTGCGGTTACATTCCCATTCTTTGCAATTGTAACAAGCCTGTCTGCAAGACGCGACGTCTCCTTTGCCTTGACCTTTGTGGTTGTAATACCCTTACTAATAATAAGGCCTGACACAAGCTGTTTCATCGTGGCCTTATAATGACTTCTCTGTCTTCCAAATTTTACACTATGCTTACGATGCCTCATCTTATTTGCCTTTTTTCTTGCCCGTCTTTGGCGCGTCCATGCCAAATGACAGCCCCATAGTCTTTAGCAGCTCTTTTATCTCTGTCAGGGACTTTTTGCCAAAATTCCTATATTGCAGCATGTCCTGCTCTGTCTTGTACACGAGCTCTCCAATACTCTTTATGCGCGCCTCTCTTAAGCAATTGTTGCTCCTTACAGAAAGCTCGAGCTCTGTAACAGGCAAACTTAATTTATCTATCATCTCTTTGTCTTCCTTGCTTTCCTCTTCCTCCTGGTCATCTACCTCTACATGGCCAAGCTTTGAGAACACGTCAAGGTGCCCCTTTAGTATATGCGCTGCGTAAAGAACTGCCTCTTTTGGCTCAATGCCCCCATCTGTCCAGATCTCGATAATCAATTTGTCATAATCAGTTATCTGGCCAACCCTTGTGTCTTCTACGTGAAAATTTACGCGTCGTATTGGGGAAAATACAGAATCAACAGGGATGACGCCTATTGACTGGCCTTCTTTTTTATTTCTCTCGGCAGGGACATAACCACGGCCCTTGCCAATCTCAAGCTCCATATTCAGTTTTGTGTCTTTTGTAAGTGTAGCAATGTGAAGATCCGGATTAATCACTTCCACGGTGTCGTCTGTAACGATATTCTTCGCAGTTACTTCGCCTTTTTTAAATGCCTTTAAACGGACTATCTTTGGCGATCTAGAGTGAGATTTAAGAACAAGCTGTTTTATATTCAGTATTAACTGCGGTACATCCTCCAGCACACCAGGGATTGTAGAAAATTCGTGCAAGACTCCGTCGATCTTTACAGACGTAACTGCAGCTCCCTCTGTAGACGAGACAAGAATGCGCCTCAATGAATTTCCTATCGTAGCTCCAAAGCCCCGCTCAAAAGGCTCTGCCGCAAACTTTCCATAATAGTTTGTGTAGGTCTTTTCCTCGCACTCTAATTTCTTAGGCATCTCGAATGTCTTCCAACTTATTCCCATCTTACCCCTCCTTAAAATATCCAGTTAAAATCCCAAAATCCATCCGCCGCAGGCGGATGGATTTGCCGCCTTTGGCGAGCCTCGCCTTTGGCGGGAAATTTGTCATTTGTCATTAACTTGCTACTTAGAATACAATTCGACAATGAGCTGCTCTTTAATGTTCATCCCCACATCACTTCTTTCAGGAAGACGTGTAACGCTTGCCTTAAGGCCTTCGAAATCCTCTTTAAGCCATTCAGGAACGCCTCTGTCCTTTATCTTCTCGATTATCTCTTTTACATTTTTTACAAGCTTATCCTTTTGCTTAAGCTGAATCACATCCCCAGTCTTAGTCGAATAAGACGGGATATTCACCTTTCGATTATTCACGTGCACAAGGCCATGCCTGACCATCTGCCTTGCCTGTGCCCTTGAATATGCAAAACACGACCTGAACACGACATTGTCCAGCCTTCTTTCTAAAATCTCCAGGAGCTTTTCGCCTGTGACACCCTTGGAGCGCTCAGCGAGCTTAAAATATTTTCTAAACTGCTTCTCAAGGATACCATAAATCTTCTTTACCTTTTGTTTTTCCCTTAGCTGTATTCCATAATTTGAAGGCTTAAACCTCCTGCCCTTGCCGTGTTGCCCTGGGACATAACTCCTTCGAGTAAAGGCGCATTTATCCGAAAAACATCTTGTACCTTTCAGAAAAAGCTTTTCCCCTTCTCTCCTGCAAACTCTACATGATGAACCTGTGTATCTTGCCATGTATTTCTCTCCTTACAACACGTTAACTCAAAAGTAAAAACGAAAAAGTCAAAACCAAAATTAAAAATTCAAAACTTTTAAATTTTAACTTGTAGTTTTACCTTTTTACTTTTGATTTTTTAGCTTAACTTATACCCTTCGTCGTTTCGGTGGCCTGCAGCCATTGTGCGGCATAGGCGTGACATCCTTTATGGCGCTCACGCGTAAGCCTGCTGCCTGGATAGCCCTTATTGCTGATTCCCTGCCTGAGCCTGGACCTTTTACAAATACCTCCACATCCTTAAGCCCATGTTCCAGCGCCTTTTTTGCAGCGTTCTTAGCAGCGATCTGCGCTGCAAAAGGAGTTGATTTCTTGGAACCCTTAAAACCAACAGAGCCGCAACTAGACCATACAACAGTATTCCCCTGCCTGTCACTGATAGTCACTATTGTATTATTGAATGTGGCCAGCACATGCGCAATGCCACTGGTTATATTCTTTAATGCCTTTTTCTTTGTCTTCTTTTTCTCAACCATTTTATATCTCCTATCTAAATATTATTCTCATGCTGCCGGCGCTGTTTGTGTCTTTGCTTTTCTCGTCACGCCAACTGTCTTTCTCGGCCCTTTCCTTGTCCTGGCGTTTGACTTAGTCCTCTGCCCCCTGACAGGCAAAGACCTTCTGTGCCTGAATCCCCTGTAAGAGCCTATGTCTATCAGTCTCTTTATATTCTGTGTGGCATCCCGCCTTAAGTCACCCTCTACTTTGTATTCCTTTTGGATAACAGCAGCTATCCTGGAAACCTCTTCTTCCTTGAGATCCTTTGCCCTGGTATTAGGATCTACGCCTGTAGCCTTAAGTATCTTGTCAGACGAAGAGCGGCCTATCCCATATATATAGGTAAGGGCTATCTCGATCCTTTTTTCCTTTGGTAAATCTATACCTGAAATCCTGGCCATCTTAACTCTCCTTGAACTCTATGTTAGTGTCAGGTGTAAGGTGTCAAAAAAATCCCCTGACACTTGACACTTTACACTTTTCACTTCTATCACCCCTGTCTCTGTTTATGTTTAGGATTTACGCAAATCACGCGCACAATCCCCTTGCGTTTAATGACCTTACATTTATCACACATTGGTTTAACTGACGGCTTTACCTTCATTATACCCCTATTTGCTTCTGTATGTAATCCGGCCTCTTGTCAAATCATAAGGCGAGAGCTCCATCTTCACCTTATCGCCTGGCAATATCTTTATAAAATGCATCCTCATCTTACCTGACACATGTGCAAGAACCTTGTGCCCATTCTCCAGCTCCACCCTGAACATTGCATTTGGCAATGATTCAAGTACTGAGCCCTCTACCTCTATCGCCTCTTCTTTTGCCATTCTGTATAAATCCCTTTTTTTGACACGAATTGCCACGAATTTTTATCTAATTACCACGAATAATTCGTGGTAATTCGTCCCTCGACTTCGCTCGGGACTAAGAACCCTGAGCTTGTCAAAGGGTCGGCTTTTGATTCGTGTTAATTTGTGCTTAAGTTAATATCCTTGCTTTTTTCTCCCCCACGCACACTGTATGCTCGAAGTGGGCTGAGAGCTTTCGGTCCCTCGTTACTGCTGTCCATCCATCTTCGAGAATCTCGACCTCATGCGCGCCTTGATTGATCATGGGCTCTATAGCAAGTATCATGCCTTTCTTAAGCCTTGGCCCTGTGCCCTGCTTTCCGAAATTCGGTATCTCTGGCTCCTCATGCATTGCCTTGCCTATGCCATGACCAACAAAATCCCTGACAACAGAATAGCCGCGGTTCTCTGTATAATCTTGAATAGCATGAGAGATATCAAAGAGCCTGTTTCCTTCAGCTGCCCTCTCCATGCCTGCGCAAAGGGCGTCTTTTGTGACCTTTATCAGATCCTCGGCCTCTTTGGAAACACTACCGACGCTCACTGTAATAGCTGCGTCAGCATAAAAACCGTCTTTCTCAACCCCTACATCTATACTCAGGATGTCCCCTGTCTTTAGGCGCGCCTTACCCGGGATGCCATGAACCACTTGCTCATTGATGGACGCGCATATACTGGCCGGAAACCCCCTGTAGCCTTTAAACGCTGGCCTGGCGCCAAGCTCGCCTATAATCTTTTCTGCCTTTGCATCTAGCTCTGACGTTGTTATGCCTGGCCTTACATACTTGGATAATTTACAAAGAACTGCCTTTACTACCTTACCTGCTTCTTCTATAAGCGCTATTTCGCGCTCGGATTTTATCTCAATCATCTAACCCTTACTATGCCTGCCAGCTCTTTATAAACCACGTCTGCATCTAAATCACCTGACATCTCTCTTAATATGCCCTTGTCTCTATAGTAATCTATTAATTCCTTCGTCTGATTATTAAATATCTCCAGCCTCGTCTTTATCGTCTCTTCATTGTCATCTTTTCTCTGATAGAGTTCTCCGCCGCACTTATCACACACGCCTGGTTTTTTTGTCGGCATGTTTACTATGTGATAATTTGCCCCGCATTCCTTGCAAAGCCTCCTGCCAGTGAGCCTGAAAATAATTGTCTTCAATGTTGTCTCAAAATACACCACAAGCTCAATAGGTATTTTCAAATCCTTAAGCGCCTCATCCATCTTTTTAGCCTGATATATTGTCCTTGGAAAGCCATCCAATACAAAACCCTTGTCAGCGTTGCTCGACCTGACCTTATCGAGCATCATCTCTATGACAATATCATCTGGCACCAGCTCTCCCTTTTCCATAAAAGAGCTTGCCTTTTTTCCGATAGGAGCGCCTTTTTTTACATTCTCCCTCAATATATCACCTGTCGAGAGATGCAAGATACCCAGTCTTTCAAAGAGCATAACCGCCTGCGTGCCTTTTCCTGCGCCTGGAGGACCTATTAACACGAGTCTCATTACCTTCGCCCCTTAATACGGCCCTTCTTCATGAATCCTTCGTAATGCCTCATCAAAAGTTGCGATTCTATCTGCCGCATGGTATCCAGCATCACGCCTACCATAATGAGAAGCGCTGTGCCGCCAAGGAAACTTGCTATTAAATACGGCACCTTTAACCATGCGCCCAGCATATCAGGAAAAACTGCTATAAATGCCAGAAATATCGCACCCGGCAATGTAATACGCGTCATGATAAAATCAAAATATTCTGCAGTGCGCCTCCCTGGCCTTACGCCTGGTACAAAACCGCCATATTTTTTCATATTGTCAGCAACATCAGCAGGGTTAAATGTTATGGCAGTGTAAAAATATGCAAAGAATACAATCAAAAGACTGTATACGATCGTGTACAATAACTGGCCCCTTACGAGCGATTGCGCTATTTTTTGCAGGCCGGGGTTTGCGATCAACCCGGCTATGGTCGCTGGAAAAAGTATGATTGATTGCGCAAAGATTATAGGAATAACACCTGCCTGATTTACCCTTAATGGGATATATGTGCTCTGACCGCCATACACCTTTCTGCCTACGATCCTCTTGGCATACTGCACAGGGATCTTGCGCTGGCCTTGAGTGATCAAAATTACAGCTACTACAACTACTACGCCAATCACAGCCATGATCAACACCCTTGGGATAGCCAGCTGTCTGTTCTCAGGCGCAAAAGGAGAAACCAAGACAAAAACCTGGTGCAGCGCTGTTGGCAATCTGGAAATTATGCCTGCTGTAATTATAAGAGAGATGCCGTTGCCTATGCCTCTCTCCTGGATCTGTTCGCCAAGCCACATGATAAACGCAGTGCCTGTAGTCAATGTGATGACTGTCAATATCCTGAATGCCCACCCAGGATTGTCCACTATCTGCAATCCCTGAAACCTTTCTGGGTTCTCAAGCCAGAGACTAATAAAAAATGACTGAACTATGGCAAGGACAACTGTGCCATACCTGGTATACTGTATTATCTTTTTCCTGCCTGCCTCCCCCTCCTTTGATAATTTTTCAAGGTGAGGCACTACAGTAGTCAAAAGCTGCAGAATAATCGAGGCGGATATATATGGCATAATACCCAGCGCGAATATAGTCAGACGCGTGAGCGCGCCGCCAGAAAACATATTCATAATACCAAAAAGCGTGCCGCCCTGAGACCTGGACACATTCTCAAAAAACTGCACAAGCGCTGCGCCATTTACCCCAGGCGTAGGTATATAGGCGCCTATTCTATAGACACTGAGGAGCGCAAGCGTGATAAAAAGCTTTCTCCTTAGATCTGGTATCCTAAATGCGTTTACTAAGGCTTTAATCATAAAAAATAAAAAGTCAAAAGTAAAAAGGTAAAACTACAATTTAAAAGTTAAAAGTTTTAAGTTTCAAGTTGTGGTTTTGCGTTTTGCGTTTTTACTTTTGAGTTGCTTAGGTTTACTACCTCGCATTTTCCGCCGGCTGCTTCAATCTTTTTAACTGCGCTTTGCGAAAACGCGTGTGCCTTTATATTTATAGGTATCTTGATCTCGCCGTCACCAAGTACCTTTAAAAATACTACAGACTTTTTTATTACAGCCTTTTCCTTTAAAAGCTCAGGTGTAATAGAACTCTGCGTCTTTAAGCCTGAGATATCTCTGATATTTATCGCATGTACACCCTTTCGAGGATGCTTGTTAAAACCCCTCTTTGGCATCTTGCGGATAATCGGCATCTGTCCGCCTTCAAAACCAGGGGTCCTGCCTTTTCCAGTCCTGGACATCTGACCTTTGTGGCCCCTCGTAGATGTCTTGCCATGGCCTGAACCTGGACCTCTACCTATTATCTTACGTCTCTTTTTCGAGCCCCTTGCTGGTTTTAAATCCTCTATCTTCATTTTTTAATCTCACCTTTTAACACAATAAACCATAAACAATAAACTATAAACCAACATTACTCCTCTTCCTTGTCCCGTTCGATTCTTAGTATCTTCAATCCCTCTAGTGTTGCCTTTGTTACATTGATAGGGTTCTGCGTACCCAATGACTTAGTGAGTATATCCTTTATACCTACGGCATCACATATGGCGCGCACTGTTCCGCCTGCAACAACACCAGTTCCTTCAGAAGCAGGCTTTAAAAGGACCTTTCCTGCGCCAAACCTGCCCATGACTTCATGCGGGATGGTCTTACCCTTCATGCGCACTTCAATGAAATTCTTCTTTGCGTCTGAAAGGGCCTTCTTTATTGCATTTACCACTTCATTTGCCTTGCCATATCCGCAGCCAACTTTGCCATTACCATTACCAACAGCTACCAAGGCAGTAAAAGAAAATCTCTTACCACCCTTAACAACCTTTGACACCCTGTTAACTGTAATGACCTTCTCTATATATTGTTCCTGCTGGGCGCCTTCGATTCCTCTTATTACCCTATCTTTTGCCTTTGACTTATCTCTACCTAACAATTGTTCCTCCGATTTCTAAAATTTTAAACCCGTCTCGCGTGCAGAATCAGCAAATGCCTTTATGCGTCCATGATAGAGATATCCGCCTCTATCAAATATAACCTTTTCCACTCCGATCTTCTTTGCCTCTTTTGAAACATGCGCGCCCAGCTTCTTGGCTGCCTCTAGATTTCCGCCCTTTGCGCATTCTTTTTTAAACGCATTGTCATTTGTAGAAAATGATAAAAGTGTAGTCTGGGCTAAATCATCTATCAATTGGATGTATAGATTTTTATGGCTTCTATGCACGTTCAATCTGGGTTTTTCCTTTGTCCCGGACACAGTCTTTCTTATCCTGTAGTGCCTTGTTATCCTGCCTGCCTCTGCCTTGTTTCTAATTTTTTTCTTCTTCATATTATGCTACTGCCTTTCCTGCCTTCTTCCTTACATACTCGCCTACGTATCGTATACCTTTACCTTTATATGGCTCTGGCTTTAAAAAATCCCTTATCTCAGCAGCAACCTCTCCTACCTTTGCCTTGTCAATGCCTTCCACGACTATCTGATTTTGTTTTGGCGTCTTTACGCTAATGCCTTCTGGTATGGGATATGACACTGGATGCGAAAAACCCAGCTGTAGATTAAGCGCTTTTCCAGCTGCCTGCGCGCGATATCCCACGCCCTGAAGCTCCAGATTCTTTACATACCCCTCGTTAACGCCTTTTATCATGTTCTGTATGTGTGCCCTGGCAAGGCCATGCATTGAATAACTGACCTTATCCTCTTTTGGCCTCTTAACTGTCAGCTTCTTTTCTTCTACCTTGATCTCTACCTGAGTCGGAAATATCCAGTCCAGCTTGCCTTTTGGGCCTTCGACAAAGACCTTGCCTGCCTCTATCTTTATCTTTACCTTATCAGGAACCTGTATTGGCCGCTTACCTATTCTTGACATTAATGAACACTCAATCCGCCTAAGGCGGATTGATCTCCCTTGTTTCGCCTCACTTACCAGACATAGCAGAGTACTTCGCCGCCAGTCTGCATCTCCCTTGCCTGTAGATCTGTAACAATGCCCCTGGATGTTGACAAAACCGCTATTCCCAGCCCGCCTAGCACTTTAGGTAACCTGTCCCTCTTAACGTATCTCCTGAGGCCTGGCCTTGAAATCCGCTTAATGCCTTTTATTGCAGCAGGTCCTGACTTTGTATATTTAATATATACCCTTAAAAGCCCCTGCTTCTTGTCATCCATGAATTTAAAGTCCTTTATAAATTTCTCTCTCTTAAGAATATCCAGTATCTCTTGAGATATCTTTGAGAACGGCACGTCTACTTTTATCTTCTTAGACGTAATGCCATTTCTGATTACAGTCAACATGTTTGCAATAGGATCTGTCAAACTCATACCATTCTCTCCTCTTATATCACCAGCTGGCTTTGGTTATACCGGGTATCTCTCCCCTTGATGCCATTTCTCTAAAACATATACGGCAGATGTGAAACTTCCTCATGTAGGCGCGAGGCCTGCCGCACAGCTGACACCTGTTGTACTTCCTTACCTTGAACCTTGGTGTTTTCTTTTGTTTTGCTATCAAGCATTCTTTTGCCATTATTTCAGCCTTTATTGTTCGCCTTTCTTTGTAAAAGGCATACCAAGGAGTCTTAAAAACTCGAACGACTCCTCTTTTGATCCTGATTTAATATTCATGATAACATCCATGCCCTGGACCCTGCTTACCTTGTCAATGTCTATCTCCGGAAAAATCGACTGCTCTTTCAAACCAAGCGAGTAGCTTCCTTTTTCATCAAAAGAATCAGGCTTGACGCCCCGAAAATCTCTGATCCTTGGTAATGCAACATTTATCAGCCTGTCCAGAAATTCATACATCCTGTGGCCGCGCAAGGTAACCTTGCAGCCCACAGGGATAGCTTTGCGTATCTTAAAATTTGCTATTGCCTTCCTCGCCCTTGTGATAGAGGGTTTCTGCCCTGTTATCACAGCCAGGTCTTTTTGCGCCTGCTCAAGTATTTTTATATCCTGACTTGCAGCGCCCACGCCCATATTCACGACGATCTTCTTCAATCTTGGCGCCTGCAAAGGATTTTTGTAGCCGAATTTCTTGCTCAGCCCCGGCACGATCTCTTTTTTGTATTGTTCTAATAATCTCGGCGTCATTTTAAATCAGTTCCTTGCATTTTTTGCAAATCCTGGTCTTTGTACCGTCGGTCAATGTGTTAAAGCCGATCCTTGCGGCCTTGCTGCATTTCTGACAAACCACCATGAGGTTGGAAACGCTCACAGGACTTTCCATCTGGACTATACCGCCCTGTTGATCTTCGCGCGTCCGCCTGGCATGTTTCTTAATAAAATTAATACCCTGCACAAGCATCCTTCCTTTGCCCGGAAACACAGTGATCACCTTTCCAGACTTACCTTTGTCTTTACCAGCAATCACCCTTACTGTATCGTTTTTTCTTATTTTAGCCATATATTAAATGAGCATATCATCCGCCGTGCGGCGGATGATAAGTGCGAATTTATCCTGAAGATGCGACGAACCCTTCGACAAGCTCAGGATTCTTAGTCCCGAGCAAAGTCGAGGGACGAACAGGAGCATCTGAAGGATCTCATATTACTTCAGGAGCTAGCGAGACAATCTTCATAAAGTTCTTATCTCTGAGCTCTCTTGCTACAGGGCCAAAGATCCTTGTGCCCCTTGGATTCAGCTGAGCATCTATAATGACTATTGCATTGCTATCAAAGCGCAGATATGAACCATCCGACCTATGGATAGCGTTCACGCTCCTTACAATCACTGCCTTGACAACCTCGCCCTTTTTAACTACACCATCTGGCGTGGCCTCTTTTATATTTGCAGTTATAATATCTCCTATCTCTGCAATGGCCCTGCCATGCCTGCCTATAACACCAATACAACAAGCCCTCTTAGCCCCTGTATTGTCTGCCACATCTAATATTGTTTGCATTCTAATCATAGCAATTTGACCATTTTCAATTAGTGTTTTAGTACCTCTATTAACCGCCATCTCTTATTCTTCGACAGCGGACGCGTCTCCTGTATCTTGACCCTGTCTCCGATCTTAGCGCTGTTCTTTTCGTCGTGCGCCATTACCTTGTTGGATTTCCTGACAATTCGCTTGTATACAGGGTGAGTGGTTGTCCTGTCTATCCTTACAAGTATGCCCTTGTTCATCTTATCGCTAACAACTTTCCCTGTTCTTTCCTTGCGTCTGTTTCTTGTCTCCATAATTATATTACCTTTTTTTCCCTCAATATAGTTAAAATCCTTGCAATATCCCTCTTGGTCTCTTTGATCTTTGACGGCTTTTCAATCCGGCCTGTTGAGACCTGAGACCTCATCTCAAAAAGAGATTTTTTTAGCGCTAGAATCTTTTCGTTCAATTCCTGCTTTGATAAATTCCTAAGTTCAGCTGTCTTTGTCATATTTTTTACCCGCGTTCTTTGCGGGTCACAAATCTCGTCTTAAACGGCAACTTTGAAGCCGCGTATCTCATTGCCTCTCGCGCAATGGCCTCGTCTACTCCGCCAAGCTCAAACACTACCTTGCCTCTCTTGACTATACTTACCCAGTACAGGGGCATGCCTTTTCCTTTTCCCATCCTGGTCTCTGCAGGCTTTTTCGATACAGACTTATCCGGAAATGCGCGTATCCAGAGCTTGCCGCTTCCCTTTAACGCCCTCATAACACTCACCCTGCACGCCTCTATCTGCATATTAGTAAGCCATCCATTACTAAGCGCCTGCAGCCCGCATTCACCAAAAGAGACCCTGGAGCCCCTTGTGGCAATGCCTTTTCTCCTGCCCCTCTGATACTTTCTATATTTAACCCTCTTTGGCATTAACATCTTGCTTCTTTTCCTTTCCTACAATAATATCGCCCTTATAGATCCAGACCTTTACGCCTATCAAACCAGCCTGCGTGTGCGCCTCTGTAAATCCATAATCCACATCTGCCTTTATAGTCTGAAGCGGCACCTTGCCTACCTTATATGATTCCCTCCTGGCTATTTCAGCTCCATCCAACCTTCCGCCACAGCGTATCTTTATGCCGCCTGCGCCAGCTGTCATCGTCTGCTGCACAGCCCTTCTCATGGCCCTTCTAAACGCGATCCTCTTTTCCAGCTGAAATGCAATATTTTCAGCCACAAGCTGAGCAGAAAGAGTCGGCTGTTTTATTTCCTTTATGTCGATCTGCAGCTCTTTATCGACTATAGTCCTTAATTCATCCCTGAGCCTGTCTATCTCAGCACCTTTTCTTCCTATAATGACACCAGGCCTGCCGCTGCGTATTATCACGCGCACCCTGTTGCTCGCCCTCTCTATCTCTATAGCTTCAATAGCTGCCTGCGCCAGGCTCTTTTTTATATAAGACCTGATCTTTGAATCCTCAATCAATAAGGAGCCAAATTCCTTTTTTCTAGCAAACCACCTGGAACGCCAGTCTCTTATGTATCCTAATCTAAAACTATACGGATGTACTTTTTGTCCCAATTCAAGCTCCTTATTTGTTTTTCTTCTTAGCCGTTGTTTTACTCTTTACTTCTTTTTTGATTTTTTTACTTCCCCTAGCCCTTTTGCAGCAACCTTCTTTTCTGGTCTCTTGATCCTATCCAGTTCGAGTGTAATATGGGTTGACCTGTGTCGCACCGTGCTGGCCCGACCCATAGAGGCAGCCCTGAATCTTTTCAGCGTAGGGCCCGGGTCTGCCTTTATTAAAGAAATATACAGATCAGCAGGGGCGATGCTGGATTTTTTATCAGCACTGTCAATGGCTGAACTCAATAACCTCTTAATATAAATCGCGGGCCTTTTATTAAGGTTATTGAGTAGCGCCTCTGCCTTTATCACAGGCATACCTTTAATAAGGCCTATCACGCCCCTTGTCTTTCTTGGTGAAATCCGTATGTATCGTGCTATGACTCTGGTAATCATGATAATTTAATTTCTTCTTTACATAACTCCTATAGATTATCTGCGTAATTTGCTAACATGTCTACTTATACGAAATCTGCGTAATCTGCGGTTATGTCTTTGACAATGACTGTTCAGTATGAGCGCTGTGTTTTCTGAACATCCTTGTAGGTGAAAACTCGCCAAGCTTATGCCCTACCATATTCTCTGTTATAAAAACAGGGATAAATTTTCTGCCGTTATAGACAGAAAGTGTCGCACCTACAAATTCAGGCACGATAGTAGACCTCCTTGACCATGTCTTTACTGGCCTTCTATCGCCCCTTCTCTGCAGGCTCTCAACCTTCTTCAATAATTTCTCATCAACAAATGGACCTTTTTTTAGCGAACGCCCCATAGTTTTACCTCATATTGACCCATTACACCGCGTAGGTGCGCGGTGCGCACCTACGCGGTGTAATGGTATTCTAAGTTGCTATTATCTTTGACTTTCGTCGTTTAACAATAAACTTATCAGACGGCTTTGTCTTACGCGTCTGCAGGCCCTTTGCCTTTTGACCCCATGGTGAACACGGATGTCTCCCGCCAGAAGACTTTCCTTCGCCGCCGCCCATTGGATGGTCAACAGGATTCATTGCAACGCCTCTTACGCGCGGCTGCCTGCCAAGCCATCTTGAGCGGCCTGCCTTTCCAATAGAGATCGTGTTATGCTCAATATTTCCGATCTGTCCTATTGTGGCCAGGCAATCCAACCCTATCAGCCTTACTTCGCCCGACGGCAACTTTACATGGGCATAAGAGCCTTCCTTTGCAAGTATCTGCGCATAAGAACCAGCGCTCCTCACTATCTTTCCGCCCCTGCCTTTTTTAAATTCCAGATTATGTATAGGTGTTCCTGGCGGCACGTTCCTTAGCGGCATTGTATTGCCAGGCTTTATATCGATCTCTTTTGAGCTGGAAATAATAACATCGCCTTTTGCCAGGCCTTGAGGCCAGACTATGTATCTCTTTTCCTTGTCCTCATACTGCAAAAGCGCGATCCTTGCAGAGCGGTTTGGGTCGTATTCAATAGACAGGACTGTTGCAGGCACATCTACTTTGTCCCTCCTGAAATCTATTATCCTGTACCTTCTCTTATGGCCTCCGCCCTTCCACCTGGACGTAATCCTGCCCTTGGAGTTCCTGCCGCCTGATTTTTTTAAGGGCTCTAACAATGTCTTCTCAGGCCTGTTTGTAGTGAGCTCCTTAAAATCAGGAATAGCGGTCCATCTTAACGACGGAGTGCATGGTTTGTATTGTTTAATACCCATCTTTTATGCCTTTTTCAACACGAACCCTGAGCTTGTCGAAGGGTCGGCTTTTGATTCGTGGTCATTCGTGTTTTATGTTTTCGCTACCTCTATACTGTTCCCATCTTTGAGCATCACAACTGCCTTTTTCCAGTCAGATGTCCTTCCTGCCTTGAACCTTAATCTCTTCCACTTGCCATACATTGTTACAGTATTGACCTTTACTACCTTTACATTATAGATCTCTTCAATCGCCTGCTTTATCTGCACCTTATTAGCATCCCTGGCAACATGAAAGAGGTACTTATTCTCAGACAAAAGATCACTGCCCTTTTCTGTCCTTAATATATTTTTTATTGTGTCGTATGCTGTCTTCATTTTACCTTCAGCCTCTTAACTATGCACTCATGCGTATCCTTTGAAAACAAAACCTTGGAACTAGAGAGTACATCATATGTATTAAAATCACTGCACAATCTCGTAGAGAGGCCTTGTATGTTCCTGCAGGAACGCACGAGATTTTCATCTTTTTTGGAATAGATAAAAAGCACGCTCTTACTATAAACCTTGAGCGCCTTAAGTGTCTTTGCTATATCCTTTGTCTTGGGCTGTTTTAGCTCAGGGCCTTTCTCCAGGACCACGATTTCTTTGTCCTTAGTCTTTGCGCTCAGACTTGAAATAACTGACAATCTCTTCATTTTTTTTGGAATACTAAAACCAAAATCCCTGGGCTGCGGTCCAAAAACTACTCCTCCGCCCCTCCACAATGGCGACCTTATGGAGCCTGCCCTGGCCCTTCCAGTGCCTTTTTGTTTCCAGGGTTTTTTACCTCCCCCTGAAACCTCTCCTCTTTTCTTTGTAGAGGCATTACCCTGTCTCTTATTTGCAAGGTGCATCACTGTTGCCTGATGCATGAGAGACTTGTTTATCTTGGCGCTGAATACATCTGGATCCAGCTTAAACTTGTCCACCTTTTTCCCAGAAAGACTATACGTGTCCACGACCTGAATTTCGGTCTTTTTGTCTTCTTTTTTCTTTGTCTTTGTAGTCTTATTTGTCATCTTTCTACCTTGCCATTTCCCTTCCCGGAAGGGAAGCAGGCTACTCCTTTTTGCCTTCCTTCTTCTCCGCCTTCTCTCTCACTATCGGCCTCTTCTTCGCGCTCCTGATCTCTAAGTAGCCATTGTTTGCGCCAGGCACAGGGCCTTTTATAAGCATCAGATTCTTTTCCTTATATACCTTTATTATCTCAAGGTTCTGGACAGTCCTTCTCTTGTTGCCCATTCTACCTGGCATGTGCATGCCCTTCCAGACCCTTGAAGGATAGCTGCTTCCGCCAACAGAACCAATTCTTCTATGATGCATCGAGCCGTGGCTATCAGGACCGCCAGCCCAACCCCATCGCCTTACCCCGCCCTGGAACCCCTTGCCTTTAGACACGCCAGTAATGTCCACAAAGTCCTTTTCCTCGAATATATCCACTGTGATCTGGCTTCCAGCAGAGACCTTGTCGTCTGAATCAAATGCCATGTCTCTGACATATGCCTTTGGCTTTGAGTTTATCTTTTTGTAAAATGCCAGCTCTGGGTTAGGTGTACTCTTTTCTTTCCTATCTCCGAACCCAAGGGTGAGCCTATGTTCCTTGGCCTTGAGCACTGTGCAAGGTCCTGCCTCAACAACAGTGAGAGGTATAAACTTACCCTCTTCTGTAAATATCTGTGTCATGCCGAGTTTTTTGCCTAGTATGCCTATTTGCATGGTTCGCTTCTGTGCAATACACCGCGTAGGTGTATTAATGGTTAAACAATGATACACCTACGCGGTGTATTATTTGATCTCCACATCCACCCCTGCAGGTAAATCCAGTTTTCTAAGAGCGTCTATTGTCTTGGCTGTGGGGCTGATGATGTCAATGAGCCGCTTATGGGTCTTCATCTGAAACTGCTCTCTTGACTTCTTGTCAACATGAGGACCTCTCAAGACAGTAAAGATCTCCCTCTTTGTTGGCAAGGGCACAGGACCTGATACCGCTGCGCCTGTGCGTTTTGCAGTATCTACTATCTCTGCTGCAGACTGGTCAAGGAGCTTATAATCATACCCTTGCAGCCTTATCCTGATTTTTTGAGCTTGTTGCTGCTGTGCCATCTTTACTCCATGATAGTAGCAATGTTTCGTATTCCGTATTTCGTTACGATATACGGAATACGGTATACGGACGACGAGTATCTACGCAATTATTTCAGATACTACACCCGCGCCTACAGTATGGCCGCCTTCACGTATTGCAAAGCGTAGTTCCTTTTCCATTGCAATAGGGACGATTAGATCTATTTCCATTTCCACATTGTCTCCTGGCATTACCATCTCAGTTCCTTGCGGGAGCTT
>JAHILY010000103.1 GCA_018896815.1 Candidatus Omnitrophota bacterium | reverse complement strand
TGCAATGGAACGAATTGGCGAAAAATACCAGAGCTTTGTAGCAAAGTTAATAGCTGATCTTGGCAAGGCAATATTTATACTCGGTATAGCCAGCGAGTTCTTCAAGCCTTTTTCAGCATTAGTAAAAATGGTTCTCTGGGTTACATGTTTTACATTGTTAATTTCGGCTCTTCTATTGCATCCTAAAAATGGAGGTGAATCAAAATGACCATGGCAATGCTCATTGGAGCTTTGGCGCTCTGTATTGGAATATGGATAACCTTTTACATCCAACACCATAGAAGAAGTCATTAGTTTTGACGCTGCTATCTCCTCACCTACTGATATCTCTATAACCTTCTTCCAACCTTCCTTAGTCAAGTACGGATGATTCCCTGTAGTCCTAATGCTCCTGCCATCTTCTGTTGTTAACTTAAATACCGGCTTTACACCCATATCCAGCAAGGCATTGATGCGGTGCGGTTCGATCTCTTGCGTATCTTCGTTGAGCGAGAGCACGTAGTCGCCGGGCTGGACATCGGTGATGGGCTTAAATTCTAAACAGCTTGTATTGTTTGAATTTTGAATTTGGGATTTGTTTAGGATTTCGGATTTAGGATTTAGGATTTCTTTTGCCGAGATAATCGGCAAAAACGTATCTCCAGTTACGCATTGTCCTTCGACATGCAATTTTTGAGCTGGGCTTGTCGTGCCGATGCCGACACGATTATTACTTGCATCAATACTTAGCGTATTTGAGTCAAAGTTCAATGCATCAATAGCGCTGTTAAGCGTTATATCTACAGTCTGTGTAGACAAATCTATTGTTCCATCATCTATGTCAATTGTGCCGCCGTCAGTATTGATTATTAAATTTTGACCTGCAGCTGTGGCAATAGTATCCACATAGAGATATCTCCACGCACTAGTAGAGGAACCTAAATTATAGGTCGAATCTGCTGATGGAACGATGTTTCCGGCTATGGTTTGATTTCCTGTCTGAGTAGTATCGCCTGCCTGGGTAACATTTCCTTGATAGTCCACTTTAAAGACACTATTTCCTGCAGCCTGCGCATCTATGAGATTCCCTTCAAAGCCGCTTGCCGCATTTATGGCAATCTGGGCGCCATCGGAACTTCCAGCGAAGTATCCCGAGGTTGAACCATCCCAGTAGCCTGAGCCGACTGACAAACGACCGTAGTTGGCCGAATCCGCATCTTCATAAACCTGAAGTATCGAAGTACCGTTAACCTGTAAATCCTGCAGTTTTAAAAGTCCGGGTGAAGCAGTGTTGGTGACATTGAGTTTAAGGCCGGTGAAATTTCCAGATGTTAGTTTATTAACAGCAGCAGATAGATCATATGCGGCCTCGCTGCCTGTTGCAGCTGAACGAGTTACTGAACCATCCACACCACTGCCGGATGCTGGAGATAAGGATAAATCAGTCCCGGATGTAGTCCTGACATTGTCCACATACAAATTAGACCAGGCAACAGTACTACTTCCTAAACTATCATTAGAATCTGTATCAGAAACAATGTTCGACCCTGAAATTATGCCGCTTTCAGTGCAAGTAACACCATCCACCTCTATGACACCTGTAACATGCAGGTCATCATTTGAGGTGGCCTGGGAGTTTGTGCCAGTGGCATCGCCTACCTGGGTATTACCACCTGCGCCAGGACAGATGATGAGGTCCTCATTAGCCGTGGTGGTAATGTCGACGGGGACACCGTCGAATTCCAAGGTGCCGGCTCGGACAATACAGGCAATGACGCCTACACTGATGGCCACTGACAGGAACACTGAAAACCACTGATTTTTCTTTATCATGATGAGTCTCCTTGTTTTGCTAAATTCGAATTACGAAATCCGATATTACGTATGTTTTTCATACATCCTCTGTCACTCTGAACAGTTCAGATACGGATGTAATGCCAGTTATCACTTTTTCAAGGCCAGCGTCTCTTAATGTCTTCATGCCATTTTTTATGGCTTCTTCTCTCAAAGCAGCTGCAGAACCCTTTTGGCTGGTGAGTTCTTTTATACGGTCGTTCGGGATTAAAAGTTCAAATATGCCCATTCTGCCGGTATAACCACGCTCTTTACATCTTTTACAACCTGCCTCTTTGTAGAATTCAAGAGATTGCTTCGCAATACCCATTCGCTTCAACAACTCATCTGATGGGCTGTAAGCCTCTTTACAGGAGGGGCAGAGGATGCGGACCAACCGCTGGGCCAGAATGCCTATAATTGAAGAAGCAGCCAAAAATGGCTCAATGCCCATATCTATAAGCCGAGTAGCTGCGGATGGGGCATCATTGGTATGTAAAGTAGAAAATACGAGATGTCCTGTAAGGGCAGCATGTATAGCAATATCTGCAGTCTCTTTATCACGTATCTCACCTATCATTATTATGTCCGGATCCTGTCTCACAAGAGAACGAAGCCCGGCAGCAAAAGTCAATCCTGCCTTTACATTCACCTGGCACTGCCGGATATGGGAAATCTCGTATTCTACAGGGTCTTCTAATGTAACTATATTTTTTTCTAAGGTATTTATTTCATTTAAAACAGCGTATAACGTGGTGGTCTTTCCGCTTCCTGTTGGGCCAGTAACTAATATTATTCCATAAGGCCTATGGATTAGCTCATGAAAAGCTTCGAGTGAGTGTCTTTGAAAACCCAGTTGATCGAGTTTAAGTATACCGCCTGAACGGTCAAGTATTCTTATAACCACATTCTCGCCATATATTGAAGGAAAGGTTGAAATCCTTAAATCCACATCTCTTCCTGCGGCATACATCTGGATACGGCCGTCTTGAGGAAGGCGTTTCTCAGCGATGTCCATATTGGCCATTATCTTTATACGGGATATGACTGCTGCCTGCTCTTCGAGGGGTATCTGGGAAACAGGATAAAGAATACCGTCGATCCGATACCGGCAGTTGAAACTGTTACGTTCTGGCTCAAGGTGGACATCTGAAGCAGCCATTTCAACTGCCCTGGTCATAATATTATTTACCATCTCCACCACTGGCGCAAGGCTGGCAGCCTGTTTTAAGAAGGCTATTTGTTCAGGGTCTCTTCCCTTCATTTCTGATCGAAGGCCCTGATGCGCTTCATATGCAGAAGAGGTTGCAGGCTGGGGTCCTGATTTAAGGCGGTATTCCTTTTCTATAGCATTTCGGATCGCTGTTGGGCAGCCGAACACTGGCCTCACCCTGTAACCTGAGGCAGATTGGATTTCATCTATTGCCTGAACATCTAAGGGATTGGACATAGCTACGGTAAGGGTGCCTTGAACAATAAAAATGGGGATGGCTGTGAATTTATTACAGATTTCTTCAGGAATGAGCTCTTTTGCCTTGGGTTCAATGCTCATTTCGGATAAATTTACAAAGGCAAAACCCAATTGCTGGCTTAAAGATTGCGCTATCTGTTCTTCGCTGGCTTCTCCACGGCTAACCAAAATTTCACTTATAAATCGGCCTGTCCTCTTTTGTTCATGGAGCGCTTCCTCCAATTGCCTTGAGGTAATCATACCCTGCTCTACAAGTATTTGTCCTAATTTTCTTTGGTCTTTTTGGTCTGTCATAATTTCGTTATTTAACTGGCCTTATCTCTTCCCATGTCATGTCCTCAATCAACGTCACTAGTGTAACTACACTCTGAGGAGATTCCCCCTCGCGATAGACTGAAACTCGCACTTCTAAAGGGTCGGAATTTTCCATAATATCTCTTACTATCCGCCACTTTGCGTTGTTCATTTCAAGCGGCTCTTCTTCAGATGCAGGATATATTCCATCTCCTATCTCTTCCAACTGGGCATTGGTGACATTTAAATTTTTTGTCCTTTCCATCTCCCATTTTGCTAAATTTGTTGCAGTTATAAGGTCTTGTGAAGCGCTGACAGAATAAAGTGAATTGGAAAATAACTGCATTATCGGCACGAACAGCACCGCTATTATCGCCAGGGTAATTAGAAGCTCGATATAGGTAAAAGCATTAGAAGCTGATTGACGCTGATATTTACGCTGATATACGCTGATACTCAGACACTGTTTTATTCTGTATAATTTCTCTTTAAATATCAATTTTTCACCTTATTTTTCTGCGTTTATCCGCGTTTAGTTCAGCGTAAATCAGCTTCTATGTTTTTTATAACGCAGTATATTGAAGTTGCACAGTTTTAGCAGCGCCGTGGACACTGCTGGTAGATGTAATCAATGATTGAGTCCAATCGAGTTTAACTGTATATGTGCCTTCGCCAAGATTAACAGGGCCTACTGTCTCCTCAATATTCCCGCCTGCCCCTGCTTGACCGCGCAATATATGGATTGCATGGGCAATGCCTGCCTCAGCTAAATATAGCGCCTTTGCCTCATCTGCAACTAGCCGCGCGCTTATATTGACTGATGAAAAGAATGCTACAAGACTTGCACCGATTATAGCGATGGTCAATAGTATAATGACCGAGCTTAGCAGGACAACGCCTTTATTGTTAAGGTTACCATTCACTTGGCACCTTACCTTCTGCGTTTCCCCATTTACTATCAAGCGGCATATCCCAGTCTACGACTACCTTTGCCTTATCTACATAATAAACCCAACCACCATCTCCTGGTAATGGGTCTTTATAACTCTGGTTTTCAATATCAGCGCTGCCTTGTTTTAAAGAGATAAACTCAACTGGTATTGAATCTAAATAGGGTCTTTCTATTCCCATATCATTATAAGACACCTCCAACAATTCCTCTAATCTTTCAGGGTAGCGGCCTTCCTTAGTTCTAAAAAGGCTGATGCGGGTAGAAAGGGTACTAAGGTTAGTCTGGGTTGCAGCAAGCCGCGCCTCTGCGTCAAAGCCGATGAAGTTGGGGATTATAGTCGCTGCCAGTATGGCAATGATGCTTATTACGATTAATAACTCCAGAAGCGTAAAACCATTGCATTTCATCATCCTACCCCCTGAATACCTTTATCAAATTAAATATGGGCAGTAACACCGACAGCGCAATAAATGCCACCATGATACCCATGGCTAATAACATAAATGGTTCCAAAAGCGCCGTAAGATTTTTAATAGTGTATTCGATCTCAGGATCATAAAAGCCGGCAATTTCCTCAAGCACCTGATCCAATTTTCCAGATTTCTCACCGGTTGAAATCATCTGCACCACCATGGGAGAGAAAACACTGCTGGCCTTAAATGGTTCCACCAGGGGACGGCCTTCGCTTATTGCTATGCGGATATTCTGGATCTCCTTTCTTATAACTACATTGGTAATTGTCTTTTCAACCACCATCAAGCCATGGAGAAGGGTTATCCCTGAAGAAGTAAGGGCTGACAATGTCCTGGCAAATCGAGAGATCTGGACCTTATTATATAATTTTCCAAAAATTGGGAGCCCAAGCATCCAATTATGAAATTTAAACTTCCCCTCAGGCCTTCTTAGATAACTCCTAAACCACAAGCCAGCCAGGCCAAGGCAAACTAAAATCGGAAACCAAAGTTTCCTGAGTATCCAGCTTAAGCCCAAAACAATTTGGGTCGGAAGCGGAAGGCTTGCCTGTGAGGCGCGAAAGACCATTACAAATTTAGGCAAGACCCCAACCATTAAAAAATTTACTATCAAAAATGCAACTACAACCAAAACTATAGGATACATTAGCGCTGATTTTATGCGAGAAGATATGTCTAATTCCTGGATACCAAGGGCAGCTAATCGATCTAAGACCTTATCCAGCATTCCGCCTGCCTCGCCTACTTCAATCATGCTGACGAAAAGTTCCGGGAAAACTGCAGGGTACCTGGAGAGGGTCTCTGAAAAACTTGTGCCCTGCTGCACTGACTGGCAAACATTTTCTAAAATCAGTTTAAATTTTTTATTGGTAGTTTGCTCACAAATAGTAGCAAGGCCGTGAGAAAGGGCCATGCCTGAGTGAATCAATGTGGCAAGCTGTCTGGTAAAGACAATGACCTCTTGTTTGTGTATGCATTGAAAGCGGCCAAAAACTCCAGCGAGAGAAAAACTTAGCCCTCCTCCTTTAGGGATTACCTCTATTACACTGTAGCCGAGTCTATCCAAATTAGCAGCTACACTTCTTTCGTCTTCGGCCTCAAAAGATCCGTTTATTAATTCACCCTGTCTATTGCGTGCCTTGTATGTGTATATAGTCATCTAAAAAATCGTAGAAACGGATTTATGCGGATATTGACGCGGAATTCCGCGGATATCCGCGTAGATATCAGCGTTAATCTGCTTCTATGAATTTCTCATAATACATGTTCGACTTCTCTTCATCTTTCAGGTAGTTAGCAAAGATTACTGCCAAATTATAGTAAATCTCCTTATCCAAAGGGTTTCCCTTCAGGGCCTTTTTATAGGAGTCGGCCGCTTGTCTATACATGCCTTTCTGTGTCCAAAGATAGGCTAAATTATAATGAACATCTTTATCTTCCGGGTTTAACTTTAAAGTCTTTTTATAGAAACTAATAGCATTATCAACATCACCAACAAGTGAATAAAGATATCCCATGGCGCGATAGATGTCTTCTTTAGTGGTTACCTTTTCAGGAAATTTATGACTTCTTGCTGTCAAAACCTGGTATTCATTCAATCTCTCTCCCATCAGAACATTACTTTCTTTTAGACGCGCAGCCTCCTGTTGGACCTTTTGTAACTCTTGCCTATAGAGGCCCTGGGACCGAGAGAGTCCTGCATTTAAAGATGTGATTTTATCCTGGCTAACAGAATGGGCTCTCTTTAGTTCAGCTAATTTCTGGGATAATTCAGCTCCTTCGTCCTGCAGGGATTTAACCTCGTCTCGGAGTTTTATCTTATCAGATTCTGCATGGTTGAGCTTTTTCTCTATATCATTAATGAGCGTCCCCTTTCTGAGGAGGACGGCTTTGAGGCTTTCAGATATAGCCTGCGATTCTTTGAGCTGCCCCTGTAGAGAAACGAGCTCCTTTTTGGCAGAAGAATGCTCTTTATTCAGAGAGGCTAATTTCTGGGATAATTCAACCCGCTC
>JAHILY010000102.1 GCA_018896815.1 Candidatus Omnitrophota bacterium | reverse complement strand
TGTAAGTTCCCTGATAACGGCAACTTCCCTATCTCCTAATATATCCAGGATATCACCCAGGGTCTTTACGAGTCTATGAGGTGATTCATAGAGAATAATCGTCCTCTTCTCCTTTGTCAAGGCCTCTAATTGCTTGCGACGTTTTGCGCCTTTAAAAGACAAGAATCCAAGAAAGATAAAACTGTCTGTTGGCATCCCTGAGAGCACCAGCGCTGATACAAATGCACAAGGCCCAGGTACAATCGTAACCGGAATTTCATTCTCTACAGCGAGGTTTATGATCTTGTAGCCTGGATCACTTATGCCTGGTGTCCCGCTGTCAGAAACTAGCGCGACCTTCTTACCTTCCTTAAGAAGCCTTATTAAATACTCACCTTTCTTAATCTTATTGTGCTCAAAATAGCTTGTAGTAGGTGTTGAGATGGCATAATGCGAAAGGAGCTTTTTCGTATGACGCGTATCTTCGCAGGCAATCAGATCTACTTCTTTAAGCGTATCTATGGCCCGAAGGGTTATATCTTTGAGATTTCCTATTGGCGTGGATACTATAAAAAGTTTACCTGACATGACATTTTTGTGCTTGGTTGTTCAAAACCCGCATTTGATTAATAAAATGCGGGTTTTGGCTATTCTACTGTTACGCTTTTAGCAAGGTTCCTGGGCTGGTCAATATCGCATCCGCGTTTTACTGCAATATAATATGCTAAGAGCTGTAAAGGCAGGACCGTAACAATGGGTGAAAATAACTCATTAATCTTAGGTATATAGATGATTTCTTTTGTAAATCTTCTTATGTCTCTATCTTCTTCGCTAGCAACAATAATAACCTTGCCTTTCCTCGCGCAAATCTCCTGGATATTTGAAATCATCTTCTCATATGTCTTGGACTCTGGCACTATACACACAACTGCCCTGTATTCGTCTATCAATGCAATCGGACCATGCTTCATCTCTCCTGCAGCATAGCCCTCTGCAGGTATATAGGAAATCTCTTTGAGTTTCAAAGCGCCTTCAAGTGCTGTTGGATAATTCAAATTTCTCCCAAGATATAAAAAGGAACCAAAGGTATAATACCTACTGGCAAGTTTCTGTATCTTGGATTTCTCATCTAATACTTCTTGCAGCTTTTTGGGTATCTTTTTAAACTCTTTCAAGAGATATCGCCTTAGCTCCTTCTTTAATAGATTTTTTCTTTCAGCTATATAAAAGGCTAACAGGTATAAGATGCCAAGCTGCGCTGTATATGCCTTTGTAGATGCCACGCTTATCTCTGGCCCTGCATAAGTATAGAGCACGCCATCAGATATCCTAACAAGGCTTGAGCCAACCACATTGCATATCGAAAGCAGTTTAGCGCCTTTTTTCTTTGCCTCTTTTACAGCAGCAAGCGTGTCTGCTGTCTCACCAGACTGGCTTATTGCTATTACAAGTGTATTTTTGCTGACAATTGGGCCCCGATACCTGAATTCGCTGGAGAAATCGACGACTACGGGGATATTACAGAACTTTTCAATTAGATATTTTCCTACACATCCGGCATGATACGCAGTTCCACAGGCAAGCACTATGATATTTGATATATTTTTAATATCCCTGTCCGAGAGATTTATGCCATCGAGCAATATCCCGGAAGCGCCTTTTAAACGCGAAGATATGATCTGTCTTAAAACCCTGGGCTGCTCGTGTATCTCCTTTAGCATAAAATGCGGGTATCCTGACTTTTGCGCGCTTGAAACAGTCCATTTTATAGTATCTATTTTTTTCTTTTTTTCTTTTCCAGTAGAATCCAGCACCTTCACCCTATCTTTTCTAAGCAAAACTATCTCGCCGTCATCTATATACATTACCTTTTTTGTATATTTCAATATGGCCGGTATATCAGAGGCTATAAAATTCTCGCCTTTTCCCACGCCGACAACCAATGGGCTTTCTCTTCTTGCGCCAACCAGTTTATCTGGCTCATTACTAGAAATAACGCCGAGCGCAAAAGAGCCCTCCATATCCCTGACTGCTTTTAACACTGCCTTTTCTAAGCTGCCTTTGTAGTATTTTTCAATGAGATGAGCAACTACCTCTGTGTCTGTTTCTGACTTAAATGTATGGCCCTCTTTTATAAGCTCTATCTTGATATCACTAAAATTCTCAATAATGCCGTTATGCACTACTGCGAAATTTCCTGAACAGTCTGTATGTGGATGGGCGTTTACATTCGTTGGCGAACCATGGGTGGCCCATCGGCTGTGACCTATGCCCAATGAACTGTTTTTTAAATAATCCCTGCCTTTGACTAAATCTACTAAATCCTTGATCTTGCCTGAGCGCTTTGCAATCCTAATCTTACCCGTTGTCATTACTGAGACGCCTGCTGAATCATACCCCCGATACTCAAGCTGCCTGAGCCCATCCAGGAGAATCGGCAATGCAGGCCTTTTACCTATGTAACCTACGATCCCGCACATAGGCCCTCCGGTATCCCAATATCCGCCACCACAACCTCACCTACACATTCTGGGCCCTTATTTATATAAAATCCATTTTTTGGAAATTGCATTGTCACGGTCTTTTTGGCCCTTATCGCTCCTCCCAGCACCTCACCGCTATCTGCATCCAGGCCTGATGGAACATCAACTGAAAGAATGGGTATATTTTGTTTATTCAAATCCATTATTATACTTCTTACTGGCTCTTTGACCTCGCCCTTCAGCCCTATTCCAAATATTGCATCTATAACTAAATGACCCCTCTGGGAGTTTTTTCTTTGTATAAAGGGGCCATCCTGAGCAAAGCCCGTCCGCCTAGGCGGACGAGGCGAGCGAAGGATCTCCCTTACATCAACCCCTGCCTTTTCTAATTTTCCCAAATTTATCTTTGGCTCATTTTTTATTCTACTTCTATCGCCGATTATATTTACACTGACCTCTGCGCCCTGCTCTGCCAAATACCTCGCCGCTACAAAACCATCTCCGCCATTGTTGCCGGTGCCACAAAATACTGTGACTTTCTTACCTTTTGCGCTTCCAAGCATGCTTATAGCAGCTTCAGCCACATATCTACCTGCATTCTCCATAAGCACAATAAAAGGAATGCCTATCTCCTCTATTGCCCTGCGATCCATCTCCTGCATCTCTATCACACTGACCGTCTTCACAGTATCGTATATTATAACACTTAACTTTACACTCTTGCAATGTTTAAGTGTAAAATTAGGGACTTGAATAATGGGTCCAGTATGCTAAACTTATAGACAATGAGCGCAAGACAAAAACTAAATCTCAGCGCATTTATACTTGGCCTGACCTCGATGATAGGTCAGATAATTATTATAAGAGAGCTTATTGTGGTCTTCTATGGAAATGAGCTCTCGCTCGCTGTCATACTTGCAAGCTGGCTCTTCTGGACATCCATTGGCAGCTTCCTCTTAGGAAGACTCGTTGACAGGCTAAAATCAAAAGAGGCCTTGCTCTCAAAGATCCAGCTCCTCACCTCCATAGCGCTACCTTTAAATATAATCCTGATACGCAATATAAAATCCATTCTAAATATCTCGACTGGAAAAATCATTGGCGTTGTGCCAATACTCTCTTCTTCATTCCTATCGCTTTCTATTATATGCATGATTCTAGGATTTACATTTACTTTAATATCAAAATTGATTTCTGAGAAATCAAAAATCCCTGCAAAAGAAGTAGGAAAAATATATCTATTAGAAGGCCTCGGCGCCTCTATAGGAGGGCTGGTATTTAGTTTCTTTCTTATAAAATTCCTCTCGCCATTTCAGAATATCTTCATCGTAGCCAGCGTAAATCTTATTATTGCAATTTTACTAAATAAAAGCATGCTGCAGCTTCTGTTTCTTGTGATACTCTCAATGGGTTTCATCTTTAACTGGCCAAGATATCTAGAAGACTACACAAGAAGCTCTCAATTCAAACCCTTTGAACTAGTGGAAAGTATTGATTCTATATACGGCAATATAGCTGTTACGAAAACAGGCAAGGAATTTAGCTTTTATGAGAATGGGCTTTTACTTTTCACGAGTGGGGATATTTTAACAAGTGAAGAGTCGGTCCACTATGCATTATTAGAACATCCTTCCCCTGAAAAAATACTCCTCATAGGCGGCGGGGTAAGTAGTTCTCTAAAGCAAATCCTAAAACACCCTGTGAAACAAGTAGACTATGTAGAGCTGGATCCCTTGATAATCGGCTTGGCAGAAAAATATCTGCCCATTGTAAAAGACAATAGAGTAAATATCATCAATATGGACGGGAGATTGTTTGTAAAATCAAAACTCACAAGCCAACGAGCTCAACGAGCCAACGAGCTCAACGAATACGATGTTATAATCTTGAATCTCCCTGACCCATACACTGCAATGTTAAATAGATTTTACTCTATAGAATTCTTCAGAGAGGCAAAACAGATCCTTGAGCCAGGCGGCCTTATTTCATTTAGCCTTACCTCTTCTGAAAATTATATCAATCCAGAACAGGCCTATTATTTGGCCAGTATCTATAATACCCTGAAAAAAGAATTTAAAGATATAAAGATATTCCCTGGAGACAGCGCTACTTTCCTTGCATCCAATAAGCCTGATATGCTGACTTATGATAGCGATATATTAATTAATAGATTAAGAGAAAGAAATATCAATACAAAATTTGTAAGAGAATATTATCTCCCATTTAAACTTAGTCCTTTAAGGATTAAATATATTGAAGATTCTATAGAGGCCTCTATGACTGCGAAGCTAAATCAAGACTTCAAGCCAATAGGATATCTATACCACACCTTACTCTGGATGAGCCTGTTCCATTCTGGAAAAGGACTATTGCCATATATAGACAATATAAATATCCATTTATTTATATTCATAATGATAGGGTTGATACTTCTGACTTTTTTATTCCAGAGGATGAAAAAATCCAGCTTTAGGGCGCCTGTCGCACTATCCATTGCGACCACTGGTATGAGCGAGATAGCCTTCCAGATAATTGTTATACTGGCCTTTCAATTCTTGTATGGATATATGTATTATAAAATAGGGGTGATTTTAACTTCATTCATGATAGGGCTTGTCTTGGGAAGCCTTGCTATAAATAGAATGCTTGAAAAATTGAAAAACGAAAGAGCATTATATCTAAAGACCCAACTAGCTATATGCATATATCCTTTGATCCTACCTATAATATTTACCTATATATCAAAGACAAGTCTATCAAGGCCTGAGCTGGGCCAGGCATTACAGACAAGCTTTGCATTCCTTCCGATAGTAGCAGGATTTATAGGAGGATTTCAGTTTCCCCTGGCAAATAAAATATGCCTGAAAGATTCTAGCGAGGTTGGAAAGACTACAGGATTTCTATACGGGATAGACCTGTTTGGCTCTTCTGTAGGAGGGCTTTTAATAGGACTGTTTCTCGTGCCAATGTTTGGTATTATCCAGACCTGTCTACTATTATCTATTCTAAATATACTTGTGCTGATCTTACTCTTTTCGAGCCGCCGCACGACTTGATTTTCTAAAAAAATATGCTATACTTTTTATAGAAGCTTTTATTAGGAGGTGCGGAAATAGCGCAAGCAGCAAGGCTTATTGCCTATAAAAAAAGCCGTTCCATGAACGGCTTTTTTTATTTCACATCACTCTCGCCAAATACCTCTGCTGAGAAGATATATATCTCTGTGGAAGGGTCTTTCCATGCGTCTCTGGACAGGCCTGACTTGAGGCAAGTATGCTCTAGAAATGTCTTTTTGTCCCACCCGTATTCTGCAGCAACCTGAGGAAGCAATAGCCCTGAATTATACCCCCGCTTCATGACTAAACCATGCTTGCCCACTTCTATCTCATCTATGCTTTTAATACGCGTCAATGGCGTCAAGGCAGAGATCTCAAATTCCAGCTCCTTAAGTTCTGCCTCTGTCACGGGAAGGAACCTATGGTCATTTATAGCAGCAGACTTTGCAACATCCTTGACAGTCTCATGGAGCGGCTTCACTGCTACTATGTATCCTATACAGCCCCTGAGCTCGCCATGTTTCTTAAGCGTTACAAATGCGCCGCAGTTTTCTTTGAGCCTCTCTTCTGTCACTACAATAGCGGGTTGTTTTTTCCCGGTGACAGCCTCAATAACAGAGGCCTTGGCAATCTCCATGAGTCTTCTCTTCTCTTCTTTATTTAAATAATCATTGCTTATCATCTTTTCCTCCATAGACATAACCATGCTCAGGTAACCCACTACCCTTGATTTATCACCTATATCAACATCTCCGCTATTTGCATATCTTAAGATCTTAATATTGCCTCCGCCTAAAATATTATATACTTCTATTGCTGTCTTAACTCCATCTATGCCGCAGCACAGGGTATCTTCTCCTGGTATTTTCTTATCCTTCACCTCTTTTATGTATGCCTTAAGCTTATCCACATCGGCTTCTTTTATTATCTGAGCTAGTTCCCAGTCAATCACATTTGCATCCTGATAATGAGGATAATGCGACATATCAGTAGAGACAACTATTATGTCATCCCTGCCAAGGACTTCAGATAAAATTGCAGCCAGTTCTTTATAGCTATCATCATAACTATTTCCAAATAACACTGGTACTATCTTAAAATCTCCCTCGAGCACCGTCTGTAAAAACGGTAACTGGACTTCAATTGTATGATCGCGTTTATGGACACTGCTATTATATGCAATATTAGGTCTGCTGTTTACCAATTTATCTGCAAGGTCTTTATCTACCTTAACCATGCCAAGCGGTGTCTGCCATGCATCTCTATCATCAATGGCAATGCCTGGAAATCTTGCCGTATGTGAATTACACATTATTACTGCCCTATTTATTTTTTGACCCTGTAATTGCTTATAGCTATGCGCAGCTACCTGGCCTGAATATACATATCCTGCGTGAGGGACAATAATTGCAAGGACGCGTCCATCAATGTCAATCTTTTTAACATTGCCTAGAAATCCGTTTATAGCCCTGATCAATTCTTCCTTATTTGCAGGATAAAACGCGCCAGCCACTGCTGGCTTGCGTATTTCCTCAGAGGAAAATGCTGTACAGGAAAATAAAAACACTAAAAGACAAAGAATAATGATTTTTTTCACCC
>JAHILY010000101.1 GCA_018896815.1 Candidatus Omnitrophota bacterium | reverse complement strand
TTTGGCATAGGCGCACTTATTAAAGCGCCTCTTTCTAAAGTAACCTCTAACTGGTGGCTTTTACCGATGTCTCTGTTGACAATCTGTGCCAGCGCAGGGCCTTTTATTTACATGAAACTACAGAGGAGAATAGAGTCTCGGTTGAGGGCACAGGAGTTTAAGTCACATGAGGCATTAAGGCGGCTTTCACATAATATGCTTCGTTTTACAAATTTAGACGGCCTTCTGAAACTGATAGTACACCACCTTGTCAAGATTTTAAATCTTAAATTTGCAGCTGTTTATTTGCTTGATTCTCAGGCGAATAAATATATGCTGAAGAGTTACTGGAGGCCGCAGCAATCACTGGAGACATCCTTTGAGCCGCCTGCAGAGTTTTCCAGAAACTCTTCTCTGGTAAAAGACCTTTATATAAGACGACTTCCAGTAGCGACAGAGGAGCTCAGGCTTTTTGAGCAGAATAAATCATCTTCTCATATAAGGGAATTAATCTCTATTCTTTCAAAGCTTAAGGCCAACATAGTAATCCCGTCTTTTTTGCGCAATGATATTTTAGGTTTTTTAGTCCTGTCTGACAGAAGGACTAATGCGGTATTTACACAGGAAGACCTGAATCTTCTCATGGTGCTTTCTAATGAGGCAGCTCTGGCTATCGAAAACGCGCAGTTTCACAAGAAGGAAAAACTGGTATTGATGGAAAAGTCGCGGCGAGAGGCCCTGGCTGACATGGCGCCTGGCGCAAGTCACCAGTTTAATAATAGGCTTGTAAGTATAAGCTCTTCGGCAGAACTCTTGCTTTTAAAGCTTGAAAAGGTCAAGACTGAGAACCTGAAGGATGAAGAGGTAAAGAGAGTATTGAAAGAGACCAAGGAGACATTGGAGCTCATAGATAAAGAGGTATATAAAGGTAAAGAGATCACCTCGGCAATACTCAGGAGGGCAAAGGCAAAGGTGGATTTTCAAAAGGTAGATATCAAGGGCCTGATTGAGAACGCTCATAAGCTTGTGCAGATAGGTCATTCCGGGTCTGGCATCCAGAAATTCAAAGAGCCTAAATTCAAGATGAAACTTTTGACTGATATGCACGACATATTTGCCAGCGAGGCATTGCTCCAGGATTGTTTCTATAATTTAATAGACAATGCCTTTGATGCCATCACGGACGGGATAACTAAGAAAATCAAGCCCGAGACTCATGCGGGAGAGATAATTATTACTCTGCAGCAAAAGAATCAGATGCTTACTGTCCAGGTAAAAGATAATGGCATAGGCCTGATAAAGGAAAACCAGAGAAAGTTGTTTACGCCATACTTTACAACCAAGGCGAGTTCAGGCAAGGGAAGCGGGCTCGGGCTCTATGTCATACGCGATTTTATTGAGATGCACAAAGGCACGATTACATGTGATTCTGAATACGGTAAGGGCACGACATTTACAATAAAGATACCTATAAAGAATAATCATGGAGGCTATGATGCATAAGGTATTGATAATCGACGATGAAGAGACTGTAATCAATAACACAGGGGATTATCTAAAGGCAAAGGGTTACACGGTATTTACTTCGCTGGATGGGGAGACAGGCCTTGAGATCCTGAAAAAGGAAAGCCCGCACGCATTGATACTGGATCTGCATTTGAAGGATGGGCCAATAGGGATACAGATACTGCGTGTAGCAAAAGAGCTCAAGCCTGACATAAAGGTGATTATGTTTACAGGCTTTGGCGAGGAAGAAGACTCAAAGAGGAGCTGTATGGAATTGGGCGCAAGTGCATTCTTGAGTAAACCAACCTCACTAAAGAATATATCAGAGACAGTGGAGAACCTGTTGAAGGGATGACGAATTGCCCTGTCACTTCAGAACCCGCATTTTATAGGTTCTGAAGTGGGCTGAAACGGACAGGAGGATAACTTGAATACTCTACAGGACGAGTTTCATAAACTCAATAACCTGCTCAATAGGATTACGGTTCTATCAGGCCAGAAGAGGTATGAGCTCCAGACAAAGGGACTGGATCTAAATAAGATTGACGACGAGAAAGAAGGGCTTATAAAGCTTCTATGCAGCATTGAGGATTGCGGCATGGAGATAGGCAAGGCCTTAAAAGAGCTGCGGAAGAGCATGGATAAGAAATGAGCAAAAAGATACTTATAGTAGACGATGAAAAAAATATTGCCCTTGTCCTGAAGGAGCTGTTTCAGTCAAAGGGGTATGAGGTCTGGGTGGCGTTTACAGGCAAAGAGGCGCTGAAACACATTGGCAAAAAAGATCTGGACCTTGTGTTGCTCGATATTCAGATACCGGACGTGAATGGGTTAGAGATATTAAAAAAGGTAAAGAAAAAATATCCTGATGTAAAGACAGTAGTCCTCTCAGGCTATTTAGACGAATACAAGGAAGAGATAGAAAAGATAGGGTGCGACGCATTCCTGTCAAAGCCTTTTTCTGTAAAAACACTGATAAATGTAGTAGATTCTACGCTGGCGCAGAATAAGGATAAAAAGAAAGACCTTTCAGAGTTAATAGGCGATCCAAGGGTACTGGCAAAGGCCAGGCTTCTCTTTGTAGAACCAAATGCAATAATGTATAGTTCAAAACTGGCTTATTTTAAGGATCCTGAAAGCTGCAAGGGCGAATATGAGTTCGAAGCTGCCTTTACTGAAGACGAGACCGCCAATAAAATAGAAAGGTTCAGGCCTGATATTGTATTGAGCAATATAAATATCTTTAGATTATATAAGCTGGCGGACAAGTTTTCGAGCTCAAAACATCCGCCCAGGGATGTGATATTGTATGGCCTGTCAGATCTAAAGGGCAATGCCAGTTCCAAGGACGCGTCTTTTATCGGCGGGCTGTTTGATCCAATAACTGCTATTGTAAAGCCTGGTGAGATGGATAAGCTCGGCAAGATCGTGCGCTCGACCGCGATAAGCCATGACTTGTTTACGCGGTGTAACAGGCCTTAATTTATGAATCACCTCTCATATCAAAAAATGTTGATGCAGGCGAGTAAGGGTATGGTGCATGTCAGGGACATGCAGAAGCTCTTAAAGCTGATCGTCTATATAGTAAAAAAGTATATTGGCCTGCATAGCGCCAGTATATTCCTCTATGATGAAGACATGGGCAGCTTTGTATTGAAGAGCAGGCGGGGTGAGAACAAAGAGATGGAAGGCATCAGGATAGAAGACAAGCATCCTGTGCCAGTATATTTGAAAAACAAAAAGAATGCTGTTGTGCGCAAAGATAAAAAGGTCTCCAGAAGCCTGAAAAAGGAATTAGAGAAACTGCATTGCGCAGTATGCATACCGAGTTTTTGGAATGAGAAACTTCTGGGTTTTTTGATTCTAGGGAACAAGAGGTCTGGAGAGGTCTTTACAGAAGAAGAGGTGGATTTACTCTCGACGCTTTCCAATGGCGTTGCCATAGCAATAGAAAACGCCAAGAATTATCATAAGCTGGAGAGGATCATGGAAAGCGAGAGGAAGAATTATTTTCAGACCATACTTGCCCTTGCAAGGACAGTGGATGAAAAGGATACATATACGCGGGGGCACCTGGATGAGGTTACTATGTATGGCATGGAGGTTGTAAAAGAGCTTTCCAAGTCTGCGCGGCTAAAGATAGACATGGAGAATCTGAAGACTGCGCTTTTGCTTCACGACATCGGCAAGATAGGCGTGCCTGACGCGCTGCTCAATAAGCCAGGGAAATTAACGCCTGATGAGTGGTCAGTGATGAAACAGCACCCAGAAATAGGCGCCAGGATCATAGAGCCTATAAGCAAGTTAAAGAGCGTGTGCAAGATTGTCAGGTATCACCAGGAAAAATACGACGGCACTGGCTATCCAGATGGGTTAAAGGGCAGGGAGATACCGTTTGAGTCGCGGATTATAGCTGTGGTGGATGCGTTTCATGCAATGACTTCCAATAGACCTTACAGAAAGGCGCTTTCTGAAAAGGTGGCGCTGATGGAGATTGAGGTCAATCGGGGAAAGCAATTTGATCCAGTGGTGGTGGCCGCGTTTATGAAGGCGTGGAAGAAGGGGAAGATAAAGAGGGGCCAATGAAATACATAGTTCTCGTCGGGGATGGGATGGTGGATAGGCCTTTAGAGGAGCTGGGAGGTAAGACGCCTCTTGAGGCAGCCAAGACTCCGAACATGAATTTTATAGCTGAGAAGGGCAGGGTAGGCATGACCAATATGATCCCTTCCCGCATGGCGCCTGCAAGTGATGTTGCCAATCTTTCTATACTGGGATATAGTCCGCGAAAATATTATAGTGGCAGGGGTCCGCTTGAGGCGGCAAACATGGGCATAGAGCTAAAGGACGACGAGGTTGCATTCAGGTGCAACCTGATAACTGTTTCAGGCGCAAAGCTCGTTGATTATAGCGCTGGCCACATAGCTAACAAAGAGGCTGCTTCATTGATCAAGGAGCTTAATGCAAAATTGGCCACAGATAATGTCAGATTTTATGCTGGTATTAGCTACAGACATCTATGCGTTATTAAATGCAAGGATAAAGAAGAGGCAAAGGCATTGTCGAAACTCAAATGCACACCGCCCCATGATATTATAGGCAAAAACATGGAGAGGTTCTTGCCGAAAAAAGGCCAGGGTGTGGATTTAGTGCTTAAGCTTATGCAGGATTCAAAAGATGTACTGGCGGGTCACGAGGTCAACAATGTACGCATTGACTTGAAGGAAAATCCAGCGAACATGATCTGGCTGTGGGGGCAAGGCACAAGGCCTTTTATGCCCAGGTTTTCAGAGCGCTTCAAGGTAGAGGGGTCGATTATTTCTGCAGTGGATTTGATCAAGGGGATCGGGAAGATTATCGGGCTTAAGGTCATAGATGTGCCAGGCGCTACCGGGTATTATGATACAAATTACGCAGGCAAGGCAGAGTATGCAGTAGCTTCTTTAAAAGACAGGGATTTTGTGTTTGTGCATGTAGAGGCGCCTGACGAGGCAGGGCACAATGGCGACCTGAGGGAGAAGATAAGGGCCATAGAGAACTTTGATAAGTTCGTGGTGGGCAGTGTGCTCGAGTATTTCAAGTCTGCGGGCCAGGATTTCAGGATACTGGTATTGTCTGACCATGCAACCCCGATTTCGATCAGGACGCATTCGCGGGATTATGTGTGTTTCGCAATGTACGGGACTGACATAGAGCAGGATGAATGGATGTACTTTAACGAGAAAGAGGCGCGCTCGAGCAAATTTCGTGTGGACAAAGGACATGAGTTGATGGAATTCTTTATTCGGTAAAATGAATTCTCTAGTTATTATCCTCGGTTCAGCTGTATTCCTCGCTGCCGGGTATTTTTTTTATGCCCGCATAATAGAGAGATTTTTTGAGATAAATCCTGCAAACCTCACACCTGCCCATAAGCATTACGACGGTGTAGATTATGTTCCTGCAAAAAACTGGTTGATGCTTTTTGGCCATCACTTTGCCAGCATTGCTGGCGCAGGGCCAATCGTCGGCCCTGTGATAGCTGTTGCGCTATGGGGATGGTGGCCTGCTATTATTTGGATACTATTTGGCACAGTGTTCATGGGGGGCGTGCATGATTTTGCCGCTATTATTATTTCGATCCGGCACGGAGGTAGATCAATCGCAGACATAGCAGAAGATGTGATTTCAAAAAGGGCAAAGCTGATTTTTCTTAGTTT
>JAHILY010000100.1 GCA_018896815.1 Candidatus Omnitrophota bacterium | reverse complement strand
GTTCATAGACCAGTTTAAACCAGGGGGCAAAGAATATCACATTGATGGACAAAGCCATCTGAATTGCCCTAATTGCGGGGAGATGATTGAAATAAAATAGTTGTTTTGAAGTCTCTGCCCGAAGGGCAGATTTTTCTTGACGAGTTAGGCATCCTTGAGGGAAGCTATGAAGTCATGACCTTTAAACAAGCTGGTCTCAAAGAAGCTGGCATAACTCCAGCTAATATAGATTCTTATTACATGCAAATATTAGGAATAGATGGCATACACTGCCTGCCTTTAATCCCTGCAAAACTTGATCTCCATCCAGGATTAGAAGAAGTTCGAAGAAGAGTGTAATTCTTTTCAAGCCTAAAACTTTCTCCAAGCCCCCGCAACTGCAAAGTAATATCCTGCCAAACCCAAACACACCTCGTTTCCTATTTTTATTGACACTATATGCTATATAGGATATAATTTCTTCGATACGCGGTGTATCAGGAGATGGTTTATGCAGGAAAAGGCAAATGAATACATAGAGCAGAGGGTTGATAAGTTAAATGCGCTCAAGGAGATAGGGATTGCGCCGTACGGAGGCCGCTTCAATAAATCCCGGTCCATAGCTGTATTGGCAGAGGATTATAAGGAAAATACCCATGTCCAGACAGCTGGCAGGGTTACTGCGCTTAGGGAGCATGGAAAGAGCAGTTTTTTGGACCTGCGAGATGCAAGTGGCAGGATACAGGCCTATGTTAAATCAGATACCATAGGCGCCGAGACATATAGTAACATATTTAAAAGAATAGATATTGGGGATATATTGGGGGTAAAGGGCAAATTATTCAAGACGCGGACAGGTGAAATTACAATAAATGCCGAGGAGATTACTTTTCTTGCCAAAGGCCTCAGGCCATTGCCTGAAAAATGGCATGGCCTGAAGGATGTTGAGATAAGATACCGCCAGAGATATGTGGATTTGATAGTAAATGAGGATGTGCGCAAGGTGTTTCAGGTGCGTAGTAAGATTATTTCTAAGATACGTAGTTTTTTAGACGACAAGGGATTCCTGGAAGTAGAGACACCTATGATGCATTCTCTGGCAGGCGGCGCGGCTGGTGAGCCATTTAAGACGCATCATAAGGCGCTTGATACAGATCTATTCTTACGGCTTGCGCCAGAGCTTCATTTAAAGCGGCTTTTAGTAGGCGGATTTGACAAGATATACGAGCTCAACAGAAGCTTCAGGAATGAGGGGATTTCTGTAAGGCATAATCCTGAATTTACCATGCTCGAGGTGTATGAGGCATATTCAGACTGTGAAGGCATGATGAGGCTGACAGAAGAGCTTTTTAGTCATGTGGCAAAAGAGGCGCTGGGCACATTAAAGATTAAATTTAAAGACCAGGATATTGATTTAAGCGCGCCATGGCCAAGGTGGTCATTCGCAGATGAGATTAAGAAAAAGTTTGATATAAATCCTGATGATCCGGCTAAGGAGTGGATTGAGAAACTCAAAAAACACGGCATGGATTTTAAGGGCAAAGACATTACGCGTTCGCAGATAGTGAATATTATTTCAGAGATGCTTGAGCCAGAGACTAAAGATAAGCCGATGTTTGTGGTTGATCTATTTGCAGAGCTCTGTCCATTGGCAAAAAGGAAAAAGGATAATCCGTTACTTACAGACAGATTTGAGCTTTTTATGGGCGGCATGGAAGTGGCAAACGCATACTCAGAGCTGAATGATCCTATAGAGCAGAAAAAGAGGTTCGAAGAGCAGCTTGTGGGGCAAGAGGGCGTTAAGAGGATAGACGAGGATTTTGTGCGGGCGCTGGAATACGGCATGCCGCCAGCAGGCGGGCTGGGCATAGGCATAGACAGGCTCGTGATGCTGCTCGCGAACCAGCCATCGATCAGGGATGTGATCCTGTTCCCGCAGCTTAAACCGGAGACACGAATTACCACGAATCAAAAGCCGAATTACCACGAATAAAATATGGATAGCTATTAATTTTTAATTCGTGGTAATTAGATCAAAATTCGTGGCAATTCGTGTATTAAAGAGCGAAGCGAATTAATATGCGATACGAATTCTGGATAAGTTTTAGATATTTGGTCTCGAAGCGGAGAGAGAAGTTTATCTCCATTGTCAGCTTTATCTCGATAATGGGTGTGGCGCTTGGTGTGGCTGCGCTTATTGTGGTGATAGCTGTGATGAGCGGGTTTGACCATGACCTGCGAGAAAAAATAGTGGGAACAAATTCACATATTGTCATAGAAAAGGACGGCGGTATAGAGGATTACAATGCTCTTATAGATGAGGTAAACAGGATGCCGCATGTAATAGCGAGTTCACCTTTTATAAATGGCCAGGCGCTTATCAGGCAAAAGGATAGTGTTACTGGTGTGTTGTTTAGAGGCATAGACCCTGAAAGAGAAAAATTTGTTACAAAGATAGAGGAGTATTTAGAGCGCGGCACGCTCCCATTGGAAAAAGACACTGTTTTAATAGGAAGAGAGCTTGCGTGGCGGTTGAATTTCAAACTAGGGGATGAAGTTTCTCTTGTATCAGCAGCAACGACTAAGCCAATGCCATTCAGGGTCGTTGGGATATTTAACTCCGGCATGTTTGACTATGACATGAGCCTTGTATTTACAAATATTGAATCAGCGCAGGAATTTTATAAGACAGGTGATGTGGCAGGCGCAATCGGCGTCAAGGTGGATGATGCATATAAGGCAGATGAGATCAGGGATAAGGTGCAGGAAGGCATAGGGTTTAGTTATTGGGTAAGGAGCTGGTCAGATCTGAATAAAAACTTATTCAGCGCTCTAAAGCTTGAAAAGATCGCCATGTCCATAATACTTGCGCTGATCATAGTAGTGGCATGCTTTAATATCGCAAGTTCGCTTATAATGATGGTAATGGAGAAGACAAAAGACATCGGGATCTTGAAATCCATAGGCGCGACAAATGCCAGCATCGGGAAGATATTTATGATGAAGGGGCTTCTTATTGGTTTTATTGGCACGGCGCTGGGCGCGGCAGGCGGGTTTGGCCTGTGTCACTTGCTGGACAAGTATGAATTTGTAAAGCTTCCGAAAGAAATTTATTATATAGACAAATTGCCAGTCAATCTGAATATCAATGATGCAGTGACTGTGATACTGGCGGCGATCTTGATAACATTGGTGTCCACGCTTTATCCGGCTCATCAGGCAGCAAGACTTGAGCCAGTAGAGGCGCTGAGATACGAGTAAATGCTTAAAGCTGAAGGCGTACATAAGATATACAGGGACGGGAAAAAGGATTTACACGTTTTAAAAGGTATTGATCTTGAGATTGAGAAGGCTGGT
>JAHILY010000099.1 GCA_018896815.1 Candidatus Omnitrophota bacterium | reverse complement strand
GTTCATAGACCAGTTTAAACCAGGGGGCAAAGAATATCACATTGATGGACAAAGCCATCTGAATTGCCCTAATTGCGGGGAGATGATTGAAATAAAATAGTTGTTTTGAAGTCTCTGCCCGAAGGGCAGATTTTTCTTGACTACTGGTTAAACAGGAGAACGAAGCTGAATTTAGAAACTACATTTTTGGACGGCGAAGAACTTGCCATAGGTATCAGCTGTGATTTCTAATGGTAAGGATCGTAGTAAAGGCATTCTTTAGGTAGTATGTTTGAGGTTTTTTAAAATATCTTTTTATAAATCTCTGCGCATCATTAAGGTCTTTGAAGAATAAAAATGGAAGGTTTTTGTTTTTATATAAATGAGACCGTTTTGATATAAAACCCAGCCTGGCCTTTAGCATTGCCTTGGCGGCCATGTAGGCGCGGTGCTCACCTGCAAGGCAGCCCTTTTTTTTGATTTCACGTATTAACTTTCTTGGGTCTTTCATCTTGATAATAGTTTCCATGAAGCGCTTCTCGCCCAGTCCTTTTCCAAAGCCTTCGCTTAAATCTGCTTTTACGAGAATTATAGCATTTTTATTCAGGATATTTTTCTTTGTATTCGCCACGTAATTAAATGCGCGGGATGCCTGATATATATTTATTCCTTTTTCTTTTGGGATGTTGCATATTACAATATCGTATCCTTTGCTGACTTTTTTCTCGTATAATTTCTTAGAGTAACCAGTTGCCTTTTTAAAACAGGGGCCTGGCCTTCCTTCAAAAATCTTTTTTAGATTCCCGTTCTCGTCATTTACTACGTTTATGGAATGGGTGATAGGTAAAAGGTTACTCACTTCTTCTATGAATGCCCTGAAGGGATTTCCTGATATTGAGCATATAGTTGTTCCATGATGATCCAGAAATCTTGGATGGTGAGTTGCGTTTATTGTCTTTTCGCCAGCAAGGCCTATTGCCACGGCCTTTGTGCCGCCGCTATAGCCAGCATATAGATGCGGCTCTACTACTCCGACAGTTATTATAGAGTCTGCATTTTTTAATTTTTTGTTGAGATATACAGGTATGCCTTTTTTGGTCTTTCCGAAATACACGACATGATTTTTCCTGTGGTTATGGACTGATATATTAACCTTGGGCAACCTGCGAAGCTCTGCAAGCTCTTTTCTTGTAGGTGGCCTGTGCAGGCCTGTTGCTATTATTATCTCGATATCTCCACTTAGCCTTTTAATAAGCCATGGCAGTATCTTTTTAAGATGAGCCTTTCTTGTAAAATCAGGAACAGCGATGATTGTTTTCATTTTTTTAATTTTAACACGAATTACCACGAATTTTTATCTAATTGCCACGAATAATTCGTGGTAATTCGTCCCTCGACTTCGCTCGGGACTAAGAACCCTGAGCTTGTCGAAGGGTCGGCATTTGATTAGTGGCAATTCGTGTTTTTAAGGAGTTCCTTTGGGAATATGTTGTCCAGACCCAGGATACAGGCTGGGTCCAGGGATTTTTTCAAGCTCGCCATCTCAGCCACGCCTTTCTTTCCGTACATGGCCTCGAGATACGCGTGTTTTAGTTTGCCTATGCCGTGTTCAGCTGAGATAGTACCGCCCAGACTTACTGCCTTTTTGACAAAGTCCATATAGATAGAGCGGCTTTTTGAGAATTCCGCCTCTGTCTTTGGAAGCATATTTACATGCATGTGGTTTTCGCCTATATGGCCGAATATCACAAAGTCTATTTTTGAATAGAGGAGTCTTTCTTTGTAGAATTCAAACATTTCAGGAAATCCGCCTTCTGGCACAGCTATATCTGTCCCGACCTTTGGGAGCTTGTTTTTTTTCACAATCTCATTTATCATCTCAGGCAGGGCATGCCTGAATTCTTTTAGTTTTTCCCTTTCTTTTTCAGAGTCTGCAAAAAATGATTTTTCTGTAAGGGCGTTGTGTTTTTCAAGCATCCCCATCCATGATTCCGTGATCGAGGATTCATCTTCCTTTTTATAGGCCTCTTCAAAATACACCATTGCCTTTGAGTCTGAAGGTATATTCTTATGCCTCTGCCGCAAGAGGTTCAGAGAGTTTTCATCCATGTATTCCAGGGACAGCGTATTGCAGGCCTTGGCGTCTTTTACAAACTTCAAGGCAGCTTTTTCATCCGGAAAAAAGTTAAAGAAACTCATAACCCTCTCAGGTTCTTTCCCGAGGGATAAGGATATCTCTGTAATAAGGCCGAGTGTTCCCTCACTGCCTATGAAGAGGTCTATCATATCCATATTATCTTTTATATAATAACCTGCAGCACTTTTTATAGCAGGCATGGAGTAGGCCGGTATTTTTAGTTTTAGATCTCTTTTCTTAAATTTTAAAGATATGTCTTCACCTTTATTAATGAAAAACTCCCCGCGCTTTATATCCAGGGCGTCTCCGCTGGAAAGTATTATCTTTAGTCTTTTTATATAGTTGCGCGTGGGCCCGTATTTGAAGCCTTTTGCGCCTGATGCGTTTGTCGAGACTGTGCCGCCTACAAAGGCATTTGGCTCTGTGGGGTCAGGCAGGTATACGAGACCTTTTTTGGAAAGCTCTATCTGGAGTTCTGACAATCTTACGCCTGGCTGGACTGTTGCGATAAGCCTTTTTTCGTCTATATCAATAATTTTATTGAGAGAATCTGTAGCGAGTATTGAACCGCCGAACGGAACCCTTGCGCCAGTTACGCCTGTACCACCTCCGGAAATAGTTACAGGTGCATGTCCTGAGCTCGAGTCTTGTAAAAAATTGATAACCTCTTTTTCGCTCTCTGGATATATTACCTCGTCGGCATATCCGCCCAAAAGGCCTGACTCGTCTTCAAAATAACACTTGATAATGTCCTTATCTCGCTTTATAATCATGAGTATAATCTATCACATATGTTACATAAAGTAAATATTATGATAAAACCTAATCCTTTTACTCCACAGTCAGGCTGGGAGCCACGCGTATTTGGCGGGAGGGAAGAGGCCTTATCTTTATTTAGGTCTAATCTTAAAGAGTCTCTATCAGCCAGGCCAAATCACCTGGTGGTGTTAGGAGAGTGGGGCATTGGCAAGACCTCGCTTTTAAAGCAGTTCAGGAGAATGTCACAAGAGGCTGGTCGTCCAGCATGTTTTTGCTCCATTTCAAGGTTTACAAAGAATGATAAACCCCTTGATGCCATGTATCTGATTGCCGAAGAGATGCTTATGGGTTTTTCAAGGCCTAATATAGATCCAGAAGAGTTTTTGAGCCTCTTTTCAAAGAAAAAGTCCCTCTTGCAGGCTCAATCACAATTTGCAAAATTTCTTCTTAAGCTCTGGCAGGTCCTGGATGCAGAATTGGCTGTAGTTTTTTTAGATGACCTGCAGAACATTATGCCTATTTCAAATACAATAGATATCCTAAGAGCAGTATTGAGTAAGGACGAGATCGTCCAAAACACAAAGTTTCTCTTTGTGCTTTCTTCTACACCAGGCGGATGGGCAACATTTTTAGACAAGCATGACCCTATAGGCAGGTTTTTTAGAAAAAGATTGACTGTAGAGAATTTAAACATGGGTGATGCCATAGATATGGTAGGCAAGACACTCTATGACACAGGAGTGGAATTTGACAGCGCCATAAAAGAAAAGATCTTTGAATACACAAATGGCCACCCGTATGAAGTCCAGCTTCTTTCGAGCCATCTTTATGATGGGCAGATAGAGGGGAAGGTTTTGGCCGGTGCATGGGAAGGCGCCCTTGTAAATACATTGAAAGAATTGGGAAGGGATTATTTTAACAGCCTTCTTTTCAGGGCCAGTGACAGAGAAAAGGATTTATTGAAGATACTTGCTGAGGAAAATCAGCCTCTTTCATTAAAGGATTTCAGGGGCCTGATGATAGTGGGGAGATACGCAAAGAAGTTTCCCATTGCAAATATAAAAAATTTCCTTTACAGATTAGAAGAAAAAGGTATTATAGGCAGAGACCAGAAGGCTAATTTTGATATACCGGATAGGATGTTCAGGGAATTTATACTTAGAAAGGAGACTGGCAAATGAAGGCAAAGGTGGATGCAGAATTATGTGTCGGTTGCGGCTTGTGTGTAAGCACCTGTCCTGATGTCTTTGAAATGCAGGAGGACAAGGCGATTATAAAAGGGGATACTGTTCCGGCTCAGGCTGAAGATTGCACAAAGCAGTCAAAGGACGAATGTCCTGTTGAGGCGATAATAATAGAATAGAAATCAGTTCTTTTTAGAAAGAATCCGCAGAAAGCAGAAGACGGCGAGGGATATAATACTTAGCCAGGATATACCGAGGATTAACCAGCCTAGTAGTGTCATTCTTTAGTCTTTATTATTGCTCGTTTCCGCCACGCAATCTTTACCATAATTGCCAGGGTTATAAGCATGGCCACGAGAAGCACCCTTATGCCCAATACATAAGGCTTGTCTGCCTGGCTCACGCCTTTCATAAGTATTGTTGGAATCCCATGCTGATAAAACCAGAATCCAAGGATACAAAATAAGAATAACGGAGTGATATATTTTATTATGAATTTGTAGATATGCGGGATCTTAAGGTCTGCGCCGTGATGAATCTCTTCCCATGCCTTTTCTATGCCAAATATCCAGCCAAAGAGGATTGTTTCTACTGTGGCAAAGATGACCAGGCAGAAAGTCCCGCCCCAGAAATCCAGTTCATTTACAACGCCATGCTTAAGGAAAAATATAGCTGGCTGACAGAGTATGAATGATACAATGCCAAAAATTATGACTGCCTTTTTCTTTGATATATTGAATTCGTCTTCCAGGAATGCAATGCTGGGCTGGGCCAGTGAGACAGAAGACGTAATGCCTGCCAGAAATAAAAGCGTAAACCAGAGACAGCCAAAGAATGCGCTGAGCGCGATCTTCTGGAATATCAAAGGCATTGTCACAAATCCCAGGTTAAACGCGCCCCCAGCTGCAATGTTTTGTATTTGATGCGGCCCAAAAAATACATACGCAGCTGGTATTATGATAGATGAGCCGAGAATGATCTCTGCAAATTCATTTGCGCTTGCTGCTGTAAGTCCATTAAGCACCACATCATCTGTTTTCTTAAGATAGCTTGCATAGGTAAGTATAACACCTATGCCCACGCTGAGCGTAAAGAATATCTGTCCTGCAGCTGCAAGCCAGACCTTTGCATCTTTTAAAGCGCTGAAGTCAGGATTCCATAAAAATCCAAGCCCATTTAATATGTTCCAGCCAGGTTTTGTTGGATCAGGCGTGCCGAGCGTTAGGACCCTTATAGCTATAATGATTCCGAATATAAAAAGCGTGGGCATTGCGATCTTACAGAGTTTTTCAATGCCGCCGGATATGCCTTTATAGATAATAAATATATTTATGACGAATGTTATGAGAAAGAATAGATATGCGTATTGCAGGCTTGAGAAAAATGAGTTTTTTTCAACGCCCTGAAATCCCCTTAAGAGAGTGAGCATGCCTTCCTGGCCTGCAACAAGCCCGTATTTTCCAGTTGCTGAGAAAAATGCATAGGCAAGTGTCCAGGATGCAATGTAGTTATAGTATATGAAGATGACGAGCGGGCCGAATATGCCGATTACACCGAAGTATTTTATAAATCTATTCTTTTCCCACATGGTGTGGAATATACCAGGCGCAGTGCCGTGACCAAAGCCTCCGCCAAATCTTCCCACAGTCCACTCAATCCACATGAGAGGTATGCCGAGAAGAAGGAGGGAGATAAAATACGGTATCATAAACGCGCCGCCGCCATTCTGCGCAGCCTGTACAGGAAACCGCAGAAAATTCCCCAGCCCTACTGCGCTGCCAGCAACAGCCATTATAATACCTATCCTGGATTTCCACGCATCGCGCTTTTTTCTCATAGAGAAATTATACTTAATGAACCTGGATATGTCAAATTCAACAATGTTCTTAAACCAATTGAGTTAAAAATGTCCGGGCAGGTACAATAATAGGCTCTGTATGTTTGAAGCAATCCTTGGAGATGTATTCCATATCAAAAACTACCTGGAACGCGTGCTTTGCTTTAATTTTCTCCTGAAAATAAACCAGATTCTTGCTTATTCCTCCTTTTGGGGAAAGTTTGACCTCAACCAAAAACCATGGTTTCTTATCCCGCGACACTAAAAAATCTACCTCGCGTTTTTCCTTATCCCTGACAAACCACAGGCCATACTGTCCTAACCCGCAGTCCGTCCAATAATGAACAGCCTTTAATAAATGAGAGGCGACAAAGTTTTCTGCACGGCTTCCTTCTTCATCAACGTTGATCCAATCCCACAGATAAGTCTTTGGTTTTTTAATAAGAGAACGGGGGATATTTTTAGACCATGGTTGAATAGTAAAACAGTAAAAAAAGGACTGCAGTGTTTTGATCCAGCGGCGTATGGTATCACTGGATACATTGACTTTATTGGCCAGCTTTGAGTAATTGGTCAGTTGTCCGGCCTGATGTTTTAGGATTTCAGCCAAAAGCTCGATCTGACCTATCTCCTGGATTCGGCTTAAATCCCTGACATCTTCCCGGAATAGCTGTCCCTGACGCAATGTTTTCCAGCGATTCAAAAATCTGAGATCGTTCTTTATAAACGGTTCCGGAAACCCGCCATTTTCAACTAACTTTTCAAAATCCTGTTTTTTGTTTTGGAAGGGGCCATTAATCTCTTTTTCTGATAAATCAATTCGTCCCAGTTCCGCTAAAGATAATTGGTGGAGGCGGTAGGGAAAATATCTTCCCATCAGACTATCCCCGCCTTTTTTATAAACATCCAGCCTGGAACTGCCTGTAACAATGATATGCGCCTTTCCTTTGTATGTGTCAAAAAATCCTTTCAAAAATGTTTTCCACTTACCGTATTTGTGAATTTCATCAAAGACAACAATTGGTATCTTTGCAGTTAGCTTATCCAATCCGGCAAAACTGGCAACACTGCCAACGCCTCCCAGGATGATTTTTCTATGATCTAAATTGTCCCAGTTTAGGCAAGCGAATTGAGTCGTAAATTCTTTTGCCATCAGACTTAGTGTGGTTTTTCCGGCCTGCCGGGGCCCGATAAGAAAAATCATTTGCTGATGGCGCTTAAAATGCTCCTGAATAACTGCCGTATAAAGCCTCTTCACTTACCCCTCCCTTTTTGCTATTATGGCCAGCTGCCTCTATGACTAGTTTAGCATATATCTTAAATTAGTCAAGACCATTTTTACATATAGCTTATTTTGGTCAAGTGTAAAGTTAGGCGCCATGCCCACAAAAAATTCCAATGCTTTTTGAAAGCCTGCCCTGACCAAAAAGACAAGACACGGCAAGCGGTTCCCATGCGCTCCCCGCATGCTTATGCACATGCTACTACTGGAAATAGTATTGCAGAAAAATTTGGAAACCCCCATTTTATATAGTATACTTTATATTAGATACATATGTGTGTCAAATAGGTCTTTAGGAAAAAGGAGAGACTATTTTTTTGCCAAGATTATGTTAAAGTTTAGAAAAGGTTTTACTATAAAAGTTATATCACTCCTTGTAGCTATTACATTTACTGTAACTAGCACAGGTTATGGAATAGAACTATCTAACAAATCCCACCTTAGGCTCCCTCTTTCAGGCAGTTCAGCACAAGGAGAACAAAGACAAATAGAAGCTTTAGGCGAGATATTACATGAGCATGTAAATAACTACATTGCTTCGCAAGCAGAAGCTCAGTATAAAAAGTTTCTTCAAGGACAAGAAGATATTCCAGAAAATAGAGCTGCTTTTTATAAAAGTTTACTTAACTATAATGGCATAGCAGTCATGGAAATAAAAGATTTATATAAGAATACAGGGTTATTAGACCATGGAGGACAGGGTAGGTTTTATGGACAGCCAATCATTTATATAGAAAGTTCTTTAGGAGAAAAAGAGATACTGCATATTTTACAGCATGTCTATGAGGAATTAACCAGTTGGATACAGCGAATGAAGGATGATGGTTTTGAAGGAAGGCCTGCTGACTGGAGGGAGCATCTTATAGCAAATTATGAAATATATCAGGAAGTTGAAGCCGAATTTTGTAGAGATGCTTATATTATCCCGGGAGAGATACTTAGAGAATATAAAAACAGGGAAAGAGAGAATACGTTACTTCGCATGATAGCAGAGTTGCCAAGAAGGGATGTTGTGATGGCGGCAGGGGGCATTGGAATAGAAACTGCCTTGGACAGCGGTATAACTGTGCCTGCCTCTGTCATAGCCAGCGGTTATCAAGTTGACGAACCTAATGCTTTTCAAATTGGTGAGAATACATTTCAAGTAATAATGTCCAATGACCTGGAAGCTATTGCAGCGAGTAGTAACAACAGCGGTTTTTATCAAAGAGGCGAATATCTTCACTCTTTGATAATACCAGGTAATAATGGAGGAGGTTCGACAATTTTTGTCGCTAATGCTGATGTGCGATTATCAGAACCCATTGATCGTGACAACGTTTGGGGGCAACGGCGAGAGCTCCATGCGATGCTACTCTCTGGTTCAGAACAAGGACATCAGAATGGATTAGATTCTCTGGATATTTTGGAGATTATAACGAGAGCTAATATGGCTAAGCTAGGGCCATGGGCGACACGTGAAGATGTCTTACGTGTGTATTTCGAAAACTCTCAGCAAAGGTTTGAGCAGACTGTAGAAACTTTTCTCTTAGTCTTGTCCTACGGTGAAGGATCTGAATACGATGTTCATAGCTATGTTCCCTATAACGTCTCCGATTCTCTTTATAGCCACATCATCCATTTTAGCTGGATATACGCTGTAGAACTAAAAAAGTTGATAGAGATCCTTGAAGCTAACCCATATAGAGAAATTACTGTAGTGGATGATGCTACAGGGTTTGGGCATTTCATCTTCTCAGCCGCATATGTCCTGCGGCGCATGGAAGAGAGCGGTAAACTTCCTCCTGGGACGTTGGAGAGAATTCACTTTATCGGCACAGATTATAAGCTCAAAGATACGCAATTTGCGATTGAGGCAACCCCTAATTATCCAGGATTATCCGTAACCTGGAAACTTGAGGATATTGAAAGGCCTGGCCATCCAGATCGACTGAAGCAATTAAACAATGGACGATCCGTAGACTTAATGGTTGTCAACCATGTCCTTGAACATCTTGAAGGCAGGTCGCCAGCTGACTATATCGTAGATTGGTTAGGAGTAGCGGGTGCATTGGTTGTAGCCGTACCATTAGAAGACAGTTTGCAAGAGAGTATCTCTCTACATACGCATGAATTTACAGAGGTCGGTCTGCAGGCCTTGGCAGAGGAGGTTGAGGAAATGACCAGAGAGGCCACTAGCACTGATACTAGTAATCTTCAAGTTGGCATGTTGATCTTTGAGCACAACTTGGCGGATACTGTTGTTTCTAGAAGCATGGCCTTGTTTGGTCGTGAGACAGTACAGGACATTCAAGGGGTGTATTCAGCTGTATGGGGACGAGATGCCTATCGCCTAAAAGGTGAACCAATCCGAGGATCTGCAGTGTCGTCCACTGATATTCTAACAACATTGCTCGACATTGCTGATCAGGATGTGTTAGGTTGTCGGATTGCGCGTGAATTAGCTGAAGCGCTTCGCTATACACGGGGTGCGGCCACTGCTGAAAATTTTATGAGGCCAATTGGTCCTGATATGGTAAGAGATATTGCTGAACGCTGGAGAAGCAATCAAAATTCTATCAAGACCCATTTGTCAGGACTATACTCGTCAAAAGATTCTTTCAGTGTGTTCGAAAATCTGTGGGCAGAATGGTCTACTTATCTTGATTATATAGAAAGAGCTCAGAATATCACCGGTCGTGACGACGTTGATTCATTTGAAGGTATTGCCTCTAACGTGATAGATCTTGCGATGGAGAGAGAGGTAAATCTAACGTGTGCTGAAATCGAAAAGGACATTGCACGGCAGGCACATGACGAATATGAAAAAGCCGACGTTGTTGGATTAAAAACTGTCAATAGTCTTATGCGAGTGCAGCCCGAATATATTGAACAGCTATTGGCGCGGGGCGATTGGACGAGATTACTAGAAAGCGCTGTTCTGGCCATGCTGTACGGCGAAGGCAAGTTTTACCAGTCGCTCCAGATTTATCTAGAATTATTTGTAGAGGCAGAGATACGCCAGGATTTTTGGAATTTAGTTAACGCCTACGTTGATGCGCTTCAGTCAGATTATAGAGTTCGTCGTTCACTTGAAAATGTTGACTTTGAAACTTTACAGATTATGACAAACAGGTTTATAACTACTGCTGGCTATGTGAATGTGCCAGAAGGGTTTGACTTTGATGAGGCATGGCTTAAAAAGCGGCAGAAGAAGCTCCGTCGGGCTGAATCTCATCTTAGTGTTGTCGAACGAACTTACGCAGAGCACACTACCATAACCACTTTTACCAATGAGCACCCAGTAGATGCATATAAAAAAGCAATGCTGTCTTTTTTAGACGATTTGGATAGAGCCAACGCAGGACAGGGAGATCTCAGAAAGAGCTTGGCTGAATTTCGAGATAGGCTTATAGAGGCGCGTGCATTATCTGACCGGCATTATATCCATGATTATTATTTTTGGACTGGCGCAGGAGAGCAGGTAGGGCAATTGAATAGCCGCTCACTTCATCCAAGATACCGATTATATCAGATGGAAGCATATGCGGAAAGGATGTTCATCTCTGCGCAATTGGTGATGGAAGAGCTTGGAGGAGGCACAATTCAAAAAGAAGACATCACCGTGGCATATCAACGACATTTCAATGATGAAATAGCCTTGTATACGCAAGAATGGATTGCAAACTATGGTCCAAGAAGGCCTGCCATGTTTGGTTATGGTGCCCTAGCCACAATTCCAGAAAATACACAAACCCTTTGGCAGGATGCATGGATATACCAAACACGCATTCGTCTAATCGAGGCAGGAGCGGACCCAGAACTGTGGGGCCCTGCTTCAAGTGGATACACAGAGCGCCTAAAGTATCTCTTGAGAGATGGAGATACTGCATCAGGCGACGGAAGATTGGGTATTGTTAGCGGCGCACTTGAGAAACTTATTCAGGAACAAGATGTAGATGGGTTTACTCGTGCTGTCCGACAGGTGTCTCCATATGACCGTGAAGATATGATAGGCAACGAATCACCTCCTGCAGTAACTATCGGCGTTCATGTGCATAACGAGAAACCGAGCGAGGTTTTTGAAACCCTTGTGCATGTGCGTGAGATTGACTGGCCGCAACATAATCGCTGGTCAGTCTTAGGCACAACCTCTAGCAAGCGTGACATTGCCAGAGAAGAACACCTCATGGCTCTTGAGTTAGGGATTTCCAGATTCGGCATAACCAATCGTCAATTGCTAAAGGCTGGAAATCAAAATCGAGTTATCCCCAATACTCCGCGGTTGCGCCATGGTGAATCCTTATATCTAACATTAGACGATGATTATCGCCCGGCTCCATTAACGCTTCAGCGGACAGTCCCTACTATGCTACAGCATCCTACAGTTGCATTTGTACAGATCCCCTTGTTTTTCCGCGCATCACTGGAGCCAGGTCATTCTATAGGAAGGCAAATGGATGCAGCTAACATGGCAGAATGGTCAGGGGTTAAGGTTCCGGCATTTGATGACTTAAATGCCAGCCAAAAGAAATCTGTTAAGAAAGCCGAATCTAAAACCCAAGGACGCGTAGAGGCGAAAAAGAGAGCAGGGATGTCTTTGCCCTTCGGAACAAACACACTTATTCGTATTACGCCAGATAAGAACTTTCTTGAAGCTACAGGAGGATTTGTTCTTGATCCAACGAAGGCTGTGAAAGGTGAAGACTTTGCTACTGGGGCAATGTCAATCCTCATGAGAACACAACCCGAGCTATTTCAGGAGATACAAGGAACATGGACTGATGGGAAGTTCATGTCACAAGTATGGATAATAGGGGATGGTGTCGATTTTGCACCAGGTAGTCAACTTCAAAGACAACGTTGGGCTGAAGGTGCAGTCCAAATCCTTTTCTTCATCTGGTTGCCGCATTTGTTTCGAAGTCGAGGAATTGGCACATTGAGCTGGAAATCAGCTCTCAGTATTACTACCAGTTTATTTGGTTGGATCATCTTGTCAGTGAGTAATGTATATTCAATGATAGCGTTTCCATTACTTGCATTTACCCCCTTTGTTGCTCGCTTATCTAGCGGCGGAGGAAATACTTTTTTTGCCAACATACTCTTTTTGACAATTATACCTTTTGCTATGCGATTTTATTTGTACAGAACAGCTGGATTGACGATTAGAGAACTTTACGGAACAACAATTATGATGAGATACGGTAATTTTTTTATGGGCTATTTGCCTGGAATTTTTAAAGGACTATTGCTGCGGAGTGGTCATGCTTGGGGCTCATTTAAGGGTCGACAGCCGTCAAGAAGGCTTAAATTTGTCCATTTCGCATTTGGACTTTTCCAAACTGTAGCAGGTGTATATGGAGTGTTACAAGGAGCTCCAGCATTTGCATTCTGTTTGCTACCGGCAACTTATTTTTTATATCTGGCATGGCGATTTCATGAGCAGGCATCTGGTAACCAGCGTGAGAAAATTATAATGATGGCTCGCGATGTTCAAGATACCCATTGGAAAAGAATTGCAAGAGCTATAAGCTTTCCCAATGATACGCTTGGGTCTTATATACATAGCCAATATGCACGTTTTTTCTGGATTTTATGGACTAGTACTGTCACTATAGGACAGGTAGCTTTTATGGTGCATGTCATAAGGTCTGATTTTTCAGTAGCTGCTGCACTTGCAACTGTACTTTTGAACATAGCGCAACTGGTGCTCGTTTTCTTTCGCAGTTTTTCGCTTTGGGTATCGATTAGAGGCATTAAAAATAGAGATATGATTGCCGTTTTTGAATCAAAAGCCAATATAGCCCCAATCCTGGCAGAAAGGATTTATCAACATGCAACAGTCAGGGAGCCAATAGAAAGTAACTCACTCGGTACTATCCTTGCTGGTACCACAATGATTGCTGAAGATAACCAAGCTGCCTCTGTTCAAACCGTTTTTACTGAAGAAGCTCAAAGGATGGTTGCGCATGAAGAAGTGTTTTTCCTAGGTGGAGCTTCTGACCCCATTGAGAAATCTCCTGAATTTTCCAAAACCAAAGTAACTTACGTCTTATATGATGGGAACAGGTTGTTTGAAGGAAAGGATTTAATTAAAACTATGTTGGAGGGGATCGAAGAATTAGCGGAGAGCCTTGGTACATATGAAAGGTTGGTAATTTTTGTAACAACTCTTGGGAAGGCCGAGATAATAAAAAAGCATCATAAATTGTCCCAATATCCTGTTTGTGTTTCTAATGGCTTGCCAATGGGCGCAAGAAGCAATTTTACGCGTATATTAAGCAATAGAGACTTTAAAAGAGAAGGATATCTGCGATTACCAAAAAATTATAAAGAACTCAGGAGATATTTGGACGAAGTATAATTTTTAATCTTTTATAACTTCCCAAATAATACTTTTTTACCCTAGGAGATCCAAAATTTCACCACCTCACCCTGATGTAAAATCAATCTTGAGTTTTAGCATTTAAGATAGCCTATTTTAAATTTTGCGTGCCAGAAAGCGTGCCATGATGGGGTGGGTCGGGGTTTTTATCGTCGATAAAGTTGAAATCTGGTGCGGAAGGGGGGAGTTTATTTAGCCCTTTTTACGCAGCCTAATACAAATCAACAAAATAGATGTAATTTGCTTAATTTTCAATAAGTTACGTCTCTTACCAGGACTTACCTCTATTTACCCCTAACTACCCATCGCAATAAATCCATAGTGGAAATATAGTGGAAATTCCTACCTCCTGTTATTGCGAGGCCGAGCTTGTCGAGGCCTCAAAAGGAGGGGCCATGTTCAGTCCAAGAACCTTACTGAACTTCGCTGTAGGTTTTCATGTGTATATATGGGTAGACGTTTACATCATCAAAGAAACCCCGAAGGCCATTTTAATCATGTTTGACAACAGAGAAATCTGGCTTCCCAAGGTGTGGATTATAAGAATTAAGCACAACCGTCATCGCGAAATAAGCTCTATTAAAATATCCGAATATCACTGGGCTAAGAAATCCCAGTAACAAGATCCACTCTCACGAATTCTATTAACAACCATACTCTTTTGTGCTATATTAATGAGCATGAAATACAAAATCTTCGTAAGCGCAAATCAGAGAGAACTTAGAGCAGAACGTCGGGCAGTGAAAGACTATGTGCTTGGCGATGCACTTCTATCTGAATATTTTGACGTTTTTTTATTTGAAGATGCCCCTGCCAGAAGCAGATCAGCAGAGACAGCTTACCTTGAAGAGGTAAGAAAAAGCGATATTTATATTGGTATCCTCGGCGAAAAATACGGCGGCACAAGAAAGGACAAAATATCTCCGACAGAGGCAGAATTTCAGGAAGCAGGGAAAAAGCATAAAAATATCCTGATTTATATTCAGGGAGATAATATTAGAGATAAGAAGAGAGAAAGAGGGATTCAAGTACTGATTAAAAAGGTCCAAAATTCCAAGCGAGGATTCAGCTATAAGAGATTTGGCGATATTCCGGAACTTACGCGGTTAGTGTATGCAAGCCTGATCGAATTTTTAAAAGAAGAAGGCATTGTTGGACGAGGAGCGTTTGATGAACGGGTTTGTAAGAAGGCTAAGTTTACAGATATTGATGAGGAGAGAATTAGATGGTTTCTTAAGGTTGCCAGAGAG
>JAHILY010000098.1 GCA_018896815.1 Candidatus Omnitrophota bacterium | reverse complement strand
CGTTTATAGCCCTGATCAATTCTTCCTTATTTGCAGGATAAAACGCGCCAGCCACTGCTGGCTTGCGTATTTCCTCAGAGGAAAATGCTGTACAGGAAAATAAAAACACTAAAAGACAAAGAATAATGATTTTTTTCACCCTGCTAACTCCTTATAATATTTTGCATCTTTACGTGAGACATTGTCCTTAATGCTAAATATCCTGGATAGAGGCAATGCCAGAATTGTCAGAATGCCCAGAAATCCCGTTTTTAAAAATTCTTTTCGCGTAATTTGTTTTTTTAACATTATACCCTCGCTTTGCTACACCGCGTAGGTGTAAAAATTTACACCTACGCGGTGAACACGTTACTCCCATCTCCCCGCTATCTTATGATTACAAAATTTGCACTTGCCTACTATAATATTATACTCCAATATCATATAACCGCGCCTCTTAATAACAATCTTTTTACACACAGGACAATATGTATTGTTGCCTTCATGGCCAGGCACATTGCCCACATAAGCATACTGTATGCCCCTTGACATGGCAGTCTCCCTTGCCTGGGTGAGAACCTCTTCAGGCGTGGGCGGGAGATTCTTTAGTTGATACATCGGCCAAAATCTTGCAAAATGCACTGGCACCTCTGGGCCTACATTATCCATAACCCAATCGCAAAGCTTAGCAAAATCTTCTCTTGTATCATTATATGTAGGCACAACTAAATTTGTAAGCTCCACCCAGACGCCTTCTCTCTTCATTGTCTTTATTGTATTGAGGACAGGGTCAAGACTTGCCTTAGCCATTGTCTTGTAAAATTTATCTGTTATGCCTTTTAAGTCTATATTAGCAGCGTCTACAAAAGTTACTGCCTCTTTTAGCGGCTCAGGATTGATATATCCTGCAGTGACCCATACATTTAAAAGACCATTTTTATGGGCGAGCCTACCTGTATCAGCTGCGTATTCGAAAAATATTATCGGCTCTGAATATGTATAGGCAATGGTCTTGCACTTTGCAGCCATTGCCTGCCTGACTACTTCCGAAGGCGAAAGATCCATATTCCGCGTATTCTCTGGCTCTCTCTGGGATATCTCCCAGTTCTGGCAGTACATGCAGTGAAGATTACACCCTGCAGTTGCTATGGAAAAAGAGCTCGTGCTTGGTAAATAGTGGTAAAGTGGTTTTTTCTCAATAGGGTCCACGTGCATGGCGCAAGGCTTGCCATACACAAGTGTCTGCAATTTCCCGTCTATATTCATGCGGGCCCTGCAGTCACCTCTGTCGCCACTACCCAGCACGCACTCCCTTGGACAAAGTAAACATTTAACTTTACTCATCTATTCTTCTTTTTCTGAAATACTCCTTACTCTACAATCTCGTAATACTTCGCTTCCCTAGGCTCTAATCCGGCCTTTTCTAACCTGGTTACAATCCCAGAAGAGTGAGGCTCTGTCTCGACCTTGCTAACAACCCTCTCCAAGCATGTCTTTAATGTCTCGCTAACTGCTCTGCTAGAGATAGTAGCGCCTGTTATAGCATCGATGTCTTTGCCGACAATAAATGCATCGTCTACGCCCTTGCCTTTAAACTGGGCCAAAAAATCAGGCCCTGTAATTCCAGCCGTATACTCAGGCGCCTCGTTGTGATCCAGGATCGTCACTTCTTTTATCTTGCCGTCGCCATCTAGCTCTACCATCATCTCAATATGGCCACCAATCCCTTTGACCTCCGGCGCGATATCCTTTGTATTAAAAGAAATGGCCTCATCTGATTTCTGCCGTGCATAAATACCCACAGCCATGGCAGCTAAAAACATCATAACAATGATTATTAAATATCTACGCATTCTTTTTCCTCTTTACAAAAAGAACTAACGCTATTACAAAAATTACAGCACTGGTAATCTGTGCAATCTTTAAGTTAGTCCCCCATATATACAGACTATCGCCACGCAGACTAGATATAGGTATCCTTATGCAATTATATATCATCAAATATAGTAAAAAAAGCCCACCATCAAATTTTATCTTTTTTCTCACAGACCAAAGAATAAAAAATCCGATTGAATTCAAAACGAGTTCGTAAAGTTGGGTAGGGTGTACTGCTGCGCCAGCCAGGGGAAACCTTACGCCAAATATCGACTCAGTCGGAACACCAAAACAACACCCATTTAAAAAGCAACCGATCCTTCCTATTGCCTGGCCCAATATAATTGACGGCGCGACCAGATCAGCTAATTTCCAGAAAGATATCTTTTTAAGCTTTGAGAACAATATACCTGCGACAATCCCGCCTAAAATCGCACCATGTATTGCGACTCCGCCCTCCCATATCTTCAATATTGACAATGGAGCTTTTATAAAAACTGACGGGTCAAAAAATACGAGGTAATAAAGACGAGCGCCTATTAAAGAGCCTATGACAATATAAAACACAAGGTCATAAACTAAGTCTTGCTTAATCCCTTTTCGCCTTGCCTCAATACCAGCTACATATATACCTAAAACAAAAGCTATGGCAACCATCATGCCATAGCTATAGATTGTCACAGGACCAAGTTTTGTTATAATGGGATGCATATTATTAAAAACCGGGTTTTGGCATACTACTCTATATACCCAACTGGAATCACATATACAGGAACAAGCTTCTCTGACAAGCCTAAAACTTTTGCGACACCATCCTTAGAAAAAGCGCCTACTGGCACTGAACCAAGCCCTTCAGCCACTGCCTGCAAGTGCACATTCTGCGCAGCATGACCTATTTCTATATAGACATAATTCTCGCCGCGCTTGCCGTAGCGGCCAGTGGTCCTCTCAAACTCAGCACACATCACTATATCTATTGCAGCACTTCTAACAAATGGCTGTCCCAGGCACGCATCACAAAGTTCTCCACGTAAATCTTTATTCTTAATCCTTTTTATACTGTGCGAGGCAGGAAGGTATTGAAAAAGTCCATCCTTGCTTAGTAAATAAATCTCCAATGGATATATAGCGCCTGCTGATGGCGCTGCTCGAAAGCCTCTATCATTTGTAAGCCCCTGGCACGACCAGAGAAGCTGGCTTATTTGCTCAAGGGTCAGGTCTTTTCCTGACAAACTCCTTTCAGAACGCCTTTTTTCTATTGTCTCTTCTAACGAAACCTCACCTTTAAGCCTTGGCTCAGGAAGCTTTATCATCATATCTTCCTCCGCGTATGAAATTGCAGACAAAGATAAAACTAAAAATAAAATAAAAACAGTTTTGAACATTTTTTAACCTTATCACCGCGCAGGTGTATCATACACCTTACACCTACGCGGTGTAACAGGTTACTTATTTTATCTCTAGGTCCATCTTCCCTGTGCGCTGCTTGGCAAGATCCCAGCTATACTCGTAAAGATGCAGCCCTTTGCTCGAAGCTATGATCTCGCCATTCTCTACGCCTATCTCTTCTGCCATATATTGCTTTACAAGCTCAAGGCCGCCTAAATTTGAAGGAAAACCACCCCACAAATCCCAGGACCTGAAATATGGAAAGAAGTGCAGCTTACCATAGCGAATCCGAGTATCAATAAGCCTCAAGCACGGCGGATCGTGAAGCTTTATATCAGAAGGCATGCCTATTTCCATTACTGCCTGATTAGTGCCATGGCCCTGGGTCTTATACATCTTTATTACTTCTTCTACCTGATTTACCTCAAGCGGCATTTCCTTTACCAGTTCTTTCCCATCGCGCACCTCTTTTACCCTGGCCTTTGCATCCACAAGCCTCTCGCCATACGTATAATCCTCTGTCTCTGTCTTCTGACCAGTCAATAAATATGAAAGATAACCATGTAGATATTCCATGCTCGTAGGAGCAGGTATGCTTGATCCCTCTGGTATTATAGGTATTATCTGATGACTGGGATTCTTGATCCTTACTGTGACAAAATCAAATTCAAGACGCCTTTGATCCTGATAGCTTCCTCTTGTTATCTTATACACATGGCCATGGTCTAAAATCTTTGAAAGACACTGAAACCATGCATCATCCAGATCAAATGCCTCTATATAAACAGGGGTTAATTCGTTAGGTTTCATTGTGTTTTTCTCTGTTACACCGCGTAGGTGCGCACCGCGCACCTACGCGGTGTAATGGGTTATTTCAATCCCCAGTGTTTCTTTAGCTCCTTATTGATCTCTCTTGCGCCCTTTACTTCTTTTTCCTCTATTTTACTCCTTGCCCCTTTGCGCTTCAACATAATAATATTTTCCAATTCCTTTATGGAAAGTATATCTCTTCCATAGACCTTGGCATGATTTCTGACAAAATTGTCGTCAGAAGAAACGCTCACCTTGTCTTTTGGCGAAGCATTCCTCAATAAATCCACAATTACACCATCTGCATCCTTATCGCTGGTAGTATATAATGCTTCGATTTGTCCATACTCGTGTCTTCTTACTCCAAGCGCCTGCTCTTTGCTGTCAAAAACAATATACACCTTATCAAACATGTTTTTCCTGGACATAAAATCCAAGAGCATATTAATAAAATGGAGCCTGGCCGCCTCAAGGCTCTCGTCCTTCTTTGCATCCAGCTCCCTTATCTTATGTATTGCATTATATCCGTCAATAATCAAATACCGTGACATTCGATGCCCTCTCTCTTAAGCAAAGCTGCTGTCACTCCATCCCCATTAACCAGCAAGACACGCGCTTACGAGAATCATATTACATCGTATACACCGCGTAGGTGCGCACCGCGCACCTACGCGGTGGAAAAGATTACTTTGATATTTCGAAACGCCTCATCCCCGTCAAATACAATTCCCTTTATCCCCATCTTCGCTGCTGCCTTTATTAAATCCCTTCTGTCGTCTATGTAAAAACTCTTCCCTCTCTTTGTCCCAACTGAATCCAGCGCTGCCTCATAGATCTCAGGCGCTGGCTTTCTGCGGCCTACTTCATAAGAAAGGATAAGCTTGTCAAACACATCAAATATATCCATCTTCTTTCTGAGATGCTCAAAATGTGTTACATTTAGATTCGAAACCATCACAAGTTTATGACTATTTTTAGTACCCTTTAAAAACTCATGCATCTTTTTATTCAATGGCACCTCAAAGAATATCTCATTCCATATAGGAAAAAATTCATTCTCATGTATATCAAGTTTCAGAAATTCCTTTACCCGTCTAAAAAATTCCTTTGGGTCAATCTTGCCCTCTTCATACATCTCAGTAAGTCCTGAGTCAAAGAAAAGGTTATAGACATCCTCTTCTCCCTTAGGCGTATGTTCCAAGATTTTTCTCACAGCAATCCTGTGGTCAAAATTAATAAGCACATTGCCCAAATCACAGAGTATAGTGTCGTATTGATTATTCATAAAGGGATAGCGCTCAAATGTAAAGTTAGCGCCAGGTGAACCAAAGAAATAGATAGGCTGAAATTACTGCGGCTAGTGTAAAAGGCAGGCCTATCTTTAGAAATTCGCCAAATGATACCTTGTATCCCCTCTCTCTTAGCATGCCCACAGAGACAATGTTGGCTGAGGCGCCTATAGGTGTTATATTACCGCCTAATGTAGCGCCTATTAAGAGGCCGAAAAGAAAAAGCTCTGGCCTTGCGCCCATGTTTAAAGCAAGGATATTTGCAACAGGTATCATTGCAATAACATAGGGGATATTGTCAATGAATGCTGAACACAAGACTGAAATCCATACTATGAGAGTAAACGTAAGGAATATATTGCCGCCTGTCACGCCTGATATAAAATGCGCTATGTCTTCTATAACACCTACATGTGAAAGCGCGCCTATGAGGATAAATACTCCTATTAAAAAGAAGAACGTGCGCCAGTCTATATTTTTCCTAAAAGAAAAGCCTTGTTTGGGAAATATCTTATACCACAGAAGCCCAATAGCCCCAAAAAACAGGCATATAAGCGCAATGCTGTAATAGGGCTTTTGCGGTATAAAGCTCGATATGGCCAGGCTAACTATCATCAAGGCCATGAGCATTGTAGGGACCCATGTTTTAATCTTGACCTGGTCCATTTTCTGAACACCCTGTTTGTATCTCCTGAAAAGTAAATATAACACAAGAAATGAAAAAACCGCGCCTATTTCAACTGCGAATGCAATGCCAGGCCGGCCTTTCATCCAGAAAAAGTCCATGAAATTCATTCTGTGCGACATGGCAAGGATGATGCTGGGTGAGTCGCCTATCATGGTGGCTGAGCCCTGTAGATTTGAACTTATGGCTATGCCGATTAAGAATGGAATAGGATTTGCCTTTAGTTTTTTAGCGACCTCAAATGCAATAGGCGCTACTATCAAGACAGTTGCTATATTTTCAGTAAAGCTCGAGATAAAACTGGACAAAAGGCACATGTATAAAAGCGCTATTCCAACGTTCTTTGACCTGCCCACAAGCTTTGCTGCCAAAAATCCTGGCACATCAGAATAGATAAATAGGCCTGACAATATCATTGTACCCAGAAAAACTCCAAGCACATTGAAATTGATACTCAAAAATGCATCCCTGATACCGAGGCTACCCGAGAGTAAAATTACACCAACCCCAGTGAATACTGAAATCAAAGGATTGACCTTACGGTTGAACAAAACAATCGTAAGATAGGTCAGTAAAAACACTACTATTACAAGAAACTTCACTCTCTACCCCTTTGCAAGTTACCTCGTCGCTCTGCTCCTCGGAACTTGCTTCATAGGGGCTTCGCCCCTATGACGTTACACAATGCTCCTATTCGTCGCCTTGCTCCACTGTTACCCCTCGAGGGGCTGCCTGCAGCCCCTCGAGCTCCCCCAGCAGCGTAGAAAAGTATTCTATACTTTTCTACGCTGCAAAAAATATGAGAGCCTTTCAAGCTCTGTTGATAGGTCTATATTCAAGACCTTAATATCTTCTGAAACCCTGGGCCTTATTGGTGCAAAATTTAAAATGGCCTTAATGCCAGATAATACAAGCTCATCAATAACCTCTTGAGCTGCCTCTTGTGGCACTGCCACAACAGCAAGATTAATTCCTATTTGTTTTGTTGCCTTCTTAAGCTCCAGGATATCTCTTACTTTAATACCTTGCTTTAACTTTCCTATTTTTTTTCTGTCGTTATCAAAGACATATTTTATATTAAACCCCTGGCCTCTGAATCCCTTATATGCCAAAAGCGCTGAGCCCAGATTCCCTGCACCAATAAGAGCTACATCCCAATCTTTATCAATACCCAGGATATTCTTAAGCTCTGTTTTCAAGACCTCTACATTATAGCCGCTGCCTGGCCTTCCGAATTGGCCAAAATACGCAAGGTCTTTCCTAACCTGCGCTGCGCTGCATCCTGTAAGCTCGGATAATTCCTGTGAAGATATGATGTCCTTATCTTTCAATGACAAAAGCACCCTGTAGTAAAGCGAGATCCTTGGAATGCTTGGTGAAGGGATTTTCATATTTAGAGAATTATTGTACTGCCTCTACCTTTATTATCCCAGGTACTTTTTCTCTCAATGCCCTGCCCACGCCTTCTTGCAGAGTAATCTGAGACATAGGACATCCCATGCACGCGCCTTTTAGCCTTACCTTTACCACGCCATCTATTATGTCAACTAATTCTATGTCACCGCCATCTCTCTGAAGAAATGGCCTGATTTCCTTTATTACTGCCTCAACTTTTTCACGCATGACCACACCTCTGCCTCTATGGTTACAAAAGGTACAAAATTTAGACGCATATGTACCCCTTGTAACTGAGTTATCCACACGTTATCCACACAACCTATTACACCGCGTAGGGGCGCTCCTTTAAAGACTTAAAGGTGATGCCGCTCTCTTCTCCTGGAATAGGCGCAACTGGCTCTGTAAGCAAGAACTTGCCTTTTTTAATCCATTCTTTCAGGGTCTGGGCTATCTCAACTGCCTTTGAATAGCTAGAAAGCGCGCCTGTAGGCACCTCTTTGCCCTTAACAATTATCTTGCCACTTTTAAGCTGAGCATAATTTACCTCTCCCAGACTACCTGGTTTACAATTTGGATATGAATCACTATAGTCCACTATCTGCGTCCATATCTCCTCATCCTTTACAGCCGTAAACTTACAAATCTCCTCATTCAATATTGGAATCGGAACACCTATGCCAACTGTAAGCGTAACACCATAACCCTGGAATGCTGTGCCTACTAAATAATCAGGGCTCATACCCTTTAAATCCCCGATCACAGCAAGCGTGCCTGCTGGCGCTTGCGGTATGCCTGTTTTTTTCCGCTTTACTGTAGGCACGTGCTGCGTACCCTGCCATGCAATGTAACCTTCGCCACCCCCCAGGAAAATCTTAGTCCCAATACCAAGGGTCTTATAGTGTGGGTCATTTAAAAGCGGTGAAAGCTGGCCTGCCGAGCAATAGTATGCATTGCCAAGCTGTGGCCGCAAACTACCCATGTAAGTGTATATCATCCTGTCAGACAGATTCACAGCGCAGTTGTAGTTCTGATACGCATTCCTTATGTTGAAAAGTACTGCTTCATTAAGGTCTTTGATGTTTATCAATGTATCTAGTTTCTTGCGCGGGTAGCAATCTGTGCCATATGCTGTAGCAGAGAACTTCAGATCCTTGCCTGCAACGAGCTCTTGTATTACATGTGCGCCGCCGTATTTAAATTCGCCGGGATACACTTTGTTCTGAGGGTCGTCTTTGGGCAGGGCAGTTGCGCCTAAAAACACATCAACTGCTGCAAACCCTGCGTAGAGCGGCACATCATTTAAGGTAACCTCTCCTCCACCGAGCTTTATCCTTGGCTTTGCATGCCCTATATTAAAATAGGCGCCAGAGGAACACATTGGGCCAAATGTCCCAGTAGTTACAACATCGACCTTCTCAGCTGTCTTTTGCACGCCATCTTTCTCCACAAGGTCAATTATCTCTTCTGCTGTGACAACTACTGCCTGGCCCTTTTTAATCTTCTCATTGATCTCTTTGATTGTCTTTGGCATTACAAACCTCCATGTTTTATCACCTCGCTTGAATTTACTTATATAAGTCTGTACTTATATACCTTTCTCCTGTGTCTGGTAAAATTACCACTATAACCTTACCTTTATTCTCTGGCCTTTTGCCTATCTCTAATGCTGCAACCGTAGCTGCGCCGCTTGATATACCTGCTAAAATCCCCTCTTCCCTTGCCAGGCGCTTTGCCGCAGAGAACGCATCCTCATTCTTTACCTTTAAAACCTCATCTATCAGTGCCTTGTCTAACACATCTGGCACAAAACCAGCTCCTATCCCCTGGATCTTGTGCGGCCCTGGCCCGCCGCCAGAAAGAACAGGCGAATCAAATGGCTCAACAGCCACTACCTTAAAATCAGGCTTCCTCTTTTTAATAACCTGCGCCACGCCTGTCAGTGTACCGCCCGTCCCAACACCGCTCACTAATATATCCACCTTACCGTCTGTATCATTCCATATCTCTTCAGCTGTTGTCTCTCTATGGATCTTTGGGTTCGCCGGATTCTTAAACTGTTGCGGCACAAAAGCACCTTTGGTATTCTTCGCTATCTCCTCTGCTTTTTCAATAGCGCCTTTCATGCCCTTTTCTCCAGGCGTCAAGACAATCTCAGCGCCAAATAATTTCAAGACCTGCCGGCGCTCAACACTCATTGTGTCGGGCATTGTAATAATCAGCTTATAGCCCTTGGCTGCTGCAATAAATGCAAGGCCAATGCCAGTGTTCCCGCTTGTTGGCTCAATAATAGTGCCTCCTGGCTTCAAGATACCTTTTTCTTCGGCATCTTTTATCATGGAAAGGCCAATCCTGTCCTTTACACTGCCGCAGGGATTAAAAGACTCGAGCTTGCCAATTATCTCAGCATCTATGTCCTTTGCTATGTTAGCCAAGCGAACCAATGGTGTTTTCCCAATGGTCTCAGTGATGTTATTGTAGATCTTTGACATTATGCCCTCCTGTATTATCAAATACTATAACTATATGATTGGTCTTTCTTCTTGTTTGTATTTATCCTTCTTACAAGCTCTGCAAAAGTAACAGTATCTATCACAAGCGATGTAGCGCTGTAAACCTGATCCCAAAGGTCTCTAAAAACACAGTGTTTAAAATCCTTGCACTCTTCATATTTTTCCATGCCACAACACGCAATAGGCTGTATTGACCCTTCAATAAACCTGATAACCTCGCCCACTGTAATCTTCTCCGGAGGCCTGGCCAAAAAATAACCACCGCTTATACCGCGCTTACTTTCTACAAGTCCGCCCTTTTTCAAACTGAGCAAGACCTGCTCTAAAAACTTATCAGGCGTATCTCCCCTTTTTGCAAGCTCACTTATAGATAAAACACCTTTATTATAATTCACTGCTAATTCAAGCATTGCCTTTAAAGCATAGTCACCTTTATATGTTATCTTCATACAAGCCTCCTAATCTCTATAATTATAATTGCCTTAGTAGAGATTATAACACAACATCAAATCCTGTCAAGCATTTTCTAGATTCTTAGGTGCGAAAGGGTTTGTTCTGTGGCAGGTTCGACCTTTATAGACTGCATATTATCTGAAGGAAAGATTCTATATGCAACCTGCACTCCATTAGATTTTGCATCTGAATACCTGAGCAGGATGGAAGATATTGTCTTTATCTCTTCCCTTCCGACCCTGCCTCTTGCCAGGGCTATTGGGCTTGGTATATCCACGACATCAAATATATAATCATTGGCCTGCGTAAATGAAAGAAGTCTTTCATTTTCTGATTTATCCCTGCCTACGAATAATTTTAACTTGTCTGAAATCCTGAATTGCCTGCCGATCTTTAAAAGATGCATATCACTTATGTTATAATCTGGAATATATTCAAAAAGGTCCTTTACCTTTCTTGAAAAACCAACATCTGTCAAGAGGCATCCGCCTGCAGGGCAGGGGTATTCATTAATACCGAGTTCTTCTGCTAATTTGATCTGAGTCTCCCTCTGCCTTCCTTGTATCCCCACTAGTTTCTCCCTATCAACAATACCCTGTTTTTCAGGAAGGCTGGGTTCAAATAACTTCGCAGATAATGGCCTGACCACAAGGCCTTCTAATCCTGATCTTCTTTCTATAAGCTCTATTGCGTTTCTCCTCTGGGACATAGGCCTTTGACCTAAGACCTCGCCTGTTATGATAAATGATGCGCCTATATCTTCCATAAAAGACTTGGCCTTTTTAAATGTAAAGATCCTGCAGTCAATGCATGGGTTCATGGCCCTGCCGCGGCCGTGTTTAGGGTTCTTGATTATATCCATGTATTCCATTGTTATATTCATTACCTTTAAAGGTACGCCTAAGTCTTTTGCTGCCTTTGTAGCCTGATGCATGCAGCCCTTGGATGTACAGGTACAAAAGACTGTAAGAAAATTCAATGCATGGACTTTTATGCCCTGCTCAAGCATAAGCTTTATCGCGAGCATGCTATCGAGTCCACCAGAGAATAAGGCAACTGCCTTGTTATTCATGTTAATACCTTACCCGTCGTCCGTATACCGTATTCCGCAATCAAAACGGAATACGAAATCATTTTTACTTTTTTCTCAACCTGTCAAGATATTCCTTTATTTTTTTCTCATACCCTATATCTGTTGGCTGGTAATAGGTCTTTTTCTCAGGGATATATTCCTGTTCTACGAAATGGTCCTTGTACTCATGGCTGTATTTATAGCCTTGGCCATGGCCTAATTGTTTTGCCCCGCGATAACTCGCATCCTTTAAATGTGCTGGCACCTCTAATGTCCGGGACTCCTCTACATCCTTCATTGCCTTTTCGATCCCCATATACGCAGCATTGCTCTTTGGCGCGCATGCAACATAGCACGTTGCCTGTGCCAGAGGTATCCTTGCCTCAGGCATGCCCACAAATTCAGACACCTGAAACGCTGCATTTGCCACTACAAGCGCCTGTGGATCTGCATTGCCTACATCCTCTGCAGCGCATATAACAATGCGCCTCGCAATAAACCTGAGGTCTTCTCCTGCGTATAGCATCTTTGCCAGCCAATACAGCGCAGCATCTGGATCTGACCCGCGCATGCTCTTTATAAACGCGGAGATTGTATCATAATGAGCGTCTTCATCGCCATCATACATTACTGCCTTTTTCTGGATACTCTCCTCTGCCACCTTAATAGTAAAATCTATGACCTTGGACTTGTCAGGCTTAGTAGTCAAAACCCCTATCTCTAATGCGCTGAGGGACTTTCTTGCATCCCCATCTGAGGCCTCTGCAAGAAAATTCAAGACCTTCTCCTCTATCTTTACAGAGATTTTCCCAAGGCCCCTTTCCTTATCCTTCAAGGCATTTTTAAGTATAACCTTAATCTCGTCCCTTGATAATTTCTTCAATTCAAATATTATAGAGCGCGAAATAAGCGGCGAGACAAGAGAAAAGAATGGGTTATGTGTAGTAGCGCCTATCAATACAGGATTCCCTGATTCTACATCAGGCATCAATACATCCTGCTGCGCCTTATTAAACCTGTGGATCTCATCAATAAAAAGTATGGTCTTTTTTCCTGTGGCGCGCTCCCGTTCCTTGGTTGCCTTAATCGCATCTCTTAGATCCTGCACATTGGAAATGACCGCATTTATCTCCTGAAAATATGATTTTGTAATATTGGCAATGACATGCGCAAGCGCGGTCTTTCCTGTGCCAGGCGGGCCATAAAGGATGAGTGACGAGATCCTGTCTGCATCTATTGCCCGCTTAAGGAGCTTATCCTCGCCGAGTATATGGGCCTGGCCCACAAACTCGTTCAGATCCCTGGGCCTCATCCTGACAGCCAGTGGATAGCTTTTATTAGACTTTTTTTCTTGAGATGTAAACAGGTCGGCCATGTTTAAATAAAATATCCCCACTAATGCCGTGTTAAGTAAGTTATTAATGAACCTTTTCAGCAGGTGGGCGCCCTCTTAGATGTTTGATGTTTCCTTGCCCATAGGAACAAGGTATACAGCCACACCTAAAGTTAGGCCCCGGTTTTATTGGTGTTGGTCCATAAAACTCTGCTAAAACACGCGCATCGTAGGGACAAATATATTATACCACATTAATACAAAAAAATCAACCGACTATCTTATCTGTGCGCCTAACTTTTCGACCAGTGAGTCTTGTATGTCTTTATGTATCTGGCTTATGTCCTCGTCTTTCAGCGTTTTTTCATCAGAGCGGTATTCCAGTGTGTACGCCAGGCTCTTTTTGCCCGCTTCTATCTGCTGTCCCTTATAAAGGTCAAATAAATTTACAGACCTCACAAGGCCATGATCTTTTTCTTTTATAAGATCAAAGATGCTCGACGCGCTCACGACTTCATCTATGACCATGGATATATCTCTTGTAACAGAAGGATATCGAGGCAGCGGTGAAAATCTTTTCTGCAGCCTGGCGTGCTTCAGCAAACCTTCCGCATCGATCTCTGCTATGAAGACCTTTTCCTTTATATCAAATTTCCTTGCTGTATCTGATCTTACCTCGCCAAGCTCGCCCACTATATCTCGGCCTACCTTTATATTGCTAGACATGGCGTCTCTGAACACAGAAAATCCAGCCGGCTTTATACTATAATCTTCTATGCCAAGGGCATGAAAAAGCATCTCTATAATACCCTTTAGATCAAAAAAACCCAATTCCGCGGCCTTGCCCTTCCAGCCAGGATTAGTAAGCCCGCTTAAGCCGAGGCAAAGATTAAGATTTTCTTTTATATTATTGGATTGATCTTTTGTATAAACCTTGTTCAATTCAAAAAGCTGTAGAAGCGAGTTCCTCCTATTTATGTTCCAGCTCATTACCTCAAGCATCTCTGAAATAAGGCTGGGCCTCATAAATTCCTGATTAGAGCTCAATGGATTCCTCAGCCGCACTACATTATCAAAAGATTTACCAAGCGACTCAACAGCATTTCTCGAGGTAAGCGTGTAGCTGACGATCTCATTCATCCCGAGGGAACACAATGCATTTCTGATTTCTTTTGCCAGGGTTGTGAGCGAGCGTCTCTCTTCTTCATAGGTCTTTTGTATCGTAAAAACAGGGTGCTTTGAAGGAATCTTGTCATAACCATAAAGCCGCGCAACCTCTTCTATGAGATCGATCTCTCTTTCCAGGTCCTGTCTATAGCAAGGCACCTTGACAATAATAGCATCTTTTGTCTTTTTGTCTGTTTTTATCTCCAGCCGCTTTAATAAATCTATTACAGTGCTGGAAGGTATCTCTATACCTAGTATCCGAGGTATCTCATCTAAACAAAGCTTGATCTCGTTTTCCTTTATTACCTTGCCCCCTACATCTGTAATCGTACCAGAGACCCTGCCGTCTGCCTCGTCCCTGATCAATTCCTGTGCCCTGGCGCTTGCTGCCAGAACCATTGAAAAATCCACTCCCCTTTCAAATCTATAGCTGGACTCTGAGGCAAGGCCGAGCTTTCGCTGGGCCATCCTTACAGTGATAGGATCAAAATACGCGCTCTCTAAAAGCACGGCCTTGGTCCCCTCAGTTATCTCAGTGTCTTTTCCGCCCATGATCCCTGCTATTGCCACTGGTCTTTCAACGTCTGCTATCACCAGCATCGTAGGATCAAGCTCTCTTCTCACGTTGTCTATAGTAACAATCGATTCTCCTTTTTTCGCCTTTCTTACAATTATCTTTTTGCCTTCCAGTTTATCCAGGTCAAAGATATGCAAGGGCTGGCCTGTTTCAAAAAGCACGTAATTTGTTATATCTACTATGTTATTGACTGACCTGACGCCCATGGAATTCAGTCGGCTGACAAGCCATTTTGGCGAAGGCCCTACCTTTACATTCTTAATAATACAGCCAACATACCTTGGGCACGCCTTTTTATCCAATACCTCTACCTTTGCGCTGCCGTGGCCAGGCCCTTTTTTCATATAGTTCTTCTTGATCGAGGCTGAGGTGTCTATGGATTTATTCATGCTCGCTGCAAGTTCCCTTGCCACACCTATTATAGAAAGGCAGTCTGGCCTGTTCGGAGTTATCTCTATATCCATGACCTTGTCATCCTCTATGTCCAATATAGAAGTAACCTCAAGGCCTGTCATGGTAAGTGAATGCTGGATCTTTTCCAGCCCATCCTTTGTATCAACAAAATCCTTTAGCCAATCCAGACTAACTCGCATAACTACCTACCTCTCTATATATAATATTGTTCGAGCAAAGTCGAGAACATGTAAATTTATTACTGTAGTGTTACAAGAACTATAATCTTTCCTGTCTTCTCTCCCTCTGGCCCGCCATTAAATGGCTCAAGGGCCTTACCTAGAACTGCCCCAAAGGATTTATCTCTATCCGTGGCCTTCATTGCATGGCCAGGGGTAGAAGAACTCGTGAGAAGATCTCCTCTTTCAATCGTCCCGTTTTCTAAAGAAACCTTGCAAGGTATACGCCCTGCTAATGCAACAGGAGGCTTTGTGCCTTTAGTAAATCCTCCTACTGGAGGAGCTATTTCAAGCTGACTACCTTCAAATAATATCGCTGGCGAACCTGAAACAATACCTATAATACCTTTTTCATAAGGGGTGTGGCTCTTTCGTAATTTTAAATCCTCTGTTTCATCAATCACCAAAACATCGCCAACTTCTACTTCTCTACTTGTATCAAAAAGTTCAGCAACATCATAACCTATTTCATCTGTACCTGAATTATATCGCATATTTGCTGGAGAAGCCCCATCTATATCATTCAAAACTGCTTTAATATTTCCATTAACATGAAGTGTCGCAGTAGGATTCGCTATCCCGATGCCGAGGCTGCCCGAGGTTGCATCGAACCTCATCTTCTCAGCCATAGAGGAATTGCGAAATATGACTCCGTTACCAGAGATGTAATTCCAGTTATTTGTCCACGGGAAGTGAGTATTTCCGGCGCTTGGACTAATAACTTCAACCCCCCTTCCGTTAGCGTCGGGCACAACTGTTAACTTACCGCCCGGACTCGCTATCCCGATGCCGACGCTGCCTTCTACAATCAAATTATCATCACCCACAGTTACTGTCGAGGCATCTAAGTAATTAGTTCCTACGGCCATTCTTTTTGCTCTCAGCTCCTCATACGCACCATACGGCGCAGGATAATATGTCGTCAATGTGATCTCTTCTGCAATGCTGGAGATGCCGAGACCGAGGACAAGAAAGAAAAATAATGTAACTATCTTAGATATCTTTTTCATGACTACCGTCCTTTCTGTTTTACACCGCGTAGGTGTAATACACCATCCCGATAGCAAAACACTTCGAAAATTTATAGCTAAATTTTCTCGTTGCTATCGGGATAGTTCGGACAAATGACTTATGAAAATCGAAGATTTTCATAAGTCATGTCCTCACTAAAATTGCCTCAAAAACCTCACATCATTCTCGTAAAAGAGCCTTATATCATCTATGCCGTGCTTTAGCATGCAGATTCGGTCAATGCCCATGCCAAACGCAAAGCCGGTATATTCTTTAGGATCTATCTTCACAAACTCCAAAACCCTGGGATTTATCATGCCCGCGCCCAGGACCTCAAGCCATCCCTTATAAGAACACACCCTGCATCCTTTTCCCCCGCATATAAAACAGGATATATCTATCTCTGCTGAAGGCTCTGTAAACGGAAAATAATGGGGCCTGAACTTCATCTGGACATCCTCGCCAAAATATTCCTTTGCAAATTTCTCGAGCACGCCCTTTAGATCCGAAAACACAATACCCTTGTCCACCATAAGCCCCTCCATCTGATAGAACATGAATGAATGGCTCGCGTCTACTGCATCAGGCCTGTAGACTTTACCTGCGTGCACTATCTGTAAAGGAGGCTTTTCCTTTTCCATCATCCTTATCTGAGCAGTGGATGTCTGGCTGCGTAATAGCATGCCATTCTCGACATAAAATGTGTGAAAGGTCTCTCTGGACGGATGATTCTTGGGGATATTTAGCGCCTCGAAATTATAAAATTCTGTCTCCACCTCTGGTGAATCTACTGACTTAAAACCCATCCTGGCAAATATATCTATTATCTCTTCCATGGTCCTTATGAGAGGATGTTTTCGGCCCATCTCTCTTTCTATGCCAGGAAGTGTTATGTCATGGTTCTCGAGGGAGGCCATTTCTTTTTCTCTAAGGCCCTGCTCTTTTTCATCCAAAAGAGAGCCTATCTTTTTCTTCATCTCATTGATGAACTGGCCCGCCTTTGGCTTGTCTTTCTTTGCTACGTTCTTTATGGATTTTATTGCTGCAGTAAGCTCTCCTTTTCTGCCAAGATACTTTACCCTGGAGTTTTCAAGGCCTTCTAAGCTGTTGATCTCTAAAATCTCCTTTATGGCGCTCTTTTCGATGGACTTAAGTTTCTCTAACAATTTCATTGCACTCTCCTTGTTTATTTTTCTATATGATACTTCTTCTTAAATTTATCTAAATTCTCGTTAGAGCCTATTAATATAAAGACATCACCCTGTTTTATGACACAATCTGCCTTTGGCGCTACGTTTAACTCTCCTGGCCCCTCTTCAGCGCCCTCTTTTGTGCGAATCCCAATAATGTTCAGGCCGTGCTTTGCCCTGACATCCATGTCTCTAATAGACTTGCCTATAAATTCCTTTGGCGGCACAGTCTCTATTATGCTCGACTCAGGCGAAAGCTCTATGTGCTCAAGTATGGATGGCGAGACCAATGAATTCGCAATCCTTGCGCCCATATCCCGCTCTAATAAAACTACCTTTGTCGCGCCCACTCTCTGTAGCACCTTAGCATGCTCATCTGTAACAGCCCTTGCAACAATGTGCTGGACCCCGAGTTCCTTTATAATCAATGTCGTGAGCACAGATGCCTCTAAATTTGTGCCTATAGCCACGACAGCCACATCCACATTCATTATGCCAACTGCCTTTAATGCCTTTTCATCAGTAGAATCTACCTGTACTGACTCTGTTACAAAATCAGACGCCTCCTGCACCAGCTCCTCATCTTTATCAATTGCGAGCACCTGATGGCCTTTCTCGCTCAATGTCTTTGCAACGCTCCATCCAAACCTGCCTAATCCGATTACTGCGAACTGTCTCATGTCTCATCTCCTTCTTAGATGCACAAATTATCACAGATGAAAAGATACAGATGACCACAGATATTTCTATCTGCGATCATCTGTAAAACACGAATTTTATGCGAAATCTGTGATCATCTGTGTATTCAGCCGACCATCACCTTCTCCTCCGGATACTTGTAAATAATCGTTTGTTCTTTCATTGCGACAGCAAGGGCAAGCGTAAGAGGCCCTACCCTGCCGACAAACATCGTAAGTATGATCAAAAGCTTTCCATATACACTTAATAAAGGAGTAATGCCTGTTGAAAGGCCCACTGTGCCAAAGGCAGAAGTGACCTCAAAAAATATCCTTAAAAAATAATTAGGCATTGACTCATTCCTGGATTCAACAAATGCCAGAAGCATCGTAAACACCGCTATCCATGTCACTGCCAGGCCTGCTATCATCACAGCCTTTCTGAAAATCGGACGCGGTATAGTCCTTTTAAAGATCTGGATATTGTTTCTGTTCTTTATCATGCTAATCGCGCCGGCAAAAAGAACACCCAGCGTACAGGTCTTTATGCCTCCTCCCGTGGAGCCAGGAGAGGCGCCTATAAACATCAGTATTATGAGAAAGAAAAGCGTGGGGCTTGCAAGATTTTGTATAGGCACCGTATTAAAACCAGCTGTCCGCGCACTAACAGATTGGAAAAATGATGCTAAGATTTTATTTTTCAATCCAAGGCCATATAGCATCCTGTGATTTTCTATTAAATAGAACACGGCCCCGCCCAAAAGAATCAAGACAATGCTCACGCTGACAGCGACCTTTGTCTGAAGGCTCAGCTTAGAAAAAAGATGCCTGATATCTTCCTTGCTGCGCAAAAACACCTTCCTGAAACACCAGCGCAATATCTTTCGCACATCTATCAGCACAATAAATCCAATGCCGCCCAGTATAATCAGCGCTGCCATAACAAAATTTACATACGCGTCATGCCTGTATTGCACAAAGCTCGTAGGATTAAGGGAAAAGCCAGCATTGCAAAAACCAGAGATGGAATGGAATATAGACGGATAGATCTGGCCAAATCGATTATATAATAAGAATGCGCCTATTGCCTCTATGCCTAATGCAATGCCCAGGATATACAGTATAAGCATCTTTAATCCCTGAACACTGTGATGGTCAAGGGCGCTTTTGATTACCACATTCTCGCGAAGCGTCAGCTTCCTTCCTAAAAGTATCGCAAAGAACGTGGATAGTGTCATGATGCCGAGCCCGCCGATCTGTATAAGAAATAAAATCACCAACTGGCCAAATCGTGAAAAGTCAATCCCGGTGTTTTTAACGACCAACCCTGTCACGCAGGTCGCGCTCGTTGCAGTAAAAAAGGCATCGACGATACCTATAGAGGCGCCATCGCTAGAGCTCTGCGGTAAAGACAATACAGCTGTCCCTATAAGTATGGCTGCAAGAAAGCTAAATATTACTACTTGTGGCGGCTTTAATCGTTTCATAAATTTTACTTTTTGTTAACACTCTCTACCAGCTTCCTAAACGCTGGCGCATCATTAACCGCCATATCAGCTAAGACTTTTCTATTAAGCTCTACCTTTAAATCTCGCAGGCCCTTCATGAATCTGCTATATGAAGTCCCAAGCTCCTTACAGGCATTGGATATCCTCAATATCCAGAGCCTTCTAAATGTCCTTTTCTTGGCGCGTCTATCTCTCGTAGCATATGCCAGTGCCTTATTGACAGACTCCATTGTGATGCGGTGCCATTTACTGCGGCCTGCGCGCTGGCCCTTTGCCATCTTTCTAACCTTTTTCCTGCGTGCCAGTGATGCTGGTCCATATTTTACTCGTGCCACTGTATTGCCTCCTTGTCTACATGTTGGTGAAAAGTGAAAGGTGTAAGGTTTAAAGTAACGTACTTTTCACTTTACACTTTTAACCTTTTACTAACGTATTATCCATACGGTAATAATTTCTTCGTAATCTTCGCTACTGCCCCTCCGACAATAGTCCCTTTTCTTAAGCGGCGCTTGCGGTTGGACGACTTTGACGTCGCCAGATGTCTCTTGCCCTGCTTGAATCTCTTGAGCTTGCCCTTCTTTGTTAACTTGAACCTCTTTTTTGCACTTTTGTTTGTCTTCAACTTTGGCATGTTATTCCCTCTTTCTATCTATGTTGCCCGTTTTTTCACTAACCTTTTGTTTTCTTCGAAGATGTAGTCCGTGGAACAAAAAATACCATGATGTTTCTACCATCTCTTGTAGGCCCTTTTTCTACTTCACCTACATCAACAAGGTCAGATATAGCCCTGTCTATTACCTTCCTGCCTATCTCAACATGGCTCATCTCTCTGCCCCTGAAAACCATTGTAAGCTTTGCCCTGTCTCCCCTTGTCAAAAATCGCTTAAGATGATAAAGCTTAACCTGATAATCATGCTCTTCTATCCTGGGCTTTATCTTTATCTCTTTTAAATGTATTATTTTCTGATGCTTGCGCGCCTCTTTTGACTTTTTCTCCTGTTCGTATTTGTATTTACTGTAGTCCATTATCCTGCAAACAGGCGGCTTTCCTGATGGAGCGACCTCTACCAGGTCAAGGCTCACTTCCTGCGCCTTTTGCATGGCATCGTGCGTCTGGACAACTCCCATCTGCTCGCCCTCAGGCCCTATTAACCTGACCTCTTTTATTCGTATCCTGTGATTAATCCTTAGTTCCTGTGGAATAACTACCACCTCCTTTTAAATATACAATTCCAAAATCCAAATTTGTCGTTTGTCATTTTCTATCTGTTATCTCTTCTCTAATTCGACCTAATACCTCTTCTATTTTAACCACCCCTACATTGCCTTCTTTTCTTGCCCTGAGCGAAACTGTCCCAGCTTCTTTTTCTTTATCCCCCACTATGATCATATACGGGGTCTTTTGAAGCTCTTGCTCTCTTATCTTATACTGCAATTTTTCATTTCGCTTATCTATCTCGACCCTTATATTTTCCTTTTGCAGTGTATTGAAAATCTCTTCTGCATAATCATGCGAGCGATCTGTGATAGGGATCACAACTGCCTGCACAGGGCTAAGCCACAAAGGAAACGCGCCTGCATAGTGCTCTATCAATGTGCCAATGAAACGCTCTACACTACCCAGGATTACCCTGTGAAGTATAACAGGCCGTTCTTTTTTCCCGTCTTTTGAAGTGTATGTCAGGCCAAACCTCTCTGGAAGCGCAAAGTCGCACTGGACAGTTGCGCATTGCCATGACCTCGCCAATGCATCCTTTACCATTATGTCTATCTTAGGCCCATAAAATGCGCCCTCGCCTTCATTTATCTCATACTCCATGCCCTTTGAACTCAATGCGCCTTTTAACGCATCAGTTGCCTTGTCCCAAATCTTTGGATCTCCTATAAATTTCTCAGGCCTTGTTGAAAGGCCTATCTTGTAGTCACTAAAACCAAATACCTTCATTGTGTCCATGACAAAATCTATCACGAGCTTAATCTCTTCCTCCACCTGCGATGGCAAACAAAATATATGTGCATCGTCCTGCGTAAAGCCCCTTACCCTTAATAGGCCATGCAAGACACCTGATTTTTCCCTGCGGTGCACATTACCAAGCTCAAAATAACGCATGGGAAGATCCCGATAGCTTCGCACCTTTGATTTGTAAATCAACATATGCGCAGGGCAGTTCATTGGCTTTATTGCATACTCTTCTTTGTCCACCTTGAATATGTACATATTTTCTTTGTAATACTCATAATGACCGGATGTAATCCAGATATCTGATTTTAAGATATGCGGGCCCATTACAAGCTGGTAACCGCGCCTCAAGTGTTCCTTTTTAACATAATCCTCTATGAGCATCCTTAAGAGCGCGCCTTTTGGATGATAAAAAACAAGGCCTGGGCCTGCCTCGTCGTGAATGCTGAATAAATCCAGATCCTTGCCAAGCCTTCTGTGGTCTCTTTTCTTTGCCTCTTCTCTAAACTTTATAAAGCTATCCAGTTCTTTTTTGCTCTCAAAACAAGTGCCATATATGCGCTGTAGCATTGGATTGGTCTCAATGCCGTGCCAGTACGCGCCTGCAATACTCAATAGTTTAAATGCCTTTATCTCACCAGTAGATTTCACATGCGGGCCTTTGCAGAGATCAACAAACTCTCCATGTCTGTAAATAGAAACTGTTTTTACATCCAGATTATTAATGAGCTCTATTTTGTAAGATTCTTTTTTGAATAACTCAAGAGCATCTTTTTTAGCAATCTCTTCTTTTTTAAATTCCTGCTCCTGTTTGATTATCTTCTGCATCTCTTTTTCAATCTTTGCAAGGTCTTCTGGGACAAAACTGTCCTCTTTATCAAAGTCATAATAGAAACCGTCCTCTATAGCAGGCCCTATGCCAAGCTTTACCTTTGGGAAAAGCCTTTTCACTGCACCTGCCATCACATGCGAACAACTATGTCGTAATGCGTCTAAGTCTTTTGCCATATCTCCGAGTCCTTATGATGAGCTTCGCCGAACTATTGAATCAGGCGAAGTTGAGCACGTTAAGTGCTCAACGAAGACTGATGGTGTCCGTCTTCGCTCT
>JAHILY010000097.1 GCA_018896815.1 Candidatus Omnitrophota bacterium | reverse complement strand
TTTTGATTATCGTCGGTTAATATCATAAATATAGCCTTGCCTTCCATAGCATAAGCGCATAACGCGTTTATATTTATACCGTTGGAAGCCATTACAGAACTTACCTCTGAAAGCATGCCAGCTTTATCCGGTGTTGTTATAATCAATTCTTTTGTCTTTACGCACTTTGCCATAGCTACCTCCCATAAGTTTTTACTACTGTCCTCTTGTACCGCCTTACCTCTCCCCTGTCAAAGTGTCCCAGGATATCCTACAGTCTGTGTAAGTATTATCTTTTGATCGGGGCGTAGTTTCATGGCCTCTCTCAGGGTAGGCTTGTCTATCAAGCCTCTCACTACTGTTGCCAGGCCTTCTGAGGCGCAGTATAAATATACATTCTGACTGATAAACCCGGTATCTGTGGCAGCGTAAAAATCCTTATCCTTGTCCTGCATACTGCCCATTTTGGAATAATCAGCAACATAGATAAGGTTCAAAGGAGCCTCTTTAACAAATGGCTGTAAGCCAGTAAGCCCCCTTATATCCTTTGATATAACAGGTAAGAGTATATTTGATGCAGCATCATATATATACAGCCCGTCAGATTTAGCCACATAGATATCTATCTCCTGCATGTTCTTTGCAGAAGGAGCTGTGCGCTTAGATGATCCAGGGCGGTTTATCCCGTTTGCAGCCCAGAGCATGTCTGAAAGTACCTGTAAAGGGATCTCTCTGGAGCTAAACACTCTTTCACTTTTTCTTTCTTTTAATATCTGCATCAAGGGGTTACCTGTTTCTGTCTGTGGTACAGGGAGAGTGATTGCTTTTAATTCTTCGGCATAGACAGAAGATGCCTGTATCGCAAGAAAGATCAGGAATATAAAAACTTTAAGTCTCATCATATACCACTCCTTTGGGCTTAAGGATTATTTTATTTCTTTAAACTCAGCATCTATAACGTCTTTATCATCAAATATTTTTTTGCTAGTTTCTTTATGACTTTCGCCATAATTATTAGACTGATTATGGAGAAACTTCTTAGCTCCAGATTGCCTTATTGCTTTTTCTCTTCCGGCTGCTTTTCTTTTTCTGCCCTGCTTACTTCATCGGCATAATTAAGCTGAAGATTTGCTATGCCATCTGAAATAATTTTTTCTTCGATATCGCTTAAGTTCCCTTTTGTTTTTTCCTTTAACATTGAAAGCAATTCAATGATACCCTGAACTGCCTCTAAATTCTTCTCTATCTTGCCGGTCGACGGATTCATGATTTTTCCTAAATGCTGCATTCCTGAATTTACCAAAGCAGAAGCATACTGAATAAACATAAACTCTGAAAGTTCTTCTTTACTAATCTTGCCGGTTTCTTCTGTCATCATCTCCTCCTTCTGCGAGTTTACACAGTGCATCATAACTATGATACTACTGTGGGCTTATTGAGTCAAGGTAAGGTGTTTTATGTGTTAAGTGGGGGTAAGTAAAGGGGAAATGGTGGGATGGCAGGATAGCCTGTACCGTTTTGGCTCTCCTCTATCAAAGTCTCCCAGAACTGAGCTTCAATCTGTCCCGCGGACACTTTGAAGCGTAAGGCTGGGACAACTTAGTGAGGAAAATCGCAAACGGTACAAAAGCTACATATACTATGGTTTTACACCACCACCCAAAATAGAAAACAATAACACAAGGATTGCCGTTTGAATGATCCAGCCGATCACGCAAACTCCTACAGCTCGTAATGTGCTATTATAATCAAGGGCTTGTCTGACTGCGATCACCATTGCCACTAGCATCCAAATTGAGGCCGCTAAAAAAACTACCCCTCCCAACCCTGGAATGATACCTAATACTCGAATCAAGCCAGGAGAACTCGAAAAGCCAATAGTGCGCAGCAATTCACCGTGATCTGCTTTGGTCTGCGGTCCTGGAAGTAATTTTGTGCCAATAAGGTAAATGAGATAGGCCCAGACATACCACCCAATAAGGGCTGCGATCGTCCCTATAAAAATCCCGCCAACCCCTCCTCTTCCAATGATTCCTACTCCGGCTGCTATACTGGAAAGAACAACAACCCCCATGGCCTGCCCCATTGCCCCCTTGTCAGCCTCAACCTCTTCATACAGGTTAACATCTAGCTTAGCAGCGCGAATAATACGTTCCTTAAAATTAGCCATTGTACCCTCCTCTCTGTAACGTATTCAATTACTAATAAGAAAAATGCCTTACGAAGAAAATCATCAACATTCCTATTAAAATAAGTGCCCCAAGGACAAACTGTGTAAACTTCCTTCTTTCTTCTAGCTTTATCTTCATTTCTCCCTCCAAAACAAAAGTCAACCAGAATAACTCTAGATTGCCCTATATTACTAATATTCTAACTCTTTCCTCATATACGACACCTTTGTTGTGGTTAGTATATATATGATACTACTGCGGGCTTATTGAGTCAAGGTAAGGTGTTTTGTATGTGGTAGGTCTTAAATTATGATGGCCTAAACGTTAAACCGTATGTCCACCATATCTCCGTCCTGCACAATATAATCTTTTCCTTTGAGGTATAATTTTCCTGCCTCTTCTACTTTTTTTCACTACATAGGGCAATAAAGTCATCGTATTTTATTATTCCAGCGCGTATAAAACCTTTTTGCAGATCTGAATGTATCACGCCCGCGGCCTCAGGCGCGGTTGAGCCTGCCATGACAGTCCACTGTCTTACTTCGTCATGTCCGACTGTAAAAAATGATATGAGATCCATGACCTTTATGCAGAGCCTCGTCAGATGGCTGGCTCCTCTATTCCGAGCTCCTTTAGAAATTCCCTTTTCTCGTCCTCCAGATTAAACGTGTACCCAAATAGGACGTCTATTATTTGCTTAAGATAGATTCGATAATTTTCTTACTAATGCAAATATTATTGATATAACAACCAGCGTGAATAACGTTCCGATAACCCAATATTTAGTATTTAGATAGCGAAATGTCGGCTCTTTTAATGGAATATTATAATAATCAAATTTCCTTTTGATGAATTCAAATTTCTTATCTTTTAACCCGGAACTTTCTTCTTTCCATTTACGCATTACATGCGACTTCTTCAGAAAGAACCTGTATTCTTTCTCCATGTTATCTAGATCGCCTTCTCTCTCGTATAAGCTGGCCAATATAAAATGAGCGTCAAGATATACCGGGTCTTTCCTGATAGCCTTTTTTAAATATTCCATGCTATTATCATAATGCCTTTTTCTGAGCAGTTCTACAGCTGTAATAAATAATTCTTCCGCGTCATTAGTCTTTTTTATCCTATGCCGTCTTGTACCCTTATATTTCAAGACTTGTTCCACATATTTTAGCCCATCAGGACCCTCTCGTTCCAGCTCTTCCGCTATAGCAAGTGAACAAAACATAACAGATAATATTAAAATCGGCAGAGCTAAAAATTTCATATGGGACTTTTGCGCAGGTTTTTCTTTTCGGAACGCATTTTTTTATACCTGAGCATCTTCTCTTTGGCTCTCTTGGAACGCTTTCGCTTCTGACGCCTTATTTTTTCTATTTTCCTCTGTTCCTCTGCCTTTTTGCCAAGTACAAGCGATTCGATTTTATTAACGAGTATTCTTCTGGCCAGGAACCGATTCAAGCATTGAGAACGTTCTTTTTGGCACTTGACCTCAATGCCTGTAGGTTTGTGCTTGAGATAAACACACGTGGAGGACTTATTGACTTTTTGCCCGCCTTTACCGCTCGAGCGTATGAATTTTTCCTCTAAGTCCACTTCTTTTATTCCCAACAGAGCCATCTTTGTCTTTAATGCGACCTCTTTGCCTGTGCTTACGCTGAATACCAAATAATACTCCTTGTTTCTGCTCTAATCGACCCCGTCCTCCGTTACCCCCCCCCTGCATCCGGAGCTATTCCTTCCAGAAATATGTGTATCTTGGTGTATCTTGTGTATCTTGTGCCGTTTTAACTCTCCCCTATCAAAGTGTCCCAGAACTAAGCTTCAATCTGTCCCTGGGACAGATTGGTGAGGGAATTCCAATACGCTACAAGAATCAACACTAATCCTCCAGCTCCCTAAAGTCCCTAAAAGCAGCCCTAATGGTCCCCTCACTGACATTAAAACGCCTGGCTAGAGCGCGGTATGATACGGAATCTATATCCTCTCTCTCATTTCCAAGCAATGCCTTTATCATAAAAAGGAACTTTAAACGCGTGGTTAGCTGGGCGCTTTGTGTAGAGATGATAGAATCAGAGGCCATTGTAAAGGCCTCCCCTGGAATAAGCGCGAGTGATACCTCAGCATCTCTTCCATGAGAGAGTCGGACATCTATAAGATGGTAACGAGTTTGCAGCTTTTTTAAGCTCTTGATCATTTGCCTTCTTATGGCACTATTAGTCCATGTCCCGGGCAGGCCTAAGCTTAAACCCATTGCCGTTAACCCCACTAAAAACTTCTGCTTGCCTGTGGCCTGACTGTGGGCTAAAAGCAATAGATAGAGGTCTAAAGAACGGCTATCAGAGCTGGAAACCATCTTAGGGAAGTAAATCTTATTTAAAACAAGGCCTTTAGGAATGGCGAGGCTTTCGGGAAGGTTTTCTATATAAGCCGGCTCA
>JAHILY010000096.1 GCA_018896815.1 Candidatus Omnitrophota bacterium | reverse complement strand
GATACAGGGGGACATGTGTCATTGCGAGCGACTGAAAGGAGCGAAGCAATCTCTGATGGGATTGCTTCGTCAGTCGCTTCGCTCCTTCCTCGCAATGACAGGGCGCTGCCAGATGAGGAAGGTTTCTTCAAAGGCACCTGGCTCAAGGTAAAGGACCTAAAACCAAGCATGAGCCTACTTAGCTTCACAGGCAAAAAAGTCAAAATCACCTCCATCACCAGAAAGAACCAAAAAGTCGAGGTCTATAACCTCACAGTAGATACCTATAATAACTACTTTGTAGAAGGTGTGCTGGTGCATAATAAGCTACCCGCCCCGGAATCTAGTGGCGGTGAAGACGATATCGGTACCGGCGAAAAGCAGGAAGACACTATGCCAGGGCAGAATGAGACCCAAATGAGTATCATAGATCACTTAAACCAGCAGCCTGCCCAGATTACATTCAAGCCTCAGGAAATCAACAAGAATCTGATGAAACAGCTCGCTTTCCATCTAGAAAAAGCAGGGACTAACGGCAAGTCAGATGAGTTACCTGTAGAGGGGCGTGAGTATATTTTTGGCATGTGGGACAATAAAGAAGCTGCCAAGAGTGTCTTTAGAAAAGAAGGGATATCAACATTAGGCGGTAATATAGAAAAAGGCATAGACCTTATTTATGACAGCGGATTACAGGCTGAGTCGTTAACTAACAAGGCCTTCGATATGATTTCCGCAAAGATTTATACATTGATAGGTGAGGGTTCAAAAGAGGCTAAGAGCGAGGCTATAGTATACATCAAGGGGTTGTGTGATGTTTCTCCTATCAGAGCGGCTAGAGTGCTAAACCAGCTTTATTCCAAGGGGAATAAAAAGCAGCGCAATGGGTTGCTGGATTTATTAAAGGATAAAGCAGGGGTAGAGCTTACTAAAGCACCTTTACTCTCAGGCGTAGATATAAGCACACAAAAAGAGGCATCCTTGTCTAGTACCGAACCAGTCTGGATAGTAAAAGATAACAAGGGCAATGATATTATACTTCCCGGCCAGGAAGTAAAGCTCTGGATAAACGGCGAGGTTCACACTGTTCTTATTACTTCCAGCTTCCAGTCCTCATCAGAGAGTACTACTCCGGAAGTTACAAAGCAAGAACCGTACAAAGAGACAAAGAGACCAGTCGGAGTGCCTATTGGTGGAGTTACAAAAACCGGCTGGGGTGCCGTAGGGTTTATAGGAGCTGTATGGGCCAAGGTAAATAGCCTCTTCTATAAGACTTCATATGAAGTAGTTACCTCGACAAAATATAATTACGGCTTTATAGATGTCACAGGCCTGGAATATGACTCCAGTAAAGGTTGTTACATAGTAGGAAAGGGCAATAAATATGAGTTGAAGACGACTACCGGAGGGACATTGGTGCTTGATGCTGGTCAGAGGATTTTAGAAAACGGCACTCCGGCAGCCGGTCAGATCGTGACATACATTTCTAAAGAAGCAGGGGGAAAGAACTGGAAGGTCTATACCCTGGAAGGAGATAGATTTATTTATATGGCAAGTGAAGAAGATTGGCAGGCAAGCGGCATAAAATATAATCCGACAGATAATACATACACTATACCGGCAGGCCATTCTCTTAGATTGAACCACTCAGGCCCTTCTGCCAAGACCGAGATTACTTATACTATTGATGGGCCGCTTACATTCAATGGGGCAAATCTGCCTGCAGGTACTGTTATAAAAGTAGAGAAGAATGAAGTTGTAATTCACGAGTTTAGTATTTCCACTCAGCAGATCAGGTGGGGCGATAGTTACCCGATGAGCGTGAAAGAGCAAAATAATGTTAATCTCGCAGTGCGTTATATAGACTATGCATCGGATACCACTAATGATTTGGCCAAGCGTAGAGCCGCCGCAGACGACGCCATTATCATACTGAGTTCTTTAGAGCCTCAGGTTGCTTCGGAGTATGCCGCCATAGCTTATAACCTGCGAGGCAATATCAGATTAGAGCAGAACTTTGCGTCTCCGACAAATGATCTTACAAAGCTTGATAAGAGGTATACTGAGATAGTGAATGACTATGAAGCCGGACTTTCCAGCGTAGCCAGCGCTCCCGCACTAAGAAAACCCTCAATAATCAGTACTATAAACAGTAATCTTTCTCAGGTCCTTTTCAAGCGCTCTATAACCAGGAGATTGGAGTCTTTCAGCGAGGAACGCTCTGGTAATTTAACGGCAGCTGCCAATTTCCATAAGTTGGCTACGCAGGATAGATATAGATCGATGGGTACTTCTGTCCCGTCTGTGATACCAGCCTATGTCCCGCAAAAGACAAATATAGACAATGACAGTTTATATCTCGAGGCGGTGAATAGTTCTACCGCAGTGCCTGATGCTTCAAAGATCGACCTTGGCTATGACCTGGTAAGCGTTACTTACAGCGACGCCTCAGGAGTGTCAAAGACAATGGGGCTACTTATTACAGGCGTAGCTGATTTAACCTATGGCTCGAAGAGGCAGAGGGTGATGGTTACGCAGGACGTGGAGACAGGGCAGGTGAAGGTATTGCTCTTCTCTGACCTCCATGCGGGTAATTCAGTATCAGAACATTTCGCGTATGTAATGTCCTCGTTCTTCAACGGACCGGTAAACAGATATTATCCCGGAGGCAACAGGTGGAAAGAGATGCTATATATTATGGCCGATGCCGGCTTTACAAACTATAACATAAAGAGAATAAATCCGGCAACCGGAAAAGAAGAGACAACACTCAAGAAGACAGGATTTACAACAATAGTCGATAGGTTTATCAATAATACTGAGCTATACAACAAGAGGAATATAGGGCAGGCGACATTGCTTAAAGGATATTTCAACAAGAAATATGGCATTGATATTGTAGGGCAAGCCAAAGCCGGCAATCTAAATGACACATGGCTTACTGCCAATGGAATTACCGAAAGAGATTTCAGTGACTATAACAAATTCCAGATAGGTGCGGTACAGATACTTGACATACCTCCCGAATGGCTTAAAGACCTGAAACCCGAATACGCATCATTGGTAAAACCTATAACGGGTGATATTTCGATATCAAGCGGGAACTCTATTGCCAATACAGGCGGCTTTAAGGGATTTATACTTAAGGTTAAAGAAGAGTTACGTGACTGGGTTAAAAAGACGCTGAAGTTCGGGGCTATAATTATTCCCTTTATTCTTTTCTTTATTAAGTTTAGTTCCGATAAGGAGCGAACCATAAAGGTAAAGGAAGAGCCTCCGGCGGAAAAAGTAAAGATAGCTCAAAGATCCCCTGTCGAGATCTACACCAGAGAAGAAATAGGCGGAAAAATAACCCTGGAAGCTGTCTTTCCCGATGGATATACAGCGGGTAATATAAGCGAGGTAAGCTTTAAGGTTATCTCGTCAAGCAGAGAAATAATAAACCTTAATCCTGTAAAAGACAAGATAAAGCTGCAAGCGCTCCTTGAAGGAAAGATTGTGGAGTTCGATCTCGCTACAGAAAATACAGGAGAACATGTACCCGGCTGCTTCCAGCCAGACATGCTTTATATCGTAACCGCTACAGTAAAAGGCAAGGAACTTGACATGACCACTGACTACGCCGCTGATAGCAATCCTCAGAAACTGTTAATATCAGCTGATACGCCAGAGGCCAAAGTAAGGCCTGAAATGGAAAAGGAAAAACCAGAAGATAACCAGCTTACACTGACAGGAGAAGATCTTATAATAGGTGACACTGAGACTGGAGCCGGAGTAGACCCGAAACGCGACAATTATTGCTATATCGTAATAAAAGATAATGACTGGAGCAATGATAAGATTAAATCCTATAACGATGTGAAGGATAAGTCTATAACCCTTGATGTAAGCGGAAAAGAAGACGGAGATGTCATTGCCCTGACGATAGAGGTCGTGGATTCATGGGACCCAAATAGAAAGAATATCTATAACATGAATGTGACCATAAAGGTAAAGGAAGAGCCTGCATTCAAACCAACCACAAGTGCGCATCAGGCCGGCTTTAAACATGAATTGGATCCCGATAAAGAAGATATACGGATAATGTATGGCACTGTAAAGGTAGAATTAGTTAAACCTACCTTCCAGGATGGCACCGTCATAAAAAGCATAGTATTCATGAAAGACAGCGTTGAAGTAGCTGTACTAACGTCTGGTGAAATAGAGGCCTTTATAAATACCGGCACCTTGACCCGGAATATAAATACCTCTAATGTTGAAGATGATGTAACAGTTATCATATCCGGAAACACAAAAGACGGCAAAGACTTTGAAAATACACATGATGTAACGATGATAATAGGAAATGACCCTCCTGATGTTAAAAATACGCTAGCTATTGCAGAAGAAAGAGTGCTAGAGAATATAGCAGTACATGCTCAAGAACTTCAAGGAGACGCATATAGAGTAGTAATTAGAGAAAATATAGCCGAGGGAGTAGCTGAACTTATATATAATCCAGCCGAGAAAAAATACTATCTACGTTATACTGCAAATGGAATCGAGCAAAAACAGGAGATTCAAGATATAGAAAACATGCTTGCGGATGACGGGAAGCATATATATGTCAATGGCTGGAGGACCAATGTTACAAGATCTTTCAATATTACCTTTACCGGCCAGTATGAAGGCCAAGGTGAAATAGAATGCGAGGTGTGGGCCTTGGTTAGGTATTCCGGCAGGAGTTATTTTTCAGAAGAAGGCCATGACCAGGCATGTGAAGAAATGGAGATTGTAATAAATGGAAAGAGTTATCTAATTAAAGATCAGGACAATGACTATCATCGTGGTGAAGAGAAATACATATGGGTAAGACTTGGGGGCACTTATAATATAATAAATGGCGAGAATAAATTTGTATTTAACCAGGGCAATCAGGGGCCCCAGGGTGGAGACGATCCTACTGGAAGCGCACATCTTGCACGCATGCTGTTTGTTCCGAAAAAGCATGATAAGGCTGTATGCAGGGCAACAGATGAATTTGGGGCTGAGCATAATGGAGAAAGTGAGAATTTTAAAGTATATATAGATATTGTATCATCAGAACCTCCCCTGCCGGAAGGCTTTGGAGATTTAGCCAAGCGCAAGGCCTCTAGCAAAAATGGGGCAAAAATAGAAAGACAGGATCAATTACAGGAGAAACTGCCTTCAGAGACAAAGCTCTACCAGAACTATCCAAATCCTTTTTCAGGCAGAACAATTATCAGGTATGAGTTGCCTTCTGATCAGGCGTCGGCAAAGATAGAGATTTTTAACAGCATGGGTCAGTTGGTTCGCGGGATAGACGTAGAGGCAACTGCTGGAAAGCACCAGGCATCATGGGATGGCAAGGACGCTGACGGCATAAACGTAGCAAGCGGAGTATATATTATTAGAATTATAACTCCTAATGGAACCAAGATAATAAAGGCCGCACTAATAAAAGGCGGCCCTATTAGCGATGCCGCGCCGTTTGGCACGTCCCCAATCGGCGATGCAGATTTATTGATTTCTCCATTTCTCGGCGTTGGAACGCCTATAACCAGTGGTTGGGTGCCAGATCTGAAGCCTGTGCCGACTGGGCATGTTTCACCATGGGAAGGCGGAATAGAGCTGTTTAGAGATTTGAATACAGCAGGGACTCTTGGTATTACAAAGAAGCTTAAGAATGACGGGAATCTAATAGGAGGGTTTAAGGCATATATCGAGGCTATATTAACATTAGATAAAGATACAGGCGCCCTAGATGCCGGCACCTTAAAGTATGGCAAGGGATGTTTTAAGGACATCCTTCTTG